>NZ_CP110111.1:1929000-2261000 GCF_025960285.1 Sphingomonas sp. R1 | reverse complement strand
GGCATCGGCGAGGGCCTGCTCTCGGCCCCGCGCATGATCGTCGCGAACTATATCGGCTTGCTCGCGGCGCGGCGGGCGCTGAGCATCTATGTTCGGCTGCTGCTGGGCGGCCCGGTGCGGTGGGACAAGACTGCGCACCATTTCCCCGACGCGGGGGCGGCTTCCATGGCATCTGCCGCAACGGCTGCGGCATGAGCGCCCGGGGCCATGGGCGACCCTTGCGGTTCGTCGGCGCGGTCGTACTCGGCTGGATCGGGGTGCGGGTGGCGATGCTGTCGCCGCAGGACGCGCCCGCCACGCCGCCGCCAGCATCGTTGCCGATCCCCCCTTCGATGTTCCGACACCGGTCGTTGATCGTGGAACGGGCTCCGCTGCCGGTGCGCGCGTTCTCCGGATCGACCGCGCATTCCGTGCCGTTCGCGAAGCCGCAGCCGGCACCGTTCAGCGCGGCACTTGTACCTGCGGCATTCTCCCTGCCGCCCGACGAACAAGCGTCAGCCTCGCAGATCGGGTCGACGCTCCCGCGACCGCAGCCGCCGGCTGCGGCAAACCCTGCGTTTCCGGTCGTGCCGCTGCCCTATCACGATCGCTGGCAGCTCAGCAGCTGGCTGGTCGTGCGGCCGGGCCGCGGCATTGGCGCGGCGCCCGGCGCTGGCCAGCTCGGGGGAAGTCAGGCCGGCTTCCGCCTCGCCTTTCGCCCGATCGCGCGTCGTCGACTGGCCGGCTATGCGCGCGTTGCCGGGCCGCTGCGGGGCCGCGGCACCGAGGCGGCGATCGGGATCGACTGGCAGCCGCTGCGGGCACCGGTCCGGCTTGTGTTGGAGCATCGGGTGGCGCTGGACGGGGTGCATGGCGGCCCCGCCGTGGGTGTGGTCACGGGGCTCACCGAGTCGATCGCGCCGGGCTTCCGGCTGGAAGCCTATGGCCAGGCGGGCGCCATCCGGCGGGCGCGGACGGAGCGCTATGCAGACGGCGCGTTGCGCCTGATCGGCGAGGTTGTCCAGCGCCGCACGATTCGCCTTGCGCTCGGCCTAGGGGCATGGGGGGCTGCGCAGCGCGAGGCCCAGCGGCTCGACCTTGGGCCGACGCTGGTAGCCACGCTGCCGATCGGCGCGGCGCAGGCGCGGCTCGCACTGGACTGGCGCCAGCGTGTGGCGGGCAACGCTCGGCCGGGCTCCGGCGTGGCGATCACCCTTGGCAGCGACTTCTGAAGGCGGGGATCGCAAAAGCACCGGTTCGCCCTTTCGCACGCCGTCCGAAACGGGCTAGGTCTAGGCCCGCATGGATCTGTACCTTCCCATCGCCAACCTATCGGTCAACGCGCTCGTGATCGTGGCGCTGGGGCTAGGCGTGGGTCTCCTCTCCGGCATGTTCGGGGTGGGCGGGGGGTTCCTCACCACGCCGCTGCTGATCTTCTACGGCATCCCGCCGACCGTGGCAGCGGCCTCCGCGGCAAGTCAGGTGACCGGGGCCAGCGTCTCGGGCGTCTTCGCGCATTTCCGCCGCAAGGGGGTGGACGTGCAGATGGGGGCGGTGCTCGTCACCGGCGGCATCCTCGGCAGCCTGCTGGGGGCATGGCTGTTCAAGCTGCTGCAGGCCAGTGGCCAGATCGACGTCGTGATCGGCATCCTCTACGTGGTGCTGCTCGGCTCGATCGGTGGATTGATGGCCAAGGAATCGGTCGGTGCGATCCGGGTTTCTCGCGGTGCCAAGCCGCCCAAGGCGCGCAAACGGCGCCATCATCCGCTGGTCGCCGCGCTGCCCTTCCGCTGGCGCTTCTATGCCTCGGGCTTGTACATCTCGCCGCTCGCACCGCTGCTGCTCGGCGTGTTCACGGGCGTGCTGACCATGCTGCTGGGCGTGGGCGGCGGATTCATCCTGGTGCCGGCGATGCTCTACATCCTCGGCATGGGCACGCAGACGGTGGTCGGCACCTCGCTGTTCCAGACGCTGTTCACCACGGCCGTGGCGACGATGGTGCACGCGACGACCACCAAGGCGGTCGACATCGTCCTGGCGATCCTGCTGCTGGTCGGCTCGGTGATCGGCGCACAGCTCGGCGCGCGCTTCGCGGCGAAGGCCAAGCCCGAATATCTGCGGCTGATCCTCGCGCTGATCGTGCTAACGGTCGCCGCGCGCATGCTGCTCGGCCTCGCCTGGCGGCCGGACGAGCTCTATTCGGTGGGCGCGGCGTGAGAAAGGCCTGGGCGCTGGTGCTGTTCGCGCCGCTGCTGATGGCGCAGGCAAAGCCCGAGCTGGTACCCGATGTGTCGCAGCGCGACATCGAGATCGCCTACAGCTTCACCGGCGCCGAGTTGCTGCTGTTCGGCGCGATCCTTTATCCGGGCGGCAGCGCCCCGCAGCAGGGCGAGCGCCCGGCGGATATCGTGGTGGTGATCAAGGGCCCCACGGAGTCGGTGGTGGTTCGGGAGAAGTCCAAGGTCGCCGGCATCTGGGTCAACGCCGCGCAGATGCGCTATCGATCGGCGCCCAGCTTCTATGCGATGGCCTCGTCGCGACCGATCGGCCAGCTGGTGGATGAGCGGACCCGGGCCATCTATGAACTCGGCCTTGACAGCCTGCAGCTTTCGCCAGCCTCGGGCGCGGCACCCGAAGTGCAGCAGCGCTTCGATCAGGGCCTGGTCGATCTCAAGCGGCGCACCGGGCTGTTCTACGAGGCGCCGGGCGCGGTCGAGATCACCGGCGGCGTGCTCTACCGCGCGCGGCTCACCATCCCGGCACGGGTGCCGGTGGGCCGGTTCACCGCCGAGACCTTCCTGATCCGCGACGGGCGGGTGCTGGCGGCGGCGGTGCGGCCGATCGCGATTCGCAAATCGGGGTTCGAGCGCTTCGTGGCCACCAGCGCCGATCAGCACAGCATCGTCTACGGCCTGGTGGCAGTGGGCGTCTCCTTCCTGTTCGGCTGGGGGGCGGGCGCGCTGTGGCGCCGATTCTGATCGGTACGCACACCCCGTCTTAACTCCCTCCGTTGCATCCCCTGTCCGCCTTTTTGGGGGATGCACGATGGAAGGCCAGTTTCGCGTCGGCGGGTTCGAAAGCGAGGAGCGCAGCAGCAGTGCGCCGGGCCCGCGCCTGTCCGGCGGCCCCCGCGCGATCGGCGCGGTCTTCGAGATAGCGGGTGCATCCAGCCAGGTGCTGCTCGATCTCGCCGAAGTCGATGCGCTTGCCGGGAGCGGCGACACCGCTCTTGCCAATGCCGGGCAAGTGGGCGCGCAGGTCAAGATCCGGGTGGGCAACGCGTGGCTGGTCGCGAGCATCCGGACGGCGCGGCTCGATCCCTCGGGCAAGCGGATCGCGGCGGCGATCGATTTTCTTGGCGAGGGCGACGAGGAGCGGCTGACCGGCAAGCTCTACCGCTTCCGCCGTGGCGTCACCCGCTATCCCACGCCGGGTGCGGAGGTGTTCCCGGTCAACACTGCCGATCTGCGCCAGATCTACGCGGCCGAGGATCGCGCGCATATCGAGGCCGGCACCGTCTATCCTACCCGCGATATCCGTGCCGCGCTCTATGTCGATGCGATGCTGGGCAAGCATTTCGCTCTGCTGGGTTCCACCGGTACCGGCAAGTCGACCGCAGCGGCGCTGATCCTGCACCGCATCTGCCAGCTGGCGCCCCAGGGCCATGTCGTGATGATCGATCCGCACGGCGAATATGGCCGGGCCTTCCAGCACAACGGCGCGCTGTTCGACGTATCCAACCTGCAATTGCCCTATTGGCTGATGAACTTCGAGGAACATTGCGAGGTGTTCCTCACCAGCGCCGGGCCCGAGCGGCAGGTGGACGCCGACATCCTCGCCAAATGCCTGCTCGCCGCGCGCGCCAAGAACCGGATCGGGCAGGAGATCGGCAGGCTTACCGTCGATGCGCCGGTGCCCTATCTCCTGTCGGACCTCACCAACGCCCTCACGCTCGACATGGGCAAGATGGACAAGGCGACCGACACGGCGCCCTATCTTCGACTGAAGAGCAAGATCGACGAGGTGAAGGGCGATCCCCGGTATGCCTTCATGTTCTCAGGCATGCTCGTCGCGGACACCATGGCGGCGTTCCTCGCGCGCATCTTCCGCTTGCCCGGCGGCGGCAAGCCCATTTCAATCATCGACGTGTCGGGGGTGCCGAACGAGATCACCAGCGTCGTCGTCGCAGTGCTCAGCCGGATGGTGTTCGACTATGCAATCTGGTCGCGGGGCGAGGCGAAGCGGCCGGTGCTGCTCGTCTGCGAAGAGGCGCACCGCTATGTGCCGAACGAGCGCAATGCCGATGGCTCCTCGGTCGGGCGGATCCTCAGCCGGATTGCCAAGGAAGGGCGTAAGTACGGGGTGTCTCTGGGGCTGATCACCCAGCGACCCTCGGACCTCGCCGAAGGCGTGCTCTCCCAGTGCGGCACCATCCTGTCGATGCGGCTCAACAACGAGCGCGACCAGGCCTTCGTCCGCGCGGCGATGCCGGAGGGTGCGCGCGGCTTCCTCGATGCGATCCCGGCGCTCCGCAACCGGGAATGTATCGCGGTGGGGGAAGGCGTGGCGACGCCGGTGCGACTGTTGTTCGACGATCTCGAGCCGGAGAAGCGCCCGGCCTCGGACGACCCGCTCTTCTCCGAGCTGTGGCGTGAGGCAGGCGGCGAGGAGGCGAGCATCGAGCGGACCATCCGCCGCTGGCGGGCGCAGGGGCGATAAGTCAGCAGTACGCCGTTGTCCCAGCGCAAGCTGGGCGGACGACCGTCTACTCCGCCGCGTCCTTCTGCACGCCGTGGCCAACGGGGACCGCCATCAGTCCGTGCAGCTTCGCCCGGAACGCGCCCAGCGCCCCGCCAGTGAGGCGGCGCACCGACACGAACGACACCGCGCGCGGATTGACCGCCTGGCCGTTGCGGGTCGTTTCGAAATGCAGATGCGGGCCGGTCGACAGGCCGGAATTGCCGCTGCGGCCGATCTGCTGGCCCTTGCGCACCGACTGGCCGGGGCGGACCATCACCTTGCTGAGATGCGCATAGCCGGTGGCGAAGCCGCCGCCATGATCGATCCGCACGAGATTGCCATAGCCCGAGGCACCCCCTGCCACGCGCACGACGCCGTCGACCGCGGCATAGACCGGTGAGCCGTAGGGCGCGGCGATGTCGATGCCCTTGTGCATGCGGTTGAAGCCGAGAATTGGGTGCATCCGCATGCCGAAGGCAGAGGAGAAGCGGCCGTTGACCGGCATGTTCATCATGCCATTCCGGCCGCCGGTGCCGCTGGCATCGAACCACTCGGTCTTGCCGTCGCTTTCCCAGGGCGCGAGCTGGATGCCGTTCGCGCAGCCGGTGACCCCTGCGTACATCAGCTGGCCGTACTGAACCTCGCCGGTGGCGGCGCGGGCCTGGCCGAGGATCATGTCGAACCTGCACGAGGATCCCAGCTTCGAGACCGAGACACGGCTGGCCAGCGTGCGCAGGAAGCCTTCCACTGCCTTGGCGGGCGCGCCGGCGGCGCGGGCGGAGCGATAGAGGCTGGATCCGATCAGGCCCTGCACGCGCAGCGGCGTGCGATCGATCGCTATCGGGATCGACCGGATCGCCAGCGCAGCGCCCGTGCGGACAATCTCGATGCGCCGGTCAAATGCGGCACGGAAGGCAAGCTTCTCGAGGGGACGCGGCTGCGACGTGTCGACGCGGCGGCCCAGGGTCATTTCCAGCACGGTGTTGCGCTGGATCTGGCCGAGCGGCATCGCGCCCGACACGAGGGTGGCGACGATCCCGGCATCCGCTTCGCCGACGCCCGAGCGCTGCAGCACGCTGCGCAGCATCGTGCCGCTTCCCAGCCGCGCTTCATGCTCGATGATCGGCCGCTCCGGCGTGTCGGTCAGCGGCTTGACCAGGACGGTCGCGGCGACGTGGGTGCCGGTGCGCGCGCCTTTCGCGAGCGGCGCGATCGCCTGCGCCTGCTGCGCCTCGTTCGCCTCACCTCGCAGCGGCGCGGGCGCGATCCCGATGATCGGCCGATCGAAACCGGGGGACAGCATCCAGGTAGCAGCGCACAACGCCGCGCAGGTTGCCGCGCCACGGAACCATGTGCGCGAGCCGATATCGGCACCGAGATCGGGGACGAGGTCCAGCGTCGCCAGCCGCTTGCCGATCCGCGCCGGGACCACGACCGCCGGTATCGCGCGCGCCAGGCCCCCGCCGCCACCGGCCAGGCCCGAGCCATGATCGTCGCGAAAGAACAAGCGGTGCTGCCCCTAAGACCCGTTTGCGCGCGGCAAAAGCGGCGCGTCCATCGAATCACTCTGGAATCATGCCCTTAAAGTCAAATTAAGTTTGGAATCCGTGGACTCCCTGCGCGGTGACCCGTGCGGAACGTGCGGTGAAGGGACCGAACCGGCCGCAACCGTCGCGGATCTGTAGAAATGCGGTGCGAGGGAGTTGCCTAACGCCGCCCGGACGACGATCTTGAAAGCAACATGAGCCAGTTCGCCCGTTCGCCCGTCACGGCAGTGCTGGGGCCCACCAATACCGGCAAGACCCACCTCGCCGTCGAGCGGATGTGTGGCCATGCCAGCGGCATGATCGGCTTCCCGCTGCGGTTGCTGGCGCGCGAGGTGTATGACCGCGTCGTCCGGATGAAGGGCCCGACCGAGGTCGCGCTGATCACCGGCGAGGAAAAGATCCTGCCGCCCAAGGCGCGCTGGTTCTGCTGCACGGCCGAGAGCATGCCGCTGGAGCGCGAAACCGCGTTCGTCGCTCTCGACGAGGCGCAATTGGGTGCCGATCCGGAACGCGGCCATGTCTTCACCGATCGCCTGTTGCGCGCGCGGGGTCGCGAGGAGACGATGATCCTCGGCTCGGACAGCCTGCGGCCGATGCTCAAGGCGCTGGTGCCCGAGGCCGAGATCGTCGGCCGACCGCGCTTTTCGACGCTGAGCTATGCGGGCGCCAAGAAACTGTCCCGCCTGCCGCGTCGCTCGGCGATCGTCGCCTTCTCGGCGGAGGAAGTCTATGCGGTGGCGGAGGCTCTGCGGCGGCTGCGCGGTGGCGCGGCGGTGGTGATGGGGGCGTTGTCGCCCCGCACGCGCAACGCCCAGGTGGCGATGTTCGAGGCGGGCGAGGTCGACTATCTCGTCGCTACCGACGCGATCGGCATGGGGCTCAACATGGATGTGCACCATGTCGCCTTCGCCTCGCTCCACAAGTTCGACGGGCGCCGCCAGCGCCGGCTGACCATCGCCGAGATGGCGCAGATCGCCGGTCGCGCCGGGCGGCACCAGAAGGACGGCACCTTCGGCGCGCTCCACGAGGAGGGGCCGAGTGCCTTCACCCCCGAGGAAGTGCTGGCGATCGAAGGGCACCAGGTGCCCAGGCTCGAACATCTCTATTGGCGCGAGGGCGAGCCCGATTTCGCCAGCATCGACGCGCTGGTCGCGAGCCTGGAGCGCAAGCCGCAGGCCGAGGTGCTGCGCGCCGCACCACAGGCGACCGACCTCGCGGTGCTCAAGCGGCTGGCCGAGGAGGATTGGGTGCGCGCGCGGGTGCGCTCGCCCCGCGCCGTTGCCCGGTTGTGGGCGGCCTGCGGGTTGCCCGACTTCCGCAAGCTCGGCGTGGATCCGCATGCACGCTTCGTGGGAAGACTGTTCGGGCATCTCTCCGAAGGGCGGGGACATGTACCGCACCAATGGTTTGCCGACGAGATTCAGCGGCTCGACAATATGGGCGGCGATGTCGAGACGCTCGCGGGGCGCATCGCCGCGGCACGCAGCTGGGCCTATATCGCCCACCGCGCCGACTGGCTGGAAGAGCCCGCGCACTGGGCCGAGCGGACGCGGGCGATCGAGGAGAAGCTGTCCGACGCGCTCCATGCCAGCCTCACCCAGCGCTTCGTCGACAAGCGCACGACCGTGCTGCTGCGCCAGATCGGCGCGGACGCCTCCACCCTGCCGGTGACGATCGGCCCCGAGGGCGAGGTGAGCGTCGAGGAGCATCCGCTCGGCACGCTCGAAGGTTTCCGGTTCAAGGTCGCGGCCGAGGCACGTGCGGGGGACAAGCGGATGCTTCTCGCGGCGGCCGAGAAGCGACTGGCGGGGGAGTATCGCAGGCGTGGCGCCGCGTTGGCAGATGCGCCGGATGCGGAGCTGGTACAGATCGGCGCCGCGATCCACTGGCGCGGGCATGATGTTGCGCTACTCAAGCCCGGTGCGAATCTGGTGCGTCCGCGCGTGCAGCTGGATCGCGCGCTCGACGTTCTGGACCCGCAGGCCAAGGCCGCGGTGCAGGCGCGGCTGGAGCGCTGGTTTGCCGAACGCGTGGCCGCCGACCTGCCGGTGCTCGCCAAGCTGGACGCGATCACCCGCGAGTCGGCCGCCGGCGCGCCGCTGCGCGCGCTGGCCAATGCGCTCCTCGAACAGGGCGGGCTGCTGCCGCGCCGCGCCGCCGGTGGGATGATCGAGGCATTGGATGGTGCCGCCCGGCACCGGCTGCGCAAGATCGGGATGACGATCGGCACGCTGGATGTGTTCGCGCCGGCGCTGCTCAAGCCGCGCGCCGCCACGCGTCGCCGTGCGCTGATGGGATTGGAATGCGGCCCGCCGGACGCTGCGGTCGTGCTGCCGCGCGATGCGAAGGGTGCCGATCTCCTCCACGGCTTCCGACCCTTCGGCGCGCAGGCCGTGCGGGTCGACTTGGTCGAGCGGATCGCCCAATCGGCCCATGATGCGCGGCAGGGGCGCAAGCCGTTCGCACCCGATCCTGCACTCGCCACCTCGATCGGCCTCAAGCCCGATACGATCGCGCGGCTGATGGCGCAACTCGGCTTCCGCACCGCGCGCGGGGATGCCGACGCACCGCAGCGCTGGATCTGGCAGGGCCTGACGCCGCTTGCCAAGCCCAAGCCGGTCTCGGTGCCCGGAAACGCGTTTGCAGCGCTGGCGGTGCTCCGCAATGGCTGAGGCGCCCGGCCATGGCCCCGCCATGCGGCTCGATCGCTTCTTATGGTACGCGCGGATCGTGAAGACGCGAAGCGCCGCGCAGGCGCTGTGCGAGAAGGGCCTGCTGCGGATCGACGGCCGGCGCGTGGAACGCTCGTCTGCCTCCGTGCGCATCGGCGCGATCCTGGCCTTCCCGATCCAGGGCAAGGTGCGGGTCCTCCGCGTCGAGGCATTGCCCATCCGCCGTGGCCCACCGGGCGAGGCGCGTGCCTGCTACGAGGATCTCGTCACCGATCGCGGCGTTCAGGAGATGTCCGGCGATTGACGTGAGCGTCGGCCGCGCATAGCAGGACCCCCGCATTGATCGTTCGCAACCAAGGACCGTTTTCCCAATGACCTATGTCGTCACCGACGCGTGCATCCGGTGCAAGTACATGGACTGTGTCGAGGTCTGTCCGGTCGACTGTTTCTACGAAGGCGAGAACATGCTCGTCATCAATCCGAGCGAATGCATCGATTGCGGCGTGTGTGAACCGGAATGCCCGGCCGAGGCGATCCTGCCGGATACCGAGAACGGCCTGGAAAAGTGGCTCGAGCTCAACCGGACCTATTCGGAGCAGTGGCCGAACATTACGGTCAAGGGCGAAGCGCCGGCCGACGCCGATGCGATGAAGGCCGAGACCGACAAGTTCGACAAATATTTCTCGCCGAACCCCGGCTCGGGCGACTGAGCGTCGGCAGCCCTGCTGCGCGGCGTGAGCGGCCCGAAATGGAGCATGCGCATGGATTTCTGCGCGGTGCGGGTGACCTTTCACTGGTAATTTTATTACGAGCGTGTTAAATAGCGCGCGACGAAGGCAGAAAGACTCGCCTTCGCCCGGAGACGCTAGCGTATGCCCCGTGTTTTCCCGTCCGCCGCGTACCGCGCGCCTGGGCGGGGTCCGCAATCCAACCGGGGCCGGTAATTCACGAAAGGTTCCTCGCACATGGCTGCAAAGGCGCTGTCCTTCGATGTCGGCGATTATGTCGTTTACCCCAAGCACGGCGTTGGCCGTGTGATCGAGCTGCAGAAGCAGGAAATTGCTGGAATGCAGCTCGAACTTTACGTCCTGCGTTTCGAAAAAGAGAAAATGACGCTCCGCGTGCCGACCAACAAGGCCGAGAGCGTGGGCATGCGCAAGCTTTCCAGCGACAAGACGCTCAAGGAAGCGCTGGATACGCTCAAGGGTAAGCCCAAGGTCAAGCGCACCATGTGGTCGCGCCGCGCCCAGGAATATGAAGCGAAGATCAACTCGGGCGACCTGGTGTCGATCGCCGAAGTGGTCCGCGACCTGTTCCGCGCCGACGACCAGCCCGAGCAGAGCTATTCCGAGCGCCAGATCTTCGAAGGCGCGGCCAGCCGCCTCGCCCGCGAGCTGGCCGCGATGGAAGAGATCGACGAGCCGGCGGCGCTGGAGAAGATCCTGGACATCCTGCGCAAGGCCGCGGCGATCCACAACAAGGACAAGGTTCCCGCCTGAGGCGCGGATCCGGACCGGACGCAAGAGGGGGCGGAACCTTGGGTTCACGCCCCCTTTTCGTTGCGCATCGATTGTGTATTATGGGCACAACACACGATCGGGAGACCCGCCATGCGTTCGCTGCTTATCCTTGCCCTGCTGCCCGTCGCCACCGCCTGTCACGCGAGTTGGGACGATGCCAAGGGCACCAAGATCGAACCGAGCGGCGCCGGCACCAGCCGCACGTTCGCAGCGAGCGGCTTTACCGGCGTGGCTTTGAAGGGCTCGGACGATATCGACGTTCGGACCGGGGGCGCCTTTTCGGTGCGGGCGGAGGGGGATCCTGCCGTGCTCGATCAGCTCGAGATCCAGCTGGACGGCAAGACGCTCAACGTCGGGCGCCGCAAGCGCGCCGGCGTGATGTGGGACAAGGGTAATGCTGCCAAGATCCACATCGTCATGCCGCGGCTGAGCGATGGCGCCGTCGCAGGGTCGGGCACGATGCGGATCGATCGCGTCGAGGGCAAGTTCGACGGCGCGGTTGCAGGATCGGGCGATCTCGACATCGCCGCGATGGCCGCCAGCGAGGCGTCGCTGTCGATCGCAGGCTCGGGCAACATCGCGGTGGCCGGTAGGGCGGACAAGATGGACGTGTCGATCGCAGGCTCGGGCGATCTGCGCGGGCAGCAGTTCACCGCCAAGGGCGCCGACATCTCCATCGCGGGTTCCGGCAGCGTGCGCGCGAACGTGGCGGGGCCTGCCTCGGTCTCGATCCTGGGATCGGGCGACGTCGAACTGCGCGGCGGGGCACAGTGCAAGGTGAGCAAGATGGGCTCTGGCACCGCAACCTGTTCGTGAAGTCTGCGCCCCGATAGTCGGTGTTCCACAGGATTTTCGTGCAACCGGGTGTGAACGCCCAATAATGGCGGCCGGCCGGTTGCCGAAACGATCCCGTTGATATTAGGAACGTCACAGCGTTTTACGTTCGAACATGTCGGGGGGAAGTATGAAGCACACTGCGCTGGCGCCGCTGGCCGTCCTTTTGCTGGCAAGCGCCTGCAGTGGTGGGGGCGGGGGTGGATCGAGCGGCGGCGGCGTGGTGGTCGTCGCACCCACCCCGACGCCGACACCCACTCCGACGCCGACGCCCACTCCTACCCCCACGCCGGTTCCGACGCCGACGCCCAGCCCGACCGCGCTGCTTCCGCCGACCCCGCTCGCGGCGGATGAGAACTGGTCGACGCTGCAGCGCGATCCCGGCCACACCGGATATGTTCGCGCAAGCTTCGCAACGGCAAGCTTCGCCGATGCCTGGACGATCGGCGCGGCAGGTGCGCCGAGCGAGGTCGCCGCACGTGCCGGCAGCGTGTTCTTCAACGTCGTGAAGTCAGATCGGCACGTCTATACCTATGCCGTCTCGACCACGACCGGCGCGACGCAGTGGGGCTTCGACGTCGGAACGAGCGGCTACGCGCCCGATCGGCGCCCGTACGGCCCGGCCTATGCAAACGGCCGGGTCATGTCGATGCCGTACAACATGACTTCCGGTTCTGTGCCGATGCAGATCATCAATGCGGCGACCGGCGGCTATGTAAGCACGGTCACCTATGACGCGCAGTTCAGCGACGGCAGCGTTCCGACCCCGGTCGGCGACGAACTATTTTTCAGCTCGGGCTATTACGGCAACGTCGTGTTCGGCGCGAACGTGGTGACGGGCGATCGCCTGTGGCGCGCCGAGATCGGCGGCCAATATGGCGGCTATGTGATGGACGGCGAGAGCGTCGCAGTCGATCAATATTATGTCTATTATTTCCAGGCGGGTTCGCTCGTGGTACTGAAGCGGAATGGCACGCTGGCCAAATCCATCCAGAACCCGTTCTTCACCCGCACCGGGATCAGCTATTCTGGCAGCTATGTCGGTGCGCCCATGCTGGACAGCAACGGGCATATCTTCACCTTCACGGACAATCGTCAGCGTGGAGATGCGTTGCCGATCGCGGCCTATTCGCTGTTTGCGGACAAGCCGCTGTGGCGCACCGGCTACAGCTATATCGGCGATCCCGCCGTGCGCGCGGACCGGCTGTACGCAGCGCGCTCGGCAAGCACGATCGTCGATCTGATCGACACGTCGACGGGCCTGGTCGCCGGGTCGATCGACGTGGGCGGCACCGGCAACCTGACGAGCAACGTCGTGGTATCGGACAGCCACCTGTTCGTGTCGAACGGCGCGACCACCTACGCGGTCGATCTGACCAAGAGCAACTACCCGGTCGTCTGGAAGACCACCTATGGCGGCTCGCTGGCGATCACGCCGGAGGGCTATCTGATCATCTCGACGACCACCGGCCTGCACGGTGTGAAGCTGAAATAAGGCCTGCCGGCCGCCGCGCCTGGGCCGGGACTGCGAGCCCGGGCGTGCGCCGGTCAGGCGGCCAGCGGAAAGCGCAGCAGCTTGTGTGCCGTCGCCACCAGCGCCTCGGCCCCGGGCCCCACCGCGCGCACGATTTCGGGATGGCCCGCGTCCAGGCCTCCGGTAAGTGCCCCGAAGGCCGGCAAGATCAGCTTGGTGCCGGTCGCGACGAAGCAGCGCCGCGCGACATGACGCCCGCGCACGGTCAGCCGCAATTTGGGGTGGAAATGGCCGGACATTTCCGGTCGCGCCTCATCGGCTTCGGCCTCATGGCGCAGCACCAGCCCGTCCACCTCGGCTTCCTCGTGCACCGTGCCGCCGCAATGATCGACCAGCACCGCATCATGGTTGCCGGTGATCCAGTGCCAGGCGAGGCTGCCGGTGAGCCCGGTGAGCATCGCGCGCGCCTGGGCGGGCAGGCGCTCGCAGCCTTCCACGTCGTGGAAGCTGTCTCCCAGGCACCAGAGCTCGGTGGGGCCGAGGCGCTCGACGATCGTCGTCAGCGCCGAAAGCGTCGCGATCGTGTCGTACGGCGGCAGCATCTGGCCGCTGAGCGCGAACCAGCTCGCCTTCTCGAAATGCAGGTCGGCGACGAGCAATGCGCGCCGCGCCGGCCAGTAGAGCGCGCCCTCGGGCAGCACGCGAAACTCATGGCCGGCGAACGAAAGGGGAACCATCGGCGTCCTATCCCGCGTCCATTCGCCGGCGTCAACGCCCCTCAGGCGGCGACCGTCTCAGCCTTGCCGCGGATTGTCTCGCCCAGCGCGCCCAGAATGCGCACCCAAGACCGGATGCCTTTGTGGAAGCTCTTGAGTTCGTACTTCTCGTTGGGGGAGTGGATATTGTCATCGGGCAGCGCGAAGCCGACCATCACGCTGTCCATGCCGAGGATGGAACGGATCGAATTGACGACGGGGATCGAGCCGCCGCAGCCGAGCAGCGCCGACGTGCCCCATTCGGCGTCGAGCGCATTCTGTGTCGCCGCCAGCGGCCCGCTGTCGCTCGCCAGGCTGATCGCGAAGCTGCCGGGGCCGCGGGTGACGAACTCGGCCGAGCAATCCTCGGGCAGGCGGCGGCGCACATGCGCCTGGAACGCCTCCCACACCTGGTCGGGATCCTGGGTACCCACGAGGCGGAAGCTCACCTTGGCATGGGCTTCGGCCGGGATTACCGTCTTGAATCCCTCGCCGGTATAGCCGCCCCACATCCCGTTGATGTCGGCGGTCGGGCGCGACCAGACCTGTTCGAGCACGGTCTTGCCCGTCTCGCCCGCCGGCACGCGCAGGCCGATCTCGCCAAGGAATTCGGCCGCATCGAATCCGAGCTTGTTCCAGCTCTCCAGCACCACAGGGTCGGTATCCGGCACGCCGTCGTAAAAGCCGTCGAGCGTCACGCGGCCCTCCGGATCCTTCATCTCGCCCAGGATCGCGGCAAGCAGCTGCAGCGGATTTCGTGCGGCGCCGCCATAAAGGCCCGAATGCAGATCGCGCGACGGCCCGCGGACGGTGACCTGGCCCGCCGCCATGCCGCGCAGGCCGATGGTGATGCCGGGCGTGTCGCGATCCCACATCAGCGTATCGCAGATCAGTGCGAAGTCTGCCTTCAGTTCCTCGGCATGGGCGTGGAGGAAAGGCTCCAGGCTGGTCGAGCCGGACTCTTCCTCGCCTTCGAACAGGATGGTGACGCGGCAGGGCAGGCGACCTTCGGCCTCCTTCCAGGCGCGGCATGCCTCGACGAAGGTCCGCAGCTGGCCCTTGTCGTCGGAAGCGCCGCGACCGACGATCGTCTTCGATCCGTCGGCACGCGTGTCGATCCACGGATCGAACGGATCGCGAGTCCACAGCGCGATCGGGTCGACCGGCTGCACGTCGTAATGGCCGTAGAACAGCACATGCGGGCCGTCCCCATCGTGATGCGCCACCACCATCGGGTGGCCCGGCGTATCGGCGACGCGCGCGGCGAAGCCGAGCTCGGCCAACTCGGCGGCCAGCTGCTCGGCGGCGCGGCGGCAGTCCGCGGCATAGGCCGGATCGGTGGAGATGGACGGTACGCGCATCAGCGCGGCGAGGCGATCGATGCTGGCATCGAGCTGGGCATCGGCAAGGGCAAGAACGGAGTCGGTCATGCCGTCTCAGCTATGTTGCGCAGGGCAGGGTCGCAAGCCCGGCAACGGGGCGGGTGTCGGTTTCCCCGACATGTGTTGCAAACTGTTTCCGAGAGTCCCGGATCGGTCACAAAACAAGGTTAACGCTTTGTTTCCGCCGAGAAACGGCGGGTTCAGGGGGGACCATCATGCTTCGAAAGACCGTACTCGGCCTCGCGCTTTCCTGTGCCGCGATCCTGCCCGCACAGGCCCAGCTCGTTCTGCTCGCGCAGGGGCAGCTGACCGGCAGCAAGGCGGGCGCCGGCAAGGACCTGTCGGGCCTCAGCTACAAGCTGGAGAACGGCCTGCCGGCGGATATTCTGGGCGGCATCGGGTCCGGCCTCACCCATGCCGGCGGCAACGTGTTCCTGGCGGTGCCGGATCGCGGCCCCAACGCGACCGCGTACAATAGCGCGGTGGATGACACGACCTCGTATATCAGCCGGTTCCAGACGCTGACGATGACCCTGGCGGCGAACCCGAGCGCCGGCCTGCCGTTCACGCTGACTCCGCAGCTGGCCAGGACAACGCTGCTCTACAGCCCGACCGCCCTGCAATATGGCAGCGGTGCCGGCCTGGGCAGCAAGGCGGACGGCACGCCGCTCGGCTCGGGCGCACCCGTCGTCAACCGCACGGGGCAATATTACTTCAGCGGCCGGTCGGACAATTTTGCCGCCGGTTCCTCGGGCAATCCGGTCGATGCGCGGTTCGATCCCGAGGCGATCCGCGTCTCGAACGACGGCAAGAGCGTGTTCATCTCCGACGAATACGGCCCCTATGTCCGCCAGTTCGACCGTGCGACCGGGGCGCTGGTCAAGACCTTCACGCTGCCGACGAACCTCTATGCCACCAATCTGTCGCCCAAGGGCGATACGGAGATCGCCGGCAATACGATCGGCCGTGTCGCCAACAAGGGTATGGAAGGCCTGGCGATCACGCCCGACGGCAAGACGCTGGTCGGGATCATGCAGGCCGCACTCGAGCAGGATGCCGACAAGGCGGGCAAGCTGGTGCGCATCGTCACCATCGACATCGCGACCGGCACCACGCACGAATATGGCTACAAGCTCACCAACGGCTCGGGCGTGAGCGAGATCGTGGCGATCAACGACCATCAGTTCCTGGTCGACGAGCGCGACGGCAAGGGGCTGGGCGACGGCAGCGTCGCCAAGGTGAAGCAGCTGTTCCTGATCGATCTGAACGGCGCGGTGGACATCACCAATCTCAGCGGCAAGGCGGCGCTGGACAAGGCAATCGCCAAGTCCGCATCGCCGTTCCTGGATCTGGTGAACGAGCTGGCGAAGCAGGGCGTTGCCGGGGCCAACGTGCCCGCCAAGATCGAAGGCGTCAGCTTCGGCCAGGACGTGGCCTATAACGGCGCCACCTACCACACGCTGTACATCGCCAACGACAACGACTTCGTGCCGGCGACGGCGGGCGCGAACCAATTCTATGTCTTCGGATTCCAGGACAAGGATCTGCCGGGCTTTGTCGCCCAGTCGGTCGCGGCGGCCGCCGTGCCCGAGCCGGGCGTCTGGGCAATGCTGCTCGCCGGCGTCGGCGCGATCGGCGGCATGGTGCGGCGGCGCCGCCGCGCTGCGTCGCTCGCCTGATGCCGCGCGGCCGCGGCGGGACCGGTCGGGTTCCGCCACGGCCGGGGCTTGCCGCTGTTCCGGCGCTCTGAGATAGTCGCGCGCGGGGAAGGGACCGCGTGACAAGCACAGAAATCGGGTCGGGCGCGCGTTACGGCGCGTTCATCAGCTACAACCATGCCGATCGCAATCGCGCGCGCTGGCTGCACCGCGCGCTGGAGCGATATCGCATCCCGGCCAAGCTGGTCGGTCGCCCCGCGCTGCAGGGCACCGTGCCGCGCAGGCTGGGCCGCATCTTCCGCGACATCGACGAACTGCCCGCCGCGCGCGACCTGAGCGCGGAGGTGCGCGCGGCGATCGCGGACTCCGCGTGCCTGATCGTCGTCTGCTCGCCGGCGGGCGCCGCCTCGCACTGGGTGGCGCGCGAGATCGCGCTGTTCCGCGAACTGCACCCCGATCGGCCGGTGCTGGCGGCGCTGTTCGAGGGCGAGCCGGCGGACGCGATGCCCGCAGTTTTGCTGCGCGGCGTGGACGGCGTCGAGGCCGAGCCGCTGGCTGCCGACTTTCGCGAGGGGCGCGACGGCAAGCGGCTGGCGCTGCTCAAGCTGGTGGCCGGGGCGGTGGTCGTGCCGCTCGATGCGCTGGTGCAGCGGGATGCGCAGGCGCGCGTGCGTCGCGTGACGACGATCACGCTCGTCGCGGCGGCGCTGCTGATAGTGATGGCGGGATTGACGATCCTGGCCGTCCGGGCCCGCGGGGAGGCGGAACTGCGGCGCGCCCAGGCCGAGGGGCTGGTGGAGTTCATGCTGACCGATCTGCGGGGGCGGCTGAAAGAGGTTGGCCGGCTCGACGTGCTTCGCCAGGCCAACGAACGCGCGCTCGCTTATTATGGCGAACAGGACCTCGCGCAGCTGCCGCCGGACGTGCTCGCCCGCCGCGCCCGTGCGATCATGACGATCGGAGAGGACGCCCTGGCGGCCAAGGATACGCCCCGCGCCCGCGCGGCCTTCGTGCAGGCCAATCGGATCACGCGGGCGCTGATCGATCGCCAGCCCGATCAGTATGACGTGGTCTTCGCGCATGCCCAGGGCGAATTCTATCTGGGCCTGCTGCACTTCAAGGCGGGCGAGCTGACTGCGACCGAGCCGCATTTCGAGGCCTATGCCGCCTTGGCAAATCGGCTGAAAACGCTGAACCCTGCCGATCCGCGCAGCGCGGAAGAAGTCTCCTATGCGACGGGGAACCTCTGCGCGCTGCGACTGGAGCAGAAACGGGCCGTGCAGGCGGTGGCGCTGTGTGGCGACGCGCTACGCGCCGCCCAGGCGCTGGCGCGGCGCGAGCCGAAGGCGGAACAACGCTGGCGAGAGGTCGCCAATCGCCAGGGATGGCTGGCGGACGCGCAATTCGAAGTGTCGAATCTGGAGGCGGCGCTGGACCTGCGGCGCCAGCAGGTCGCGTTGATCGAGCGCCTGCTGGCGCCGGATCCGCAGAATGCCCGCAACCGTCGCATGCTCGTCTGGGCGGAGCGCGCCCTTGCCAAGATGGAGATGAACCATGGCGATCTCCCATCAGCGATCGGCCATATGCGCGCGGCCATTGCCGACCTCCGCAAAATGACGGAGTTGGATACCGAAAATCAAGAACTCGCGACTATATTGACGGAGATGAAGGCCGAACTAGGCGTAATGGAAGGAAGAAATAGATGATTGGTCAATATCCGCTGTCGATATTCCCGCCTTCCTACATTCGTTTGGTCAAGCGATACCAGATATTTGCTAGCAGTACGGGCGGATATCCGCTGGGGAATCTGAAGTTTCATATCCTTGGATATGAGGATGTCGACCAGTTCGGCAACGGTAAGGAAGTGACGTCGGAAGACGACTTCACCAAGATCGTCCGCGACTTCGTGGTGGCGCCGCCGAATATCGAGCCCGGCCTTGCGGGCCCGACGACGCCGCCGCCGACGCCGCTCGATATCGTGGTACGCGAGCCCTGTTGCGTCATTTTCAAGCTGATCGGGGACTTCTGGGAATACACCCCCAACAGCTTGTACGTCAGCACCAAGCACGAATATCCGGATGGCAAGTATCGCCGCGCCTTCCCGCTGCTGGATGACGCCGGCCGGATCACCGCGGTTGGCTTCTTCGTCGAATATGTCACCAACCCGCAGCACCGGAAGACGTGCGAGGGGCTCAATCTCTACGTCGATTTCTTGCAAGGAGACATGCGCATGCCGACGATCATCGATCCCGAGGTGGAGAACCAGGGCACGCACGGTTCGCCAAAGCCGCAGGAGCCGCAGCCGCAGGAACCCAAGTCCGAAGGCTGAGGCTGTCCTCGTATCCATGATGGGAGTATGTCGGGTCGGATGGCGTCAACCGTGCTTGCGATAACTGCCCAGGCGCGTGCCGGTGCGCTCGATCGGGCCTGGCAGATGTTCCGCGACGCGGGGTTCGACCGCGTTGCGGACGACCCGGCGGTGCTGAGCCTGAAGGGGCGTCTCCTCAAGGATGAGGCGCTGCTGTTCACCGGTGCGGCGCGGCGCGATCATGCCCGTGCCGCCGCCGCCGCCTATGCCGCGGCGGCGCAACTCGCCCCCGCGCCCTATCCGCTGATCAACGCCGCCACGCTGGCGCTGATCGCCGGCGACGTGGCCGGCAGCCGCAGCCTCGCCGCCGACGTCCAGGAACTGCTGCACGCCGGAGTACCCGAAGAAACCCCCTATTGGCTGGCGGCGACCGAAGCCGAAGCGCTGCTGCTGGCCGGCGACATGAGCGGAGCGGAGGCGGCGCTCGCCCGCGCGATCGCTTCCGCACCGCATGCGTGGGAGGACCATGCCTCCACCCTGCGCCAGTTCGGCGTGATCCTGGCCGAGCAGGGCGGCGCCACCGCGTGGCTGGATGCCTATCGCCCGCCACGCAGCCTCCACTTCGCCGGGCACATGCGGCTGCCGGCGGAAGAGGCGGCGCTGGCAGCGGCGATCGATGCGCTGCTCGCGCAGGAGCGGATCGGCTTTGGCTATGGGGCGCTGGCCGCCGGCGCGGACCTGCTGATCGCCGAGCGGCTGATCGCGCGCGGCGCCGACCTGCACGTCGTGCTGCCCGGCAGCGTCGCCGCGTTCGTGGCGCGATCGGTGCGCCCGCACGGGGCCATCTGGGTCCAGCGGTTCGAGGCGGCACTGGCAGAGGCTGCCAGTATCCAGGAGATGGGGGAGGCGAGCAGCGCGGCGTTCATGCCGTCGGTGCGGCTCGCCGATCTGGTGGCGATGGGGCAGGCGACGATGCGGGCCGCGCTGCTTCAGTCCGAGGCGGTGCAACTGCTGCTCGGGCCCGGCTCGCTTGATGCGATCGGCCAGAGCGCGCATGCCGGCACGCTGTGGCACAAGGCCGGACGGCGCCAGCATCTGTTGCCGCTGCACGTGCCGGCCAGCGCCGCTTCCCCGGAGCCGAGCCCGCTCCGCGTTCTCGCCGTTCTCGCCGTCGATCTGATGTCGAGCGACGGCGAAGCCTATGCAGCGCTGGCGCACGATCTCGGGGGCAGGCTGGCCGGGGTGACGGCGGCATTCGCCGGATGCCCGCCGCTTGCGGCGCGGTGGTCCGGGCAGCGATTGCTGTTGGCGTTCGATCGTCCCGGGGTGGCGTGGAACACCGCGCGCGGCGTCGCTGCCGCGCTCGCCAGCACCGGCCCGCTGCGCCAGGCGCTGCATATCGGCCTCGCCATGCCGGTGGAGGACCCGGTGACGGGCGGCCCGGTGCTGCTGGGCGGCGCGTTCGATGTTGCCGAGCGGCTGCTGGCGGTGACCCCGCCGGGGGCGATGTTCGCCAGCGAGGCGTTCGCGGCCAGCCTCGCCGCGTGTGAGGCGGACGCAGGCCGAGCGGAACTGATGGGCGAGGTCGCGCTTGCCGATCAGGCGCCGGTCACGCTCTACGCATTGAAACCGCAGCTCATACGATGAGCGCCTCGAGCCGGGCTGGGGCGACGATCTCCAGCCCGTCGTCGTGGCGGCACACGATCCCGCGCCGTTCCAGCGCGGATACCGCCCGCGATACGGTCTCGCGCGCGGTCTGCACGCGCAGCGCGAGGTCCGACAGCACCGGCAGCGGCCGGATCCAGCGCCCATCACCGGCCTGCGCCATGCGCAGCAGCTCGGCATGGACGCGTCCCGTGGCGGATAGCGTCAGCCGTGCCGAGACCAGCTGGGTCAGCGCGCCGAACTGCCGCACCATCGTGCGTGCCAGCACGACGCCGACACAGGCATGGCGTTCGGCCAGCGCATAGAAGTCGGCGGTGGCGAAGCTGGCGATCAGGCTGGGCGTGGCGACGGTCACCTCGGCCGCCTGCTCGCGACTGGGATCAACGCCGCCGAAGATGTCGCCGGGGTGATGCTCGGCGACCTGCAGCACCCGCCCGTCCAGCGTGACCATCGCCGCGCGGGCATGGCCTTCGAGCAGCACCAGGATGCGCCCGCATTGCTCGCCCTGGCGGACGAGCGCGGGGCCGGGCGCGTGCCACCGTACCGTTGCCGCGGCCGTCAGCTCCGCCGCAACCGCCTCGCTGCATGCGAAGAGGCAGGCGAACCGCGTCGCCAGATCGATGTCAGATAGTGCCCCCACGGCCCAGATAGTCGCTGCCCACGCTTTCCGGACACCATGTTGGTTGCAGCGCAACGTGGCAAGCCCGATCCGGTGGCGAACGGCTGATTAAGGACGATTTCCGCGCGGGCGCCGCGAATACCTCAGACCGGCTGGAGATCGATCGCGAAAAGCGCGCCGCCGCCTTCCGCATCGGCGGCATGGATCGGGGCACCCATCGCGCCGGCAAAGCCCTTGGCGATGGCCAGGCCAAGACCGCTTCCGCCGGCCCGATCGCTGCCCGTGCCGCGCGCGAATGTCTCGAAGATGCTGGCCTGCTCACCGGGCGGCAGGCCCGGGCCGTGGTCGCGCACTGCCAGCCGCACGCCGTCCGGACGGCGCTGTCCCCATATCTCGATCGCGCCCTCGCCGCCGTGCACGGCGGCGTTGGACAGCAGGTTGAGCAGGATGTGGTGGAGCAGGCGCGGGTCGGCGCGGACCAGCGGCAGGTCCGGCGGCACGCGCAGCACCAGTTCGCGTCCCGCAAGCACGTCGCGCAGGTCGTGCACGGCGGCGGCGGCAGCATCGGTCAGGTCGATCGGCTCGAGGTTGAGCGCCACCGCGCCGGAATCGATTCGCACCATGTCGACCAGATTGTCGAGGAAGCGGCGCAGGCGGGACACTTCGGCACGCGCGATGGCGGTTGCGGCCTCCGCCGGATGGGCCGCCGCCAGC
The DNA here is from genome assembly GCF_025960285.1 of Sphingomonas sp. R1. GTDB lineage: Bacteria > Pseudomonadota > Alphaproteobacteria > Sphingomonadales > Sphingomonadaceae > Sphingomonas. Next base: position 2,239,133 of record NZ_CP110111.1, on the reverse strand, counting down.
GCATCCACCGCCGCTGCAACCGAGGTAAGCGGGGTGCGCAGATCATGGCCGATCGACGAAAGCAGTGCCGCGCGCAACCGGTCGCGCTCGCGCAGCACCGAGACTTCGCGCACGTCCTGCTCCAGCCGCAGCCGCTCGTGCGCCAGCGCCGCCTGGCCCAGCAGGGTGGAAAGCAGCAGCGCGCGATCCGCCGTGATCGGCTCACGGCCATCCACGGCGGCAAGACCGATCACCGCCAGCACGCCCATGCTGGTGCGCAAGGGGTGGAACTGCCAGTCGGCGGCGATCAGCGTGCCGGTGCCGATGCCGCCGGCCTCGCCGCTGCTCCACGCCCATTCGGCAGCGGCATGGTCCACCGCGCCAAGGGGCGGGGCGTCTTCCGGGCAGCTCGCAATACGCTCCAGCGCGCCCTCACGTCGGACGAGAAGCACCACCGATACACCCAGAAGCTGCGCGATTTCCTCGCATACCACGCGGCTGGTGGCGTCGGGATCGGAGGCGCGGGCAAGCGCCTGGCCGAAGGCCGCGACGGCGGCATTCTCCTGCGCGCTGCGCGTCCCCAAGGTCGCCCGCGCCCGCAGGCGCGCCGTGAGGTTCGCGGTGAACAGCGCAATGGCCTCCAGCACGCAAAAGGTCAGTACGCTCTGGGGATCGCCGATGGTAAAGGTGTAGAGCGGCGGCAGGAAGAAGAAGTTATAGGCAAGGCCCGCCATTGCCGCGGTGGCGATGCCGGGGCCGAAGCCATGGCGGAAGGCAATCACGATCACCGGCAGCAGGAACAGCAAATCGGTGCCGCCGGCGCCGATCAGCGGCAACGTCACCCTTCCCAGCGCCACGGTCAGCGCGACGGCGGATGCGCCGACGAGATGCTCCTGCCAGCGCCCGAGCGCCGGCAGCGGACCGCGCTGGCGTGCGCGCGTGCGATCCTCGGTGGCCGGAAGGACATGGACCGCCAAGCCCTCGGCCGAGCGCAGCATCGATTCGACCACCGATCCGTGGCGCAACTCGAACCACCAGCTGCGGCGCGAGCGGCCGATCACCAGCTGCGTCGCGCGCATGCCGGTGAGGTGCGTGCGCAGCCCATCGATCACGGTGACGGCGGGGACGGTGGCCACGGTGGCACCCAGGCTGCTCGCCAGCTGCAGCGTCTCGGCGACGCGGCGGCGCTGCTCGGCGTGGAAGCGCTCGGCGCGCGGCGTCTCGATGAACACCACCTGCCACGATGCCTTCAGCGCATCGGCCAGCCGCTTGCCCGCGCGCACGAGCCCGTCGCCGCCGGGCAGTTCGCTCACCGCCACCAGCACGCGCTCGCCTGCCGCGAAGGTGCCGGGAACCGCCAACGCATCGAGATGGTCGAGCATCGCCCGGTCGACGCTGAGCGCCGCGCGGCGCAGCGCCATTTCGCGCAGCGCCGACAGGTTCGCCTTGGAGAAGAAGTGCGCCAGTGCGCGGCTCGCCTCGGCAGGCACATAGACCTTGCCCTCCTTCAGCCGGTCGATCAGCTCGTCGGGCGGCAGGTCGACCAGCTCAATCTCGGCATCGTCGAAGATCGCGTCGGGCACGGTCTCGCGCACGCGCACCCGGGTGACGCTGGCCACCACGTCATTGAGGCTTTCGACATGCTGGACGTTGAGCGTGGTGTAGACATGGATGCCGGCGTCGCGGAGTTCCTCCACGTCCTGCCAGCGTTTGGGGTGGCGGCAGCCGGGGGCGTTGGTGTGGGCGAGTTCGTCGACCAGTACCAGCGCCGGGCGGCGGGCGAGGATCGCGTCTAGATCCATCTCCTCCAGCCGATGGCTCTGATGCTCCACGGCCTTGCGGGGGAGCACCTCGAAGGGCACGACTAGCGCCTCGGTTTCGGCGCGGCCATGCGTCTCGACCACGCCGACCACGACGTCTTTACCGTCGCGGAGCCGCTCGGCGCCCTCGCGCAGCATCTCGAAGGTCTTGCCGACGCCCGGGGCCGCGCCGAGAAAGATCTTCAGCCGCCCGCGCGCCTCGCGCCGGGCCTCGCGCAGCAGCGCATCGGGATTGGGGCGGTCATTCATTACCGCCCTTGGTAGTGCGCCCGCCCGTCCGGCGCCACGCCCCACCGCCCGACTATATGGAATCTTAATGCCGGCCGCCGGCATTCGCCGTCGAAGCTTAACGGCCACCAGACCTAGATCGCGTGCCACACCGCCACCCGGCGGCGACAAGCAAGGGCCAACCCCATGTCCGACATTCTCTGGCTCGCCGCGCTCGGCGGGCTTTTCCTGCTTACGCTGGCCTTCGTCCAGCTGTGCGTGAAGGCCTGATCCCATGGGCCTGCACCTGATGCTCGCCGGCGCGACCGCACTCGCGCTTCTCGTCTATCTGGTCGCGGTGCTGCTGCGGCCCGAGCGTTTCTGAGGAGGGCCGCATGACACTCCAAGGCTGGGGCTTCATCGCCCTGTTCGTCGCCATCCTGGCGGCCGCCGCCAAGCCGATGGGCCTGTGGCTGTTCGCGCTCTACGAAGGCCGCCGCACCCCGCTCCACCGCGTGCTCGGTCCCGTCGAGCGCGGCATCTACCGGATCGGCGGCATCGACCCGACCGCCGAGCAGGGCTGGCGCGCCTATGCGCTGCACCTGATCCTGTTCAACCTCGCGCTCGCGCTGCTCACCTATGCGGTGCTGCGCCTGCAGGCGGTGCTGCCGTGGAACCCGCGCGGGCTTGCCGGCATGGGCGCGGACGGCGCGTTCAACACCGCGATCAGCTTTGCCACCAACACCAACTGGCAAGGCTATGCGGGCGAATCGACGCTTTCCAACCTGTCGCAGGCGCTGGGGCTGACGCTCCACAACTTCACGTCCGCTGCGACCGGCATCGCGATTGCCTTCGCGCTGTTCCGCGGTTTCGCGCGCAAGGAGTCGCGCGGGATCGGCAATTTCTGGGCCGACTTCACCCGCGTTACGCTCTACCTGCTGATCCCCGCCTGCCTCGTCTATGCGCTGTTCCTCGTTGCGTGCGGCGTGCCGCAGACGCTGGCCAGCAGCGTCGACGCGACCACGCTGGAAGGCGCGCGCCAGACGATCGTGCTCGGCCCCGTCGCCAGCCAGGAAGCGATCAAGATGCTGGGCACCAATGGCGGCGGCTTTTTCAACGCCAACTCGGCGCACCCGTTCGAAAACCCGAGCGCGCTGACCAACTTGGTGCAGATGCTGTCGATCTTCCTCGTCGGCGTCGGCCTCACCTGGACCTTTGGTAAGGCGGTTGGCAACACCCGCCAGGGCTGGGCGATCCTTGCCGCCATGGCGGTGCTGTTCCTCGGCGGCGTCGCGGTGACCTATGCGGCGGAATCCGCCGGCAACCCGGCGCTGCATGCGATCCATGTCGCCGGTGCGAACATGGAGGGCAAGGAAACCCGCTTCGGCATCGTCGCCAGCTCGCTGTTCGCGGTCGTCACCACGGCAGCCTCGTGCGGCGCGGTCAACGCGATGCACGACAGCTTCACCGCGCTCGGCGGCCTGATCCCGCTGTTCAACATCCAGCTCGGCGAGATCGTTGTCGGCGGCGTCGGTGCGGGCATCTACGGCTTCCTGCTGTTCGCCATCCTCGCGGTGTTCGTCGCCGGCCTGATGGTGGGGCGCACGCCCGAATATGTCGGCAAGAAGATCGAGGCGCGTGAAGTGAAGCTGGCGGTGCTCGCCGTCGCCACACTGCCGCTCTGCATCCTGGGCGGCGCCGCGATTGCGGCGGTGATGCCGGCAGGGCTGGCGGGGATCGCAAACAACGGCCCGCACGGCTTCTCGGAAATCCTCTACGCCTTCACCTCCGCGACCGGCAACAACGGCTCGGCCTTTGCCGGCCTGTCGGCGAACACGCCCTTCTACAATGGCATGCTTGGGCTAGCGATGTGGCTCGGCCGCTTCTTCGTGATCGTGCCGGTGCTGGCGATCGCCGGCAGCCTTGCCGCCAAGAAGCAGGTGGCCGGCGGCGTCGGCGCCTTCCCGACCACCGGACCGCTGTGGGTGGCGCTGCTCGTCGGCATCATCCTGATCCTGGGCGGGCTCACCTTCCTGCCGAGCCTGGCGCTGGGGCCGATCGCCGATCACGTCACGCTGCTCCGCGGCCAGCTCTTCTGAGGACGCAAACCATGTCTGCACCCAAGTCCATCTTCGCGGCCGAGCTGATCGGCCCGGCCATCGGGGACGCGTTCCGCAAGCTCAACCCGCGTGAGCTGATCCGCAACCCCATCCTGTTCACCACGGCTGTCGCGGCGTTGCTGCTCACCGTCCTGCTGGCGATCGGCGGCGAGCCGCTGCCGGTGGGGTTCCAGGTCCAGCTGATCGTCTGGCTGTGGCTCACCGTGCTGTTCGGCACCTTCGCCGAAGCGCTGGCCGAGGGCCGCGGCCGCGCCCAGGCGGCGTCGCTGCGCGCCACCAAGTCCGAGCTGGAGGCCAAGAAGCTCACCGGCGTCGGCGAGACCTGGCGCAAGGTCGAGGCGCACCTGCTCGAGCGTGACGACCTCGTGCTGGTCGAGACGGGCGACCTGATCCCGGCCGACGGCGAAGTTGTCGAGGGTGTCGCCTCGGTCAACGAGGCCGCGATCACCGGCGAAAGCGCGCCGGTGATCCGCGAGGCGGGCGGCGACCGCTCGGCCGTCACTGCGGGCACCCGCGTCATCTCGGACAGGATCATCATCCGCGTCACCCAGGATCCCGGCAAGGGCTTCCTCGACCGGATGATCGCGCTGGTCGAAGGCGCCGAGCGCCAGAAGACCCCCAACGAAATCGCGCTGACCATCCTGCTCGTCGGCCTGACGATCATCTTCCTGATCGCGGTGGGCACGATCCCGGCCTTCGCCACCTATGCCGGCGGTGCGATCCCGGTGGCGGTGCTGGCGGCGCTGCTGATCACACTGATCCCGACGACCATCGCGGCTTTGCTTTCCGCGATCGGCATCGCGGGCATGGACCGGCTGGTGCGCTTCAACGTGCTCGCCAAGTCCGGCCGCGCGGTGGAAGCCGCAGGCGACGTCGACGTGCTGCTGCTCGACAAGACCGGCACGATCACCATCGGCGATCGCCAGGCGAGCGCCTTCCATCCGCTGACCGGCGTGGAAGAACGCACGCTGGCCGAGGCCGCGCTCACCGCCAGCCTCGCGGACGAGACGCCCGAGGGCCGCTCGATCGTGACGCTGGGCCGCGAAAAGTTCGCGTTCGACGCGGAGCTCGATGCCGATGCCGAAGTCATTCCCTTCACCGCGCAGACCCGCAGCTCGGGCGTGCGCCAGGGCGACACGGTGATCCTGAAGGGCGCGGTCGACTCCATCCTCAAGATGGATCCGGACGCGGCGGGTGCCGCCGAACTCAAGCGCATCACCGACGGCATCGCCCGCGGCGGCATGACCCCGCTGGCGGTGGTCCGGGGCGGCCGCCTGCTCGGCGCGGTGGCGCTGAAGGACGTGGTCAAGGCCGGCGTGCGCGAGCGCTTCGCCGAGCTGCGCCGGATGGGCATCCGCACCGTGATGATCACCGGCGACAACCCGCTCACCGCCGCCGCGATCGCCGCCGAAGCGGGCGTGGACGACTTCCTTGCGGAAGCGACGCCCGAGGACAAGCTCGCGCTGATCCGCCAGGAGCAGCAGGGCGGCAAGCTCGTAGCGATGTGCGGCGACGGCACCAACGATGCGCCTGCGCTCGCCCAGGCGGACGTCGGCGTGGCGATGAACACCGGCACCCAGGCCGCGCGCGAGGCGGGCAACATGGTCGATCTCGACAGCGATCCGACCAAACTCATCGAGATCGTCGGTCTCGGCAAGCAGCTGCTGATGACGCGCGGTGCGCTGACCACCTTCTCGATCGCCAACGACGTCGCGAAGTATTTCGCGATCATCCCGGCGATGTTCGTCGCGCTCTATCCCGGCCTCGGCGTGCTCAACGTCATGGGCCTGTCGAGCCCGACCAGCGCGATCCTGTCGGCGGTGATCTTCAACGCGATCATCATCCCGTTCCTGGTGCCGCTGGCGCTCAAGGGCGTCACCTACAAGCCCATGGGTGCCGGCCAGCTGCTCGCCCGCAACCTCGCCATCTACGGCCTGGGCGGACTCGTCGCGCCGTTCATCGGCATCAAGCTCATCGATCTGGCCGTCGCCGGCCTTCACCTCGCCTGAGGATTATAATTCCCATGTTTCGTACGTTTCTTTCGTTCGCGTCGCTCACCGTCGTAGCCGCTCCGGCCTTCGCGCAGGATAGCGTGCCTGCCGCCCCGGCAACGACGGCCCCGGCAGCCCCCGCGCTGTGCACCGATCGCCCGACCAAGTCGAACTTCGCCTGCACCGTCCCCCAGGGCATGGTCCAGCTCGAGACCGATCTCGGCAACTGGACCCGCACCGATGCGGGCGACACCCGAATCGACACGATCCTCTACACCAACCCGACGCTCAAGTACGGACTGACCGGCTCGACCGACATCGAGGCGAGCATCGCGCCCTATGCAACGGTGCGCACGCGCACCGCGACCGGCACCCAGACGCTGCACGGCGTCGGTGACCTGACACTGCGGTTGAAGCAGCGCCTTACCAATCCGGCGGGGCAGGTGCAGATCGCGCTGCTGCCCTTCGTGAAGATCCCCACCGCCAAGACCGGGATCGGCAATGGCGAAACCGAGGGAGGCGTTGCTGTGCCGGTCAATATCGCGCTGCCCAAGGGGGTCACGCTGACCTTCGGCCCCGAGGGCGACGTGCTCGCCGACAGCGACGGCCACGGCTATCACGCCCAGCTGGTCGGCACGGTCAATCTTGGCAAGGCGATCACGTCGAAGTTCACGCTGATCGGGGAGTTCTGGGCCGCCCGCAACTTCGACCCCGCCGGCTATGTGACGCAGACCTCGGCCGACATCGCCGCCACCTACCTGCTCCGCCCGACGCTGCAGCTCGATCTCGGCGCCAATTTCGGCCTGAACCAGGCCACCCCCGATGCCCAGGTCTATCTGGGTGTCTCCACCCGCTTCTGAGGAGGATATCGCCATGCGTTCCGATCTCGTCTCCGGCCTTCGCCCGGCCTTCCTGCTGACCCTGTTGTTCGCGCTGCTGCTCGGAGTCGCCTATCCGCTCGTGCTGACCGGCGCAGGGCAGCTGCTTTTTCCCGCCCAGGCAAACGGCTCGCTGGTGCGCGACGATGCCGGCACGGTGCGAGGCTCGATGCTCCTCGGCCAGGCCTTTGCGGGCGACCGCTATTTCCAGGGACGCCCTTCTGCTGCCGGCAATGGCTATGACCCGCTCGCCTCGAGCGGATCCAATTTCGGGCCGGCGAGCAAGAAGCTGATCGACCGGGTGACCGCCGACCAGAAGCGCCTCGGTGCCGGCGCCCCCGCCGATCTGCTCCAGGCATCCGGTTCGGGCCTTGATCCCGAAATCAGCCCGGAAGCGGCGCGTTTCCAGGTCGTGCGCGTGGCCAAGGCGCGGGGCATCGCACCCGACCGGGTCGTGCAGCTGGTCGACGCCAACGTGCAGGAACGCCTGTTCGGCCTCATCGGCGAGCCGCGCGTCAATGTGCTCGCGCTCAATCAAGCGCTCGACCGGCAGGAAGGCGCTCGCTAAGCGAAGCCATGGCGAGCGCAACCAAGGTGCTGATCGTCGAGGACGACAGCCATATCCGGCGGCTGCTGCGCGGGGCCCTCACCCGCGCAGGCCATCAGGTGATCGAGGCGACGACGGCGCGCGAGGCCGCCGCCGCCTTCGGCATCGACAAGCCCGACGCGGTGCTGCTGGATCTCGGCCTGCCCGACCGCGACGGTATCGAGTTGATCCAGCAGGCCAAGGCGGGCGGGGCGGCGGTGATGGTGGTGTCGGCACGCACCGAGACCAGCGAGAAGGTCGCCGCGCTCGACCTTGGTGCCGATGACTATTGCACCAAGCCGTTCGACACCGAGGAACTGCTTGCCCGCCTACGCACCGCGTTGCGCCATCGCCTGGCGGGCTCGGCCGAGCGCGAGCAGCTGACGATCGGCGCGATCGAGATCGATCTGCTCCATCGGCGCGTGCGCAAGCAGGGCGAGGCGGTGCATCTCGCCCCCAAGGAATATGGCGTGCTGGCGCTGCTCGCCGCCCACCCCGACCGGGTGATCGCGCACGGTCAGCTGCTCCGCGACGTGTGGGGACCAGCGCACGTCCAGCAGCTGGACTATCTGCGGATCGTCGTGCGCAACCTGCGTCAGAAGCTGGAGGCGGATCCGGCCCGCCCGCAGCTCATCGTCAACGAGCCGGGCGTGGGCTATCGCCTGGTCGTCGCTTGAGCCGCTCCTTCTCGCCCCTGTCGCTCGGTCGCAACGGGCCGACAAAGTTTTGCGACATTAGCCGCGTACCAGCACCCTTCTGGTAGACCCTGCCGCCCGTTCCGGGATGGTCGCAGGGTCCGCGGTGACGACGACGTAGGACGCGAACGATATGGATCGAGACGACCCCAGGCCCGGTGCGCGGGAAGACATTGGGCCGACGGCGCAGGCGCGTCCGCTGTCGCGTCGCGCGCGGACCCTCAGCTGGATCGTCGGGGTCCTCGCGATCGGCGCGCTGGTCGCGCTCGCGGTACTGCTGTCGCAGGGCAGCGATACCGCCGGCAAGCAGGGCGGCGGACGGTCCGGCGGCGGCGGCCGGCGCGGTGGCATGGCGCAGACCACCACGGTCGGCACCGCCAAAGCGACGCTCGCCGATCTGCCGGTGCAGGTCGAGGCGCTCGGCACGGTGACCCCCGCGGCGACGGTGACGGTGCGCCCGCAGGTATCCGGCACGATCGTCCAGCTGCTCTACCGCGAGGGCCAGCTCGTCCGGAGGGGGCAGCCGCTCGCGGTGATCGACCCGCGGCCCTATCAGGCGGCGTTGCTGCAGGCGCGCGGCGCACTGACGCGCGACCAGGCGCAGCTCGAAAATGCGCGGCTCCAGCTCAACCGCTACAATACGCTGCTCACGCAGGATTCCATCGCGCGACAGGATCGCGACACCCAGGCGGCACTGGTCCACCAGCTAGAGGGCACCGTGCTCGCCGATCGCGGCGCGGTGCAGCAGGCGCAGATCAACCTCGGCTATACCCGCATCGTCTCGCCGGTCAGCGGCCGTGCGGGGCTCAAGGTGGTCGACATCGGGAATTATATCGGCGCGGGCGACACCAACGGCATCGTCGTGGTGACCACGCTCCAGCCGATCGACGTGGAATTCGCGATCCCGCAGCAACAGGCGCCCGAGATCCAGAAGCGCATCGCGGAAGGAGCCCAGATCCCCGCGGTCGCGCTCGACAGCACCCGCACCAAGACGCTCGATACCGGCAACTTCTCGACGCTCGACAACCGGGTGGATACCAGCACCGGCACGATCAAGGGCAAGGCGCGCTTCGCCAATGCCGGCTTCCAGCTCTATCCCAGCCAGTTCGTCAATGTTCGCCTGACCGTCGAGACGGTGGCCAAGGCGGTGACCGTGCCGCCCGCCGCGATCCAGTCCGGCCCGAACGGCCCCTTCGTCTGGCTGCTCAGGCCCGACCGCACCGTCACCGAGCGGAAGGTGAAGCCGGGTGTCGCGGTCGCCGACAAGACCCAGATCACCGACGGCCTCGCCATCGGCGACACGGTGGTGACCGACGGCGCCGACCGGCTGAACGAAGGCGCCAAGGTCGCGCTTCCCGGCGATGCCCCGCCGGCACGCGATGGCCAGGGCGGCGGCCAGCGGCGGCACCGCAGCGGCGGCCAAGGCGGCTGATCGGTGGGTCCGTCGCGCATCTTCATCCTTCGCCCGGTCGCGACCGCGCTGTTCATGGTCGCGATCGTGCTGGCGGGGCTGGTCGGCTTTAACGGCCTGTCGCTCTCGGCGCTGCCGGAAGTCGACTATCCGACGATCCAGGTCAGTACCCTCTATCCGGGCGGCAGCCCGGAGGTGATGACGCAGACGGTCACCGCACCGCTGGAGCGCCAGTTCGGCCAGATGCCGGGCCTGACCAGGATGGAATCGACCAGTTCCTCGGGCGCGTCGGTAATCACGCTGCAGTTCAACCTTTCGACCGGGCTCGACGTCGCCGAGCAGGAAGTGCAGGCGGCGATCAACGCTTCGCAGGCGCTGCTGCCGGCCGACCTGCCGGCGCCGCCAGTCTATGCCAAGGTGAACCCCGCCGATGCGCCGATCCTGACGCTGGCGATTACCTCCGACACGATGCCGCTGACGCAGGTCCAGTCGCTGGCCGACACCCGGCTGGCGCAAAAGATCAGCCAGATCAGCGGCGTCGGCCTAGTCGGTCTCGCCGGCGGACAGAAGCCGGCGATGCGGATCCGCGCCGATACCCAGAAGCTGTCCAGCTACGGCCTCAGCCTCGCCCAGATCCGCACCGCGATTGGCAATGCCAACGCCAATTCGGCGAAAGGCAGTTTCGACGGCCCCAACCGCTCCTACCAGATCAACGCCAATGATCAGCTGGAGACGGTCGACGACTACAAAAACCTGATCGTCAGCTACCAGAACAACGCGCCGGTGCGCCTGTCCGACGTGGCCGAGGTGGTGGAAGGCGCGGAGAACAGCCGGCTGGGGGCGCTCGCCAACGACACGCCGGCGATCATCCTCAACGTCCAACGCCAGCCGGGCGCCAACGTCATCGCCACCACCGACGCGATCAAGCGCCAGCTGCCCGAGCTGCTGAAGAGCCTGCCCGCCGGCCTCCATGCCGAGGTGCTGGCCGATCGCACCACCGGCATCCGCGCCTCGGTACACGATGTCGAGTTCGAGCTGGTGCTCGCGGTCGCGCTGGTCGTGCTGGTGATCTTCTTCTTCCTGCACTCCGGGCGCGCCACGTTGGTCGCCGGGCTGGCCGTGCCGATCAGCCTGATCGGCACCTTCGGGGTGATGTACCTTCTCAATTTCAGCCTCGACAATCTCTCGCTGATGGCGCTGACCATCGCGACCGGCTTCGTCGTCGACGACGCGATCGTGATGATCGAGAACATCCAGCGCCATATCGAGGACGGCATGGCGCCGTTCGAGGCGGCGCTGAAGGGCGCGGGCGAGATCGGCTTCACCATCATCTCGCTGACCGTCAGTCTGATCGCGGTGCTGATCCCGCTGCTGTTCATGGGCGACATCGTCGGCCGGCTGTTCCGCGAGTTCGCGGTAACGCTGGCGGTGACGATCCTGATTTCCGCGGTCGTCTCGCTGACGCTGACGCCGATGCTGTCGGCACGCTGGCTCAAGCGCCCGTCGGAGGAGAAGCCCGGCCGTGTCGCCGAGCGGTCCGCCGCGCTGTTCGGCTGGGTCGAGCGCCGCTACGAGGCCGGGCTCGATTTCGTCCTGCGCCGCCGCTTCGCCACGCTGCTGGTGGCGATCGCGACGCTGGGGCTGACGGTGCTGCTCTACCTCGTCATCCCCAAGGGGCTGTTCCCCACCCAGGATACTGGCCAGCTCCAGGCGCGGATCGTCGCGACCAACGGCATCTCGTACAATCAAATGGCGACGCTGCAGGCGCAGGCGGCGCGAGCGATCCTGGCGGATCCGGCGGTGGAGACGCTCTCCTCCTATGTCGGCGTCGACGGGTCGAACAACGCCTCGCTGAACGTCGGCACGATGCTGATCAACCTGAAGGCCTCGCACGGCAACCAGGCGGCGGTGATGCGGCGGCTGGAGGATGCGGTAGACCGGATCGCCGGCATCACTCTCTATGTCCAGCCGACCCAGGACCTGACGATCGACGCCGAGAGCGGCCCCACCCAATATCGCTTCTCGGTCGAGGGATCGAACACCGCCGACGTCAACGCGGAAGCCCAACGCATCGCTGCGGCGTTGCGCCATGTGACGAAGGTCGCCAACGTCTCCACCGACGCGGGCGCGACCGGTGCCGCCGCCTATGTCGATATCGACCGCGACAGCGCGGCGCGGCTGAACATCACCGCGTCGAGCGTCGACGACACGCTCTATTCGGCGTTCGGCCAGCGCATCGTGTCGACCATCTTCACCGAGACGACCCAGTATCGCGTCATCCTGGAGGCGGCGCCGGGGCTCGCCACCGATCCGCAATCGCTGGGGCTGCTGAACCTGCAGTCGCAGGGGGGCGCGACGCCGCTAAATGCAGTGGCGACGATCCGCGAGGGGCGCTCGCCGCTGGCCGTCACCCATGTCGGCCAGTTCCCGGCCGCCACCGTCAACTTCGATACCGCCTCGGGCGTATCGCTCGGCACCGCGACCAATGCGATCCGCGACACCATCGCGCAGCTCAAGCTCAAGCCGGGCATATCGGTGACCTTCCTCGGCGCGGCGGGGGCATTCTCCTCCTCGCTGAGCAACCAGCTGGTGCTGATCCTGGCGGCGATTATCTGCGTCTATATCGTGTTGGGCGTGCTCTATGAGAGCTTCATCCATCCGGTGACGATCCTGTCAACGCTGCCCTCGGCGGCGGTGGGTGCGCTGTTCGCCTTGTGGGTCACCGGGCACAATCTCGACGTGATCGGCATCATCGGCATCGTGCTGCTGATCGGCATCGTCAAAAAGAACGCGATCATGATGATCGACTTCGCGATCGCCGCCGAGCGTGACGAGGGGCTGGCACCCGCTGCGGCGATCCGCCAGGCGGCGATCCTGCGCTTCCGCCCGATCCTGATGACCACGCTGGCCGCACTGTTCGCGGCGATCCCGCTGATGCTGGGCCTGGGCGAAGGTGCCGAGCTGCGCCGGCCGCTGGGCATCGCGATCTTCGGCGGCCTGCTGGTCAGCCAGCTGCTGACGATGTTCACTACGCCGATCATCTATCTCTATTTCGATCGTGCGCAGCAGAAGTTCGCCAGGCATGGCTGGGGCACCCGCGCCAGCCCGAACGTGATGCCGGAGGCGGGCGCTTGAACCTCTCCGCGCCCTTCATCCGGCGCCCGATCGGCACGATCCTGCTGACGATCGGGCTGGCGCTGGCGGGCATCGCGGCGTTCCTCGCGCTGCCGGTGGCACCGCTGCCGGCGATCGACCTGCCGACGATCAGCGTCTCCGCCAACCTTTCGGGCGCCAGCCCCGAGGTGATGGCACAGAGCATCGCGACCCCGCTGGAGCGGCGCCTCTCGTCGATCGCCGGCGTGACCGAAATGACCTCGTCCAGTTCGCTCGGCACGACGCGGATCACGCTCCAGTTCGACCTGTCGGTCAACATCGACGCCGCCGCGCGCGAGGTGCAGGCCGCGATCAACGCCGCCCGCGCCGACCTGCCCGCGACGCTCAAGCAGAACCCCACCTATCGCAAGGTCAATCCGGCCAACCAGCCGGTCATCACGCTGGCGCTCTGGTCGGACACCAAGACCGCCGGCCAGATCTACGACGCGGTCTCCAATACCGTGCAGCAGCGCATGCTGCAGATCCAGGGCGTCGGCGATGTCGAACTGGGCGGAGGTTCGCTGCCGGCGGTGCGGGTGGACGTGAACCCCTATCGCCTGAACAGCTATGGCATCTCGATGGAAGACGTCCGCGCCGCGATCGAGGCGGCGGACGCCAATCGTCCCAAGGGGCTGCTCCAGAGCAGCGCCACCGGCCGCGCCTGGCAGATCTACACCAATGCCGCGGGTCGGGTGGCGGCGGACTATCGCCCGCTGGTCATCGCGTGGCGCAATGGCGCGCCGGTGCGTCTCGGCGATATCGCAAACGTGAGCGACAGCGTGGCGGATCTGCGCACGCTGGGCCTCTACAACGGCAAGCGCGCGATCGTCGTCAACATCACCCAGCAGCCGGACGCGAACCTGATCAAGATGGTCGACGCGATCCGCGCCGAGCTGCCGACGCTGCGCGCGCAGATCCCCGGCGACATCCATCTCGACGTCGCGATGGACCGCACCAGCTCGATCCGCGCCTCGATCCGCGAGATCGAGATCACCGTGCTGGTCGCGCTGGTGCTGGTCGTCCTCGTCGTCTTCGCCTTTCTGCGCGACGTGCGGTCGACCTTCATTCCGGCGGTGGCGACGATCGTGTCGCTGCTCGGCACCTTCGGGGTGATGTACCTGCTGGGGTTCAGCCTCAACAACATCTCGCTGATGGCGATCACCGTCGCGACCGGCTTTGTCGTCGACGATGCGATCGTCGTGCTGGAGAACACCACCCGTCATCTTGAAGAGGGGATGGGCCGGTTCGAAGCGGCGCTGCGCGGCGCGCGCGAGGTGGGGTTCACCGTGCTGTCGATGTCGATCGGCCTGATCGCGGTGTTCATCCCGCTGCTGTTCATGGGTGGGCTTGTCGGGCGGCTGTTCCGCGAATTCGCGGTCACCTTGTCGACGGCGGTGATGATCAGCCTGGTGCTGTCGCTCACCACCACGCCGATGCTGTGCGCCTGGTTCCTCCGCAAGCCGCAGCAGGATGTGCCGCCCAAGCGCCCCGGCCGCTTCGCCCGCGTGCTCGAGGGCGGCTATGCCCGGCTCGAGCGCGGCTATGCGCGGGTGCTCGACTGGGCGCTGGCGATGAAGCCTTTGGTCGTGCTGCTCCTCGTCGCGGTGATGGCCCTCACCGTCTATCTCTATATCGTCGTCCCCAAGGGCTTCTTCCCGCAGCAGGAATCGCCGCTGATCTTTGCCGGCGTGCGCGCCGACCAGAGCGTCTCCTTCCTGTCCATGCAGGACAAGCTCACCCAGGTCGTCAATGTCATCAAGAAGGACCGCGCGGTGCAGAGCGTGGTCGGCTTTACCGGCGGCAGCCGCGGCGGCGGCGCCTTCATGCTGATCGCGCTGAAGCCGATCGGGCAGCGCCCCGGCCAGCCGAGCACGGTGGTGATCCAGCGGCTGCAGCGCGCGCTCCAGCCGGTGGAGGGCATCCGGCTGTTCCTCTCGCCGGTGCAGGATCTGCGCGCCGGCGGCCGCTCCGGCAACGCCACCTACCAGTACACCCTCATGGCCGACAGCACCGCGCATCTGAAGGTCTGGGCGCAGAAGCTCAACGACGCGATGGCGAAGAGCCCGGTCTTCACCAATGTCGACAGCGACCTGGCGGAGAACGGTGTGGAGAGCTTCGTCACGATCGACCGGGATGCGGCGGCCCGCGTCGGCATCTCGCCGCGCGACGTCGACAACGCGCTGTACGACGCGTTCGGCCAGCGCAACGTCGCGACGATCTACGAGGACGTCAACCAGTATAGCGTGATCCTTGGCTGGGATCCGGCAACGACCACCGGCCCGCACATGCTGCCGGACATCCGCATCCCCGCCCAGTCGGTGGCGACCGACAATCTGACCACGGTAAGCGCCTCGGGCAATACCGTGAACGCGACGGCGAGCCGTACGACGACAACGACTGCCACCGCCACCGCTGGCAGCAGCAGCGCCGCCGTTCCCTCCAACCCGGCGCTGCGCAACCCCTCGACCGGCTCCGCGCTTAGCAACACCGCGCATGCGATGGTGCCGCTGCCGGCAATCGCCACCGTTAGCCAGGCGCCGACCGCGGCCAGCGTCAACCATCAGGGCACCGAGGTCGCCGCGACCATTTCCTTCGATCTCAAGCCCGGCAAGGCGCTATCCGACGCGCGCGCCGCGATCGACGCGGCCGAGGCGCAGATCGCCATGCCCAGTACCGTCCACGGCGCCTTTGCCGGCACCGCGCTCACCTACCAGCAACAGCAGGGCTCGCAGCCCTTGCTCATCCTCGCGGCGCTGGTGGCGATCTACATCGTGCTGGGCATCCTCTACGAGAGCCTGATCCATCCGCTGACCGTACTATCCACCCTGCCGGCGGCGGGGACCGGGGCGGTGCTGGCGCTGATCGTCTGCGGCATGGAGTTCGATATCATCGCCCTGATCGGGCTGTTCCTGTTGCTCGGCATCGTCAAGAAGAACGCCATCCTGATCATCGACTTCGCGCTTGCCGCCCAGCGCGAGCGCGGGCTCTCCGCCGAACATGCCGCGCGCGAGGCGAGCCTGTTGCGCTTTCGTCCGATCCTGATGACCACCATCGCGGCGGCGCTCGGCGCGCTGCCCTTGGCGATCGGCTTCGGCGAGGGTGCCGAGCTGCGCCGCCCGCTCGGCGTCGCCATCGTCGGCGGGCTGATCGCCAGCCAGGTGCTGACGCTGATCACCACGCCCGTCATCTACGTCCTGCTCGATCGCCTGTCGCGCCGCCGCCGGCGATCCTCCCCCCAGCCCGTTCGCGAGTTCCCCGCATGACCAGCACCCGCTTCCGTCCGATCGCATCGCTGCTGGCGCTGAGCGCGCTGGCGGGCTGTTCGCTCGCCCCGGCCTATCAACGCCCCGAGATGGCGACATCGACACCGGCTTCCTGGAAGACGGTGGACGGCTGGCGTCCGGCGAACCCCAATGACGGTGCGCCGCGCTCGGACTGGTGGACAAGCTTCGGCGACGCGACCCTCGACGACTTGGTCGCTCGCGCCGATGCACATAATCAGACGCTGGCCCAGGCCGCCGCGACGTGGCGCCAGGCGACCGCCGCCACCCGCGAGGCGCGCGCCGGCCTGTTTCCTACGGTGAGCGCCACCGGATCGGTAACGCACAGCCACAGCGGCGCGTCGGTGCGCAACACCACCACGGGAACTGGGACCACCGTCGTCAACGGGCAGGATTCGGACAGCTACCGGGTCAATGTGCAGGCGAGCTGGCAGCCCGATCTGTTCGGCAGCCTCACCAACACCGCGCGCAACGCCCGCTATACCGAACAGGCGCGGCTGGCCGATCTCGCCAACGCCCGGCTCGCGCTCCAGGGCGAACTGGTGACCGACTATCTCAGCCTGCGTGCGACCGACGCGACGATCGCCAGCCTCGCCGCGACCGTGGCCGCGTATACGCGGTCGCTGGAAATCGCCTCGAACCAGTATCGCGCAGGCATCGTCGCCCGGACCGACGTGTTTCAGGCGGAGTCGCAGCTCGCCTCCGCCCAGTCCGATCTGGAGGGGCAGGCCCGGATCCGGGCGCAATATGAAGATGCGATCGCGGTGCTGGTCGGCGAGAACCCGGCGGGCTTCCGCCTCGCGGCACTCGGCACCGCCTGGTCGCCGCGCGTGCCCGAGGCACCGGTCTCGCTTCCCTCGGCGCTGGTCGAGCGGCGCCCGGACATCGCCGCCGCCGAGCGCGCCGTCGCCGCCGCCAACGCCACGATCGGCATCAATCGCGCAGCCTTCTTCCCCACGCTCAGCTTGACGGGCAGCGGCGGCTTCTCGAACGATTCGCTTTCCGGCCTGTTCAGCGCCGGCGCGTCGCTATGGTCGCTCGGGGCATCGGTGGCGCAGACGCTGCTCGATTTCGGAGCGCGGGGGGCGCGCGTCGCCCAGGCACGCGCGGCCTATGATGCCGCGGTCGCCAACTACCGCCAGGTGACGCTCACTGCCTTCCAGGACGTGCAGGACAATCTGATCGCGCAGGACGTGCTCGCCCGGCAGGAAGCCTATCTGCGCACCGCCTCGGCCGCCGCCGATCGCTCCGAGGAGACCCTGCGCAATCAGTATCGCGCCGGCATCGTCGTCTACACCAATGTGGCGACCGCGCAGGCGACGGCGCTCAGCGCCCGCCGCGCCCTGATCCAGGGCCAGCTGGATCGCCAGACCGCCTATGTCGCGCTCGTGCAGGCGCTGGGCGGCGGCTGGAGCGCGACCGATCTGACCGACGGCACCGAACAGCGTCGCGCCGCCGACGCCGGAACGCAGGCGCCCGCGCGGCGGCCTTGAGCGCCTGCTGCCGAAAACGATGAAACGGGCAAATGGCGCACCCGACAGGATTCGAACCTGTGGCCTCTGCCTTCGGAGGGCAGCGCTCTATCCAGCTGAGCTACGGGTGCCTGGAAAGGGTCGCCTAGCAAAGCAATCGCGCGAACGCCAGCCCGTTTCGGCGTTGCGGCGCCAAAAGCTCAGGCTGGCTCGGCTGCCCTTTTCGGCTTGGGGGCCGGGGTCTTCGGCTTGAACGCGCAGCACTCGGCGACCGGGCAGCGCCAGCATTCGGGTGTACGCGCCTTGCAAACATAGCGGCCGTGCAGGATCAGCCAGTGATGCGCGTGCAGGCGGAAAGGCTGGGGCACCACCTTTTCCAGTCTCAGTTCCACCGCCAGCGGCGTCTTGCCCGGCGCAAGCCCCGTGCGGTTGCAGACGCGGAACAGGTGGGTGTCCACCGCAAAGGTCTCGTGCCCGAAGGCAACGTTCATCACCACGTTGGCGGTCTTGCGGCCGACGCCGGGAAGCTGTTCCAACGCGTCGCGATTCGCCGGAACCGCACCGCCGTGAGCGCGGATCAGCGCCTCGGAGAGCGCAATGACGTTCTTTGCCTTGGTGTTGAACAGGCCGATCGTCTTGATGTGCTCCTTCAGCCCGTCTTCGCCGAGCGCCACCATCTTTTCTGGCGTATCGACCTGCGCGAACAACGCCCGCGTTGCCTTGTTGACCCCGGCATCGGTCGCCTGCGCGGAGAGCACCACCGCGACAAGGAGTGTATAGGTATTGACCGATTCGAGCTCGGTTTCGGGGTGCGGATTGTCCGCCGCCAGCCGCGCGAAGAACTCGACGACCGCCGCCTTCTTCACACGCCGAGGACCTGGTCCATCGCGTAGCGTCCGGGTTCGCGACCGGCGAGCCACAGCGCGGCGCGGATCGCCCCCTTGGCGAAGATCGCGCGATCATCGGCGCGGTGGGTCAGCTCGATCCGCTCGCCGTCGCTGGCGAAGACCACGGTGTGGTCGCCGATCACCGATCCGCCGCGCAGGCTTGCCATGCCGATTGTGCCCGCCGCGCGTGGGCCCGTGAGGCCGGCGCGATCGCTCACCCCCGCTTCGGCGAGCGTCGTGCCCATCGCCTCGGCGGCGGCATTGCCCAGCATGAGCCCCGTGCCCGACGGCGCATCGGCCTTGTTGCGGTGGTGCATCTCGACGATCTCGATGTCCCAGTCCTGGCCGAGCCGCGCGGCGGCCTCGCGCACCAGCCGGGAGAGCAGGCCGATGCCGAGCGAGGTGTTGCCGGTCTGGAGCACCGCAATGTCCTGCGCGGCGGCATCGATCATCCGGTGGTGGCGCTCGGCAAGTCCCGTCGTGCCGATCACGATCGCGGTGCGTGCGGCGCGGGCAGCGGCGAGGTTTGCCTCCAGTGCCGCCGGGGCCGAGAAATCGACGATGACATCGGCCTTGCGGGCAAGCTCCGCGGGATCGCCGCCGACGTCCGTGCGGCCTGCCAGGCGGGCGCCGAATTCGGGAAGGGCGGCGGCGATCGCCTGACCCATCCGCCCCATGCTGCCGTAGATGCCGATGCTCGTCATGGGCCGCGCTGTTGCACGATCCGGCACCCGAACGACAGAGGCTATTTTTGCGCCGGGTCCGCCTTTTTCTTTCTGCCGCCGAGCGGAATGCGCAGCGTCACCATGGCGGCCGGCACGGAGGCAATGCCGGCGCTGTGCTGCTGCGCTTCCGCACGCACTTCGCCGCCCCTGGGCAGGCGGAAGGCCGGATCCACCGCGCGGGCCCGCGCCGGCGGCGGCAGGGTGGGGCCAATGCGGTAGCGATCGGGCGCGTCGCGCTTGCACACGACGATCTCGTCGGCGGTCTTGGGCGTGGGGCAGCGCTGCTGGGTGAGCGAACGGGCGGCGATTCCCTTGCCGTCCTCGTCGGCAGCGGGGCCGCGCGTCTGGGGCAGCAGCAGGACCGCGACGAGGGCAAAGGCGAGCGGGGCCATGGTCTTGTCTCCGATCCTTGAGGCCGACACGAGAAGCGCACTTTGCGGCGGTGGCGTGGCGGGCCTAGGGTCGCGCCATGGCCAGCATGCGAAACATCGTGATTCTCACCGGCGCCGGCATCTCGGCGGAAAGCGGCATCGCCACCTTTCGCGGGCCCGGCGGGCTGTGGGAGGGGCACCGGGTGGAGGATGTCTGCACCCCCGAGGCACTGGCGCGCGATCCGGCGCTGGTCCACCGCTTCTACGATCTGCGCCGCGCCGCCCTGGAGACAGTGATGCCCAATGCCGCGCACGACGCGCTGGCGCGGCTGGATGCGGCATGGCCGGGCGAGCTGCTGCTCGTGACGCAGAATGTCGACGACCTGCACGAGCGCGCGGGCGCCACCCGCCTGCTCCACATGCATGGCGAGCTGCGCGCGGCGCTGTGCGCGGCATGCGGCATCCGCGAAGGCTGGAGCGAGGCGCTGCCACCGGAGAGCGAATGCCCCAATTGCGGGATGCTCGCGCTCCGACCGGACATCGTCTTCTTCGGCGAAATGCCCTATCAGATGGAGCGGATCGAGGCGGCACTCGCCGATGCCGACCTGTTCGTCTCGATCGGCACCTCGGGCGCGGTGTACCCAGCTGCGGGCTTCGTCCAGACCGCGCGTCATTATGGCGCGGCGACGCTCGAGTTGAACCTGGAGCCGTCGGGCGGCAGCCACTGGTTCGAGGAAAGCCGCATGGGGCCGGCCGGCGTACTTGTGCCTGCCTGGGTCGACGAATTGCTCGCCGGCATCTGATCGGACTGGCGTCCAAGCGGATTGTGCGGAACAATGCCTGCAAGGCCCGGCACCAGGGCCGCGATCAGGGAGGAGAGGCGGGCATGGCCCAGCAGGCGATTTTCATTACCGGCGGCGCATCGGGAATCGGGCGTGCCGTGGCGCAGCTGTTCGCGGCGCGGGGCTGGCGCGTCGGGCTGGCGGACGTGAACGCGGCGGGCCTCGAGGAAACCCGGGCGCTGCTCCCCGAAGGTGCCGCGACGACGCATCTGCTCGACGTGCGCGATCGCGACCAGTGGGTGGCGGCGCTGGCCGACTTCGCCACCGCCAGCGGTGGGCGGATGGATGTGCTGTTCAACAATGCCGGCATCGGCACCAGCGGCCCCTTCGCCACCACCGAGCCTGCCGAGCTGGAGCGCTGTATCGCGGTCAATTTCACGGGCGTGGTACACGGCGCGCATGCAGGCTTTCCGCTGCTGTCCGCAACGCCGGGTTCGACGATGCTGATCACCAGCTCGGCGGCGGGAATCTACGGTACGGCGGGGGCCGCGATCTATTCTGCGACCAAGTTCGCCGTGCGCGGGCTGGCCGAGGGACTCGACGGCGAATGGACCGCCGCCGGCGTGAAGGTGCGCACGCTGATGCCGGCCTTTATCGACACGCCGCTGCTCGATCACCCGACGGGGGGCTCGAACCAGCTGATCCGCGAGAATGTTCGCCGTGCGGGACTGGAGATCTCGCCGGTTAGCGACGTCGCCGAGGCGGCATGGGCGGCGGTGCACGGCGACCACCTGCACACCCGCGTCGGCAAGACGGCGCGGAAGCTCTGGTTCGCGGCGCGCTGGATGCCGGGCGCGCTGCGAACGCAGGGCAAGAGGAGCCGCTTGGGGCGACGCTGAGGCCGCCCCCCGCGCGTCAGCCCTGCGTCCGCGCCAGTTCGCGCCAGCCGATGTCACGGCGGCAGAAGCCGCTGGGAAAGTCGATCGCGTCGACGCCGCGATAGGCGGCTGCTTGCGCGCTCGCGATGTCGGGGCCGATCGCGGTGACGTTGAGCACCCGGCCGCCGCTCGCGACGAGCGTCTCGCCATCGTGCCTGGTGCCGGCATGGAACACGCGCACGCCGCCAGCCTCCGCCGCATCGATGCCGGCGATCGCACCACCCGTTTCCGGCGTGCCGGGATAGCCGCGGGCCGCCATCACCACGGTGAGCGCGGTATCGGGGCGGAAGTGCGGCGCCGGCCGGCCGGCGAGTTCGCCGCGCGCGGTGGCGAGCAGCAGATCGAGCAGATCTTCCTCCAGCCGCAGCATCAGCACCTGGCATTCGGGATCGCCGAAGCGGGCGTTGTATTCGATCAGCTTGGGGCCGGTTCTGGTAAGCATCAGCCCGGCATAGAGCACGCCGGAATAGGGGATGCCTTCGGCGGCGAGTGCGGCGATGGTGGGCTCAACGATCTGGTCCATCGCCGCGCGTTCCAGCGCCGGGGTCAGCACGGGGGCCGGGCTGTAGGCGCCCATGCCGCCGGTATTCGGGCCGATATCGCCTTCACTGACGCGCTTGTGATCCTGCGCCGATCCGAATGGCACCGCGTGCGCGCCGTCCGTGATGACGAACAGGCTGGCTTCCTCGCCGTCGAGGAATTCCTCGATCACGGCGCTCGCGCCCGCATCGGCGAAGATCGCGGTGAGCGCGGCAACCGCCTCATCACGGGTCATCGCCACGGTCACGCCCTTGCCGGCAGCGAGGCCATCGGCCTTCACTACCACCGGCAGCCCGAACGGCTCCAGCGCTGCCAGCGCTTCGTCCAGCCCGTGCACTCGGACATAGCCCGCGGTGGGGATGCCGGCGCGCGCGCACAGATCCTTGGTAAAGCCCTTCGATCCCTCCAGCTGCGCCGGCAGACGATTCGGTCCGAACACGGCAATGCCTGCCTCGCGCAGCACGTCGCCCACGCCCGCCACCAGCGGCGCCTCGGGCCCGACCACCACCAGGCCGATGTCGTGCGCCTGCGCGAAGGCGAGCACTGCTGCCGGATCGGTGGCTGCGAGGTCGACGAGCGTGGCATGCGCCGCTATGCCCGGATTGCCCGGTGCGGCGAAGAGCTGCGTCAGCAGCGGCGATTGCGCGAGCTTCCAGGCGAGCGCATGTTCGCGACCCCCCGACCCCAGTAGCAGGACGTTCATGGCCGACCCCCTTTTCGAGACTTCATCGGCGCGGCTCGTAGCCGAGGCGGTGCCCGGGGACAACGCGGCACCGATGAGCGTCAGCGAACTCTCCGGCCGGCTCAAGCGGATGGTGGAGGGCGAATTCGGCCATGTCCGCCTGCGCGGCGAGATTTCGGGCTGGAAGCGTGCCGCCTCGGGCCATGCCTATCTCGCGCTCAAGGACATGGACGCGGTGATCGACGGAGTGATCTGGCGCGGCGCTGCGTCGGCGTTGCCCTTCCAGCCGCAGGACGGGCTGGAAGTGATCGCCACCGGCAAGCTCACCATCTATCCTGGGCGCTCGAAGTACCAGATCGTCATCGAGCGGATGGAGCTGGCCGGCGAAGGCGCGCTGATGGCGCTGCTGGAGAAGCTCAAGGCGAAGCTGGCCGGCGAGGGGCTGTTCGACGCCCAGCGGAAAAAGCCGCTGCCCTACATGCCCAAGGTGATCGGCGTGGTGACCTCGCCCACGGGCGCGGTGATCCGCGACATTCTCCACCGCCTGGAGGATCGCTTTCCCAGCCATGTCCTGGTCTGGCCCGTAAAGGTGCAGGGCGACGGATCGGCGCAGGAGGTCGCGCGGGCGGTGCGCGGGTTCGATGCGATTGTCCCCGGCGGCTCGGTGCCGCGCCCGGACCTGCTGATCGTTGCGCGCGGCGGCGGCTCGATCGAGGATCTCTGGTCGTTCAACGAGGAAGCCGTGGTGCGCGCGGTGGCGGAATGCTCGATTCCCGTCATCTCCGCCGTGGGCCACGAGACCGATACGACGCTGTGCGACTTCGCCGCCGATCTGCGGGCACCTACGCCCACTGCGGCGGCCGAGATCGCGGTGCCGGTGCTATCCGATGTCCGCCACGGCATCGCCACGCTGGCGCACCGCACCGAGCGCTGCGTGCGCCGCTATCACGAGCGCGCCGGCGAGCGGCTGGCGGCGCTGGTCCGCGTGCTGCCGCGCCGCGACGCGCTGCTCGGCCCGCAACGCCAGCGGCTCGATGATGCTGGCGCGCGGCTCGGGCTTGGGCTGGAACGTCGCGTGGGCGTTGCACGAGGACAGCTGGATCGGGCCGGAGCGGCCCTCCGTCCCGCGACGCTCGACCAACGGCTGGCGACTGCCCGTCAGCGGCTGGGCGCCATCGCGCTCGACCGCGCCGCCGATCGCGAGTTGGTCGCCCTCCGCCAGCGTTTCAGTCGTCCGGCCGAGGCGCTGAAGCTCGCCAGCCTCGAGCGCCGCTTCGCCACGGCCGCCGAGCGGCTCGCGGCGCTCGGCCGGCATCTGGAACTGCTCGATCCCGAACTGCCGCTCAAAAAGGGCTATGCCTGGGTGGAGGGGCGCGGCACCGGCAAGGTGGTCGCCTCGGCCGAGGATGCCCGCGCGGCCCAAGCCGTGACGCTCCACTTCGCCGATGGATCGGTGGATGCCCGGGTTGAGCGCGCGGGCGCCAAGGCCTATGTTCCACCCAAGCCCGAGCAGCCGACGCTGCTCTAGGGCGCACCCGACCCACCATCGAACTGCAGGAATGGCGCCGCCCATGCTGATGTCCAACACCGCCCGCGTCGCCAAGCTGCACTATATGGCCAACGGCTTCCGCGTCCTCGCGCCTGGCGACCATGTGCTGTGCGCCGTCACCGGTGAACGCGTGCCCGTCGACATGCTTCGCTACTGGAGCGTTGCCCGGCAGGAAGCCTATGCCAGCCCCGAGGCGGCGACCAAGGCCCTGCTGGAGGCATGATCGCCCGGCGGGCGGCCGCCGCTGGCCTGATCGCGCTGCCGCTGCTCGCCCGATCCGCCCGTGCCGCGGACGATCCCTTCACGCTGGTCGGCAGTTTCGAACAGGGCGGGCTTGTTCGCGGCATCGCTCCGGCGGGCACCGCTGCGCTCCGGCTGGACGGGCAGCCGATCGATGTTGCCGCGGATGGCCGCTTCCTGATCGCGTTCGATCGGGATGCCGGGCCGAGTGCGCTCGTGGAGGCGCTGCTGGCCGATGGGCGCACAGTGCAGGACCCGTTGGCGATCGCCCCGCGGCGCTGGAATATCTCGCGACTGGACCATCTGCCCAAGATCCCGCTCCCCAGCGCCGAGTTCGAGGCGCGCCGTCCGGCCGAGCTGGCGCGCATCGCCGCGGCCCGCGCGCAGGTCACCGGCGCGCAGGGCTGGCGCCAGCGCTTTGGCTGGCCGGCGACGGGGCGCATCTCCACGCTGTTCGGGTCGCAGCGCATCTATGCCGGCGAGCCTGGCGCCTATCATTCGGGGATCGACATCGCGCTGCCGACCGGCACGCCCGTGCGCGCGCCTGCGGACGGCGTGGTGATCCTGGCGGCGCCAGCGCCGTTCACGCTGGAGGGCAATCTGCTGATGCTGGATCACGGCACGGGGCTGTCGAGCGCCTTCCTGCACCTTTCCCGGATCGCGGTGCCGGAAGGGGCGGCGGTGCGTCAGGGCCAGCTGGTGGGTGCTGTCGGAGCAACCGGCCGCGCGACCGGTCCGCATCTCCATTGGGGTCTCACCTGGCGCGGCGCGCGGCTCGATCCGCTGCTGGCCGCCGGAACCATGCCAAAGAGCTGAGATGCATCCGGCGGCTCGCCGGGCGCGGGCAGCAAAGCAACGCCATCTTCATGATTCGTACATGAATGTTGCGCTGCAGCGCAGCTTCGCTAATGCGAAATTTCGCGGCCTGCCTGATTTTTCGGCAGGGCTGCACGACAGCTTAACATTTCGTAACGAATTATACGATATCCAAGACATAATCGGTCGCTACTGTTGCGCTTTGGAGACACGCTGAAGAAAGCGTATCTGCGAACATGATCGAAACTTTACAGATGTTACCGATCTTTGCTCCCTTCTCACCCAGCTCTACCCGACACGCATGGGGCTATGTCGGGCAAGGGCGGGGAGACACGCCGCGGCGGGGGCAACCAAGCCGCGGTTAACCGAGGGAAATCGATGAACAAGACGCAGAGGAAGTTGCGTGCGGGGGTCGCCTTGCACGCGCTCGCGCTCGTTGGCGCCAGCGCAACGATGCTGGCTGCCGCGGCGCCCGCGCATGCGCAGGACTATACGTCCGGTGCCGTGCAGGGCACGGTGACGGATGAGAGCGGTGCGCCTGTCTCGGGTGCGACGGTGACGGTCACCTCTACGGAAAGGGGTGTCGTACGCTCGTCCACCACGGCGGGCTCGGGTAACTTCACGATCAACGGCCTGCCCGTCGGCAGCTATGACGTGGTGGTCACGTCGCCCAAGAACCCGTCGTGGCGCGCGGAAGGCGTTCGTCTCGTCGCATCTCAGACGGCGCAGATCAACGTCCAGCTCTCCTCCGCAGGCGGCGAAGAGATTGTCGTCACCGGCAGTTCCGTGGTTCCGGCCTTCGCGGGCACCACGACCGGCCTCAACGTCGATCTCGCCGAATTCGTGAAGACCCGGCCGATCGGTCGCGACCTGACCTCGGTCATCCTGCTCGCGCCGGGCACCACCGGCGGCGACAGCGCGTTCGGCAATCTCGCGTCGATCAATGGCTCGTCGGTGGGTGAGAACGCCTACTACGTAAACGGCCTCAACATCACCAACTTCGACAACTACCTTGGCTCGGCCCCTGTCCCGTTCGAGTTCTACCGTAGCGTGGAAGTGAAAACGGGTGGCATTCCGGCAGAATATGGCCGGGCGACGGGCGGCATCGTGAACGCGGTCAGCAAGTCCGGCACCAACGAGTTCACCGCTGCCATGCACGTGAACTGGTCGCCGGACTTCCTGCGGGACCACGCGCCAAATCTCCAGACCTGTTCGCTCACCGGTGCTGGCCCGACCACCCTCGCGACCCGCAACTGCGTCAATTCTACCAACCGCGGGCGTGACACGGCGGATAGCTATTCGGTTATCCTCGAGGCGGGCGGTCCGATCATCAGGGACAAGCTGTTTGTTTACGGGCTCGGTGAGTTCCGTCGGACGCGGAGCACCACGACCAGCCCGCTCAACAATCAGGCGACCACCAATCTGAACGATGATCCCTATTGGGGCGCCAAGATCGACGCGTTTCCGATCAGCACGCAGCATCTTGAGTTCACGATCTTCGACACGCGCAGCACCACCAAGCAGCAGGTGCAGGACTATAACGACAAGAGCGGGCTGATCGGCGCGACGACCGCAAACATCGGTCAACCCCGCGGTGGGGTTAGCTGGGTCGGCAAGTATACCGGGCAGATGACCGATTGGCTCACCGTCTCGGCCGCCTACGGCATCATGCGCGATCGATTCCTGACGACGGGCGGCTCGTCGCTTCCCTATGTCGTGAACAGCACCGGTGGTGTCGTCAACGGCGTTGCCAACGGCGCGCGCTTGACTCCTCAGACCTCGACCTCGATCACCTTCCCGTATGATACGAAGCGCAAGTTCTTCCGCGCTGACGCGGATCTGCTCTTCAACTTCCTCGGTGATCACCATGTTCGCTTCGGCTACGACCAGGAGAACAATGTTCTCAATCGCAGCACGATCCGTACCGGTGGCGCGTACGAACTATCGAACAACCTGATCACGCAGGCGGCCTTCAATGGCGGTCAGGGGAATGGCGGCGTCGGGTACACGTTGCTGCCCGGCAACATCGTCGAGGTGAACTATTACAGCGCCGGCGGCAGCTTCGACGCAAAGAACGCTGCATACTATGCCCAGGATGAGTGGAAGCTAACGGATAAGCTGACGGTCAATCTCGGCGTTCGCCGCGACGACTTCGGCGTGAAAAAGCCGGACGGCTCGAAGCTCGTTCAGTTGAACAAGAACTACGCGCCGCGTCTCGGATTTACCTATGATCTGTGGGGCGACAAGAAGAGCCGGATCTACGGTTCCTATGGTTGGTATTATCTCCCGGTTGCGAGCAATACGTCCTACCGTCAGGCTTCCGGTGAGCTGTTCTTCAATGAATGGTACAACTACAATGGCGTGAACGCGGCCGGCATCCCGAACCTCACCTCGCTCGTTACGAACGACGTGGGCCATTCTGCGGCCTGCCCGATCCGTCTCACACCCTTGTCGACGGGCCAGAATTGCGCTGTGACGGGTAACGGCCAGGCGCCGGACACGACCGCTGCCATCGCGGCCAACCTGAAGGCGACGCGAGAGTCCGAGTTCCTCATCGGGTACGACCAGAGGGTCGGAAACTGGACGCTCGGGATCAACTTCACCCATCGCAACCTCGATCGCTCCGCGGAGGACGTCGCCATCGACGCTGCGGTCCTCAACTATTGCCAGCAGGCGGGTCTCACCGGCTGCGCGTCGACCTGGACCGGCTTCCACCAGTACACCATCGTCAACCCAGGCTCCGACGTCACCGTCAATCTGCTCGGTCAGGACGGCCGACAGGTTAAGTTCACGGCGGCCCAGCTGGGCTACCCGAAGGCGAAGCGTACCTATGATGCGGTCACGCTGACGGCGAAAAAGGATTGGAACGGCCGCTACAGCCTGAACCTGGCCTATACCTGGTCGAAGTCGAAGGGCAACTCGGAAGGGTTCGTCCAGTCGGACTTCGGGCAGAGCGACGCCGGCATCACGCAGGACTTCGACCAGCCTGGCTTCATCACGGGTGCCTATGGCTATCTGCCGAATGACCGCCGTCACCTGATCAAGTTCAATGGTGCGGTTGCCCTGAACGACGACTTCACGCTTGGTACCAACGTGCAGGTCTATTCGCAGCGTCCGCTGAGCTGCTTCGGGTACAGCCCTCGTTCGCGTGCTGGCAGTTCCTTGTCGTACACCGATTTCGCGAACGGCTATGGCGCGGCATCCCACTACTGCAATAACGGGCAGGTGCTTGGCACCGTTCTCTCCGGCTCCGGGAGCACGGCCGTCCTCCAGAACCTGTACGGCAGTGCCCTGTCGCCGCGCGGCACGGCGCAGAAGAGCGACTGGTATTCGCAGATCGATCTCTCGGCGCGCTACAACGTGCACTTCGGGGATCGTGTCGTGACGCTTCGTGCGGACGTGTTCAACTTGCTGAACTCGTCGGCCGTGATCAAGCGCAACGAAGTTGGCGATCAGAGCCGCACGTCGGTCACCGGAAACACCGCAATCCGGGGTGTCACGGCGAACCAGAACTATGGTCAGCCGACCGTGTACCAGTCGGCGCGCTCGGTCCGGCTCGGGTTCGACATCACGTTCTGATCTCGGCAGGTTTCGACCAGAAGAGAGGCGGGTTTCGGCCCGCCTCTTTTTTTGCCCGGCCCGGACGCGGTCCTATCCTCGATAGGCAGCGTGGAACGCCTCCATATGGCGGGCATAGCCCTCGGAGATGCCGATGCGATCGGTGGCAATCGGTGCGCGCACCTGCGATACGCTGGCCGTACGCACGCTGCGCTTGGTTTCGTGGAACCGGTGAACGCCGGGTTCATCGTCCAACCCGGCATGGCCGAGGATTCTGGGAATCCAGGAAGAGGGGGCACGTACCAGATCCTCGTAGGGCACCACGAGGATCCGGTCCGGAAACAGCTGGGTCCAGTGATCGAAGAGCCGGTCTTCCATGCGGAAGAAATGTCCGATGTCCTCGAACGACCAGCTCCACGGGATCGGGCTGGTGAAAAAATTCCGATAACAGGAAAGCGCGACGTCTTCCGGCCTGCGTCGAAGCCACAGCACCTTGGCTTCGGGCAACGTGTGTAGCAGCAGGCCCATGAAATGGGACTGGCTGAGCGTCTTGTCGACGACCAGCGATCGCGTCCGGAACCGTTCCTCGATCATGCCCAGATAGGTGCGCCCAACATCGCCCCAGGGATCGCCGCTTTGCGATCTTCGCTGGTACGCGATGGCGCCGTCCCAGGAGAAGTCCTTCGTAGGCAGCAGCGCAGATCGGAACAGGTTGATTTCCGCGCCGTCCGCAACCTGGCTGTGACTGGCCAGGATCTGTTCGACCAGCGTTGTGCCAGACCGCGGCAGCCCGTTCACGAAAATGACTCGACGATCGAGCGCTCCCGACGGCGTCAGTTCCCGCATGGCATTCGGATGAAACTGACGGATCAGCGCCGTGGAGACGCGTTCCAGATGGGCGGGTTCGTAGCGTTCCTCGCGCCGCCGGAGTGCGGCGCCCTCGGCGTAATAGCGGAAGGCGCGATCGGTATCGCCGGTGTCGTGCCACGCCTTCGCCAGCCCATATAGGAAGCGCGCATGGACCGCAGGTGCGGTCCGGGCCACTGCCGGTCGGATGCGCTCCATCTCCGCCAGATCCGGATCGTTGGCAGTGAACTGCTTGATCATCGCCAGGGCAAACCATGTCTGCGGCAACATGGGGGCGGTGGCGAGCGCGCGGCGGTAGAGCTGCGTGGCGCGCACAAAATCGCCCTCTTCTCCGGCAATGGTTCCTGCAAAATGCAGGATGCTGGGGTGCAGGCGCTGACTCTCCGGCAGACGTTCCATCTCACGGTGCGCGATGTCAGTCCTGCCCGCAGCGGCAAGCTCGCCCCAGTAATAGAGGAGATGCTCCAGAGAGGCTGGCGGGGTTTGTGCGCAGCGACGTGCCGCTTCCAATGCGATCTCGATCGCACCGATGTTGGACGCGAGCATCGAAACGCTTTTCCAGCGTGTGCCGTTCGGTGGGCCGGTCGCCAGATCCTGCTGCAGCAGGAAAACCGCACGATCGCGATCTCCCTGCTGCAACGCATCAATGGCCTGCAGTACGTACGGCTTCCCTGTGCTCATCGGCGAACGTTAGGCGCAATGCCGCAGGCGCGATAGTCACTCCACCCGCAACGCCAGCGCGCCATCGCCCTCGTCGACCTGCACGGTGGACCCGTCCTTCACCGCCCCGCGCAGGATCAGGTCCGCGAGCGGGTCCTGCAGGTAGCGCTGGACCGCGCGCTTGAGCGGCCGCGCACCGTAGACCGGATCATAGCCGACCCGGCCCAGCCATTCGCGCGCCGCGGGCGTGAGCGTGATGCCCACCTTGCGGTCCTTGAGCAGCTTCGCCACGCGACCGACCTGGATGTCGACGATCGGCGCCATGTGATCCGCGCCCAGCCGGTGGAACAGGATGATCTCGTCCAGCCGGTTGAGGAATTCGGGCCGGAAATGCGCCCGCACCACCTCCATCACCTGCGGCTCGACCTCTTCCACCCCGTGCCCGTCGGCCAGGTTGGTGAGATACTGGCTGCCCAGGTTCGAGGTGAGGATCACGATCGTGTTCGAGAAATCCACCGTACGGCCCTGGCCATCGGTCAGGCGACCGTCGTCGAGCACCTGGAGGAGGATGTTGAACACGTCGTTGTGCGCCTTCTCCACCTCGTCGAACAGCACCACCTGATAGGGCCGCCGCCGCACCGCCTCGGTGAGCACGCCGCCTTCCTCGTACCCCACATAGCCCGGCGGGGCGCCGATCAGCCGCGCGACCGCGTGCTTCTCCATGAACTCGCTCATGTCGATGCGCACCATCGCATTGGGATCGTCGAACAGAAACTCGGCGAGCGCCTTGGTCAGCTCGGTCTTGCCCACGCCCGTGGGGCCGAGGAACAGGAACGAGCCCAAAGGCCGGTTCGGATCCTGCAGCCCCGCGCGGCTGCGGCGCACGGCGGTGGAGACCGCCTTCACCGCATCGGCCTGGCCGATCACCCGCTTGCCCAGCTGCTCCTCCATGTGCAGCAGCTTCTCGCGCTCGCCCTCCAGCATCCGCTCCATCGGGATGCCGGTCCAGCGCGCGACCACCCCGGCGATATCGTCGGCGGTGACTTCCTCGCGCAGCATCGCGCCCTTGGCCGCGCTCTGCGCCTCGTCAAGCTGGCGGGTGAGCTGCGGGATCACGCCGTAGGAGAGCTCGCCAGCGCGCGCGAGGTCACCGCCACGCTGCGCCTGCTCCAGCTCCAGCCGCGCCTGGTCGAGCTGGCCCTTGAGCACCGCCTCGGCGTTGATCTTGTCCTTCTCCGCCTGCCAGCGAGTGGTCAGCTCGGCCGATTGCTGCTCGAGATTGGCGAGGTCTTCCTCCAGCGTGGCGAGCCGGTCGCGCGAGGCCGCGTCGGTCTCGCGCTTCAGCGCCTCGCGCTCGATCTTGAGCTGGATGATCCGCCGGTCGAGCGTTTCGATCTCCTCGGGCTTCGATTCCACTTCCATGCGGATGCGGCTGGCGGCCTCGTCCATCAGGTCGATCGCCTTGTCGGGCAGGAAGCGGTCGGCGATGTAGCGGTTGGAAAGCGTTGCCGCCGCGACGATCGCCGCGTCGGTGATCCGCACGCCGTGGTGCAGCTCGTACTTCTCCTTGAGCCCGCGCAGGATCGAGATCGTGTCCTCGACCGTGGGTTCGCCGACGAACACCGGCTGGAACCGCCGCTGGAGCGCGGGGTCCTTTTCGACATGCTTCTGATACTCGTCGAGCGTGGTCGCGCCGATGCAGTGCAGTTCGCCTCGGGCGAGCGCGGGCTTGAGCAGGTTGCCGGCGTCCATCGCGCCCTCGGCCTTGCCGGCGCCGATCAGCGTGTGCATCTCGTCGATGAACAGCACGATCTGGCCCTCGGCGCCCTTCACCTCGTCGAGCACGCCCTTGAGGCGCTCCTCGAACTCGCCGCGATATTTGGCACCCGCGATCAGGCTGCCCATGTCGAGCGCCATCAGCGTGCGGTCCTTCAGCGTATCGGGCACGTCGCCATTGGCGATGCGCAGCGCCAGGCCCTCGGCAATCGCGGTCTTGCCGACGCCGGGCTCGCCGATCAGCACCGGATTGTTCTTGGTGCGGCGGGCGAGGATCTGGATGGTGCGGCGGATCTCCTCGTCGCGGCCGATCACGGGATCGAGCTTGCCGGCGCGTGCCGCCTCCGTCAGGTCGCGGGCGAACTTCTTGAGCGCGTCGTAGCGATCCTCGGCGGAGGACGTGTCGGCAGTACGGCCGCCGCGCATCGCGTTGATCGCGGTGTTGAGCGCCTCGGGCTTCGCGCTCGCGGCCTGCAGCGCCTTGCCGGCGGCGGTGTTGAGGCTTAGCGCCAGCGCGACCAGCAGCCTTTCGACCGTGACATAGCTGTCGCCGGATTTCTGCGCGATTGTCTCGGCCTGATCGAGCACGCGGACGAGATCATTGTCGAGCCCCGGCGTCGACTGCGCGCCCGAGCCGCTGACGGCCGGGATCTTCGACAGTGCCAGATCGGTCTCGCTCAATGCGCGCTTGGCGTCGCCTCCGGCCGCCTGGATCAGGCCGCTGGCCATGCCCTGCTCGTCCTCGAGCAGTGCCTTCAGAAGATGTTCCGGGCTGATCCGCTGATGGTTCATGCGGATCGCCACGGTCTGCGCCGATTGCAGGAAGCCCTTGGCGCGGTCGGTGAATTTCTCGAGGTTCATGCCTGATCCCTGTTCGAATGTGACCAGCAGATAGTGTTGCAATTGGGCAACACAAGAGGTGCCTCTTGCGCGCCCCGCCATCCCTGCACCCCCCACGGAATACCGGAAATGCGGAGTTTTCCGAGCGTTAACCTCGGCGTCACCAAAATGTCGTGCAACCGCCGTCGTTCTGCAATCGGAACAGCCTGATGTTGCAACGCAGCGCGCGTAGCGCCCGCCCAGCACGGGGCGAGGGGTCCGGTGCTTTCCCAAGGGGATTCATGCGCATGCGCATCCGTATGCTTGCTGCCGGCCTGCTCGCCGGCACGTCGCTCTTCACCGCTGGCGCCGCCTTCGCACAGACCGCGCCTGCCGCCTCCCTGGTCGACGACACCGCCCCGCAGAGCGGCGGCGACGAGATCGTGGTGATCGGCAAGGGCGAAACGCGCCAGGTTCAGACCCTCACACAGAGCGACATCGCGCTGCTCGCCCCGGGCACCAGCCCGCTCAAGGCGATCGAGAAGCTGCCGGGCGTGAATTTCCAGGGCGCGGATCCATTCGGTTCCTATGAATGGGCCGGCCGCATCTCCATCCGCAGCTTCAACCAGAACCAGCTCGGCTACACGCTGGACGGTATCCCGCTGGGTGACGCCAGCTATGGCAACGTCAACGGCCTGCACATCAGCCGCGCAATCATCAGCGAGAACATCGCCGAGACGCGCGTCTCGCAGGGCTCGGGCTCGATCGACACCCAGGCCACCAACAATCTGGGCGGCACGCTGGAATTCCTGTCGAGCGAGCCCAAGGACAAGATCGGCATCGACGTCAACGCCACCGGGGGCAGCAACAGCTTCTGGCGCGTGTTCGGCCGTCTCGACTTCGGCGAGCTGACGCCCGGCGGCACCCGCGCCTATCTCTCCTACCTCCACTCGGATACCGACAAGTGGAAGGGCTGGGGATCGCAGCGCGTCAACCAGGTGAACGGCAAGATCGTAACCCCGCTGAGCCCGGATCTGCGCGCGGTGGGCACGTTCGACTTCTCCGATCGTCGCGAGAACGACTATCAGGACATGTCGCTCGATATGATCAAGCGGCTGGGCTATGGCTGGGACAACATCTCGAACGACTACGCCAAGGCGATCCTCGTTTCGGACATCGGCGCGAACAACGGCTATACCGGCCTGACGCCGACCAATCCGGGCGCCGGCAAGGTTTATCCCACGCCCTTCGCCAATCCGGATGACGCCTATTACAACGCCGCCGGCCTGCGCCGCGACTATCTCGCCTCGGCTGGGATCGAGACGACCAGCGGCTCGAGCGTCCATGGCGCGCTGAAGGGCTATTACCACAACAATCATGGCCAGGGCCTGTGGTATACGCCCTATGTCGCCTCGCCCAACGGCGTGCCGATGTCGCTGCGCACCACCGAATATGACATTCGCCGCGGCGGCGTGTTCGGCAATATCGGCACCAAGATCGGTGCGAACGACGTCACCGTCGGCGGCTGGTACGAGCGGAACAACTTCCGTCAGGCGCGCCGCTTCTACGCGCTGTCCAGCCGGACCGATCCGGGCCGCGACAGCCTGGAATTCCAGAGCAATCCGTTCTTCACCCAGTGGTACTGGCGCTACCAGACCGATACCGTCCAATATTATGTGCAGGACAAGATCGAGCTGGGTGCCCTGACCGCCAATCTGGGCTGGAAGGGCTTTGCCGTCACCAATCGCGCGACGCCGATCGTCGCGGGCGGCCTGGCGGGCGGCAAGATCAAGGTGACCGACTGGTTCCAGCCGCATGCCGGCCTGAACTACCGCGTGACCCAGAATGCCGAGCTGTTCGCCGGCTTCACGCAGGTGACCCGCGCCTTCGTGTCGGCGGCGACCAGCGGTCCGTTCGCGACCACCCAGGCCGGCTTCAACGCGCTCAACAACGGCTCGACCAAGCTCAAGCCGGAAGCGTCGGACACCTATGAAGTGGGCGGCCGCTTCCGCTCGGGCATCTTCACCGGCTCGCTGGCGGGCTATTACGTCAACTTCCGCAACCGCCTGCTGGCCGTGACGACCAGCGCGGGCATCGTCGGCAACCCGGCGATCCTGCAGAATGTGGGTGACGTCCGCTCGGTTGGCTTCGAGGCGACCGGCGACGTGCGCCTGCCAATGGGCTTCGGGCTGTTCGGTTCGTACAGCTACAACGACTCGACCTATCGCGACAATGTCGTCACCGCGACCGCAGTGAT
The DNA here is from genome assembly GCF_025960285.1 of Sphingomonas sp. R1. GTDB lineage: Bacteria > Pseudomonadota > Alphaproteobacteria > Sphingomonadales > Sphingomonadaceae > Sphingomonas. The sequence continues at coordinate 2,204,073 of NZ_CP110111.1, read as the reverse complement.
CCCCACCAAGGGCAAGACGGTGGTCGACTCGCCCAAGCACATGCTGAAGGGCGAAGTGACCTGGACCGGCCAGGGCTTCAACGCGCGCGTCGGCGCCAACTATATGAGCAAGCGCTACTTCACCTACACCAACGACCAGTTCGTCGACGGTCGCGTGGTGGTGGACGCGACGCTGGGCTACAAGTTCGACCTCGGCGGGCGGAAGCTGGAGCTGCAGGGCAACGTCACCAACCTGTTCGACAAGAAGTATGTGTCCACGATCGGCACCAACGGCTTCGGCAACAGCGGGGACAACCAGACGCTGATGATCGGCGCGCCGCAGCAGTTCTTCCTGACGCTGAAGGTCGGAATCTGAGGACTGCCTGAAGGTAGAGAAACGGGGGCGGGGCATCCTGGTGCCTCGCCCCTTTTCTTGTTGGTACGCCCGCTTTCGCCGGGGTGACGGCGCGAGGATTCAGCCGGTGACGATCGGGTAGGTGATCCGCAGTTCGTCGAGCAGTTTCTCCACCGCTGCGACATCCCCCGCCGCGCCGCTGGGGGCCAGCGACCAGTTGCAGTGCGGGTGCGTCTCCGCATCGTACACACGCACCTTGCCCAACACGGTCTTCCACCGCCGCACGGTGCCGCCATGGCGGCGGACGAGCTGTGCCACGATACGGTCGATCAGGTCTGCTGCGGTCATCAGGCCCCGGCAGCCGTCAGGCGGTCGCGCTGGTCGCGGCTGAGTTCCACGTCCCAGGCGCCGATGAGTTCGTCGAGCTGCTCCACGCTCGTCGCGCTGGCGATCGGCGCGGTCACGCCGTCCTGTGCCGCGAGCCAGGCCAGCGCGATCTGGGCGAGGCTGGCCCCGGTCTCGGCCGCGACTTCGTCCATCACTGCGAGCACCGCGCCGCCCTTGCCGGCCAGCAGCTTGGCCATGCCGCCGCCGCGGACGCTTTTCGACAGATCGGCGTCGCTGCGATACTTGCCGGTGAGGAAGCCCGAGGCGAGCCCGTAATAGGGGATGACGCCAAGGTTATGGGTGACGCAGAGATCCTGCAGCTCACCCTCGAACTTGCGGCGGCTGACGAGATTATATTCCGGCTGGAGTACCCGGAAGTGCGGCAGCCCTTCCTTGGCCGCGAGGTCGAGCGCCGACTTGAGCCGCATCGCGTGGAAGTTGGAGGCGCCCAGCGCGCGGACCTTGCCCGCCGCGATCAGCGTGCCGAACGCCGCCAGATAATCCTCCTGGGGGACCTCCTCATCGTCCTGATGGGCGAAATAGAGGTCGATCGTTTCGATGCCCAGTCGCTGGAGCGATGCCTCGGCCGCCGCGGCGATGCGGGCAGGCGCCAGTTTGGCGCCGCCTTCGCCCGGCAGCATGCCGACCTTGGTCGAGATCAGCACCCGGTCGCGCTTGCCGGAGGTGCGCAGCCACTCGCCGATCACGCTTTCCGACTCGCCGCCCATGTGCCCCGAGACCCACGCCGAATAGACGTCGGCGGTATCGATCATCACCCCGCCGCGTTCGGCGAAGCGGTCGAGGATACGAAAGCTGGCAGCCTTGTCGGCGGTCCAGCCGAACACGTTGCCGCCCAGGACGAGCGGCGAAATCTCAAGGCCCGAGGCGCCGAGATGGCGAAGATGCGGCATGGGCGGTCTCCGATGGGAAGGGGAGGGCGACGAACGCGTCAGTCGGTGATCTCGTTGCTCGCCGGCCCGGTGTCGTTCGAATAGGCGCTTTCGGCATTGGCGAAGGCGGCATCCTCGGCGGCGTTCACGTCGGCCACCGCGTCGCCCATCGTGTTGCTGTCGCCGGCCATCGCCTCATTGGCTTCGGCGGCCTCGTTCTTTGCCTGGTTGCCGCAGGCCGACAGGCCGGCGATCGCCAGCGCGGCGACGGGGAGGAGGAGAAGCTTGCGCATGGAAAGGGGTTCCTTCACGGGGTTTAGCTCGGGCTAGCCAGAGCGGCAAACGCACGCAACCGCGCTGCGATGCGTTGACCTGATATAAAGATATCTTTATATCTCTAAGCCGCCCATGACAGAGCCCCTCGCCATCTTCCGCGCGCTCGCGGATTCCACCCGGCTGCGGATCGTCGCGCTGTTGCGCGCGATGGAGCTGAGCGTGGGCGAACTGGCGCAGGTGCTGGGGCAGAGCCAGCCGCGCGTTTCCCGCCATGTGAAGATCCTGTGCGATGCCGGCGTGGCAGAGCGGCGCAAGGAAGGCAGCTGGGTGTTCGTCGCCCTCGGCCGCCGCGCGGTGACCGCGCCCGTGCTTGCGGCGCTGGACGCATGGGAACTGGCCGGTGACGCGTCGGTGGTCGCGGATCAGACGCGGCTGGAAGCGGTCCGCGCCGATCGTGCGGCGGCCGCCGAATCATGGTTTGAAAGCAATGCCGGCCAGTGGGACGCGATCCGTTCGCTGCATGTCGCCGAGAGCGAAGTCGAAGCCGCGATGGCCGCCGCGCTGGGCGAAGGGTCGCTCGGCACGCTGGTCGATATCGGCACCGGCACCGGCCGCATGCTTGAACTGTTCGGGCCGCGTTCGGCGCAGGCGCTGGGGATCGATCGTTCGTCCGAGATGCTGCGGCTCGCCCGCGCCAAGCTCGCCGACCTCGCCCATGCCGAGCTGCGCCAGGCCGATCTCTATGCCCTGCCGCTGCCGGACGGCGCTGCGGATACTGCTATATTGCATCATGTGCTCCACTTCGCGCAGCAACCGGCAGCGGCGATCGGCGAGGCGGCACGGGTGCTCGGTTCCGGCGGGCGGCTGCTGATCGTCGATTTCGCGCCGCACGAGCGCGAGGAGCTGCGCACCCGCGACGCGCATGCGCGACTGGGGTTCTCGGACGAGCAGATGCTCGGCTGGTTCGATCGCGCCGGGCTCGCCCCGGTGCAGGTGCAGACGCTGGAAGGCGGCGCGCTGACGGTGAAATTATGGCTCGGTCGCAAGACCGGCGGGATTGCAGAGAAGGTGAAGGCGGCATGAGTATCGTAGACCCCATGGCACCGCCCCTGTTCGCCGATGTGGCGGGCGATGTGGCGGTGAGCTTCGAATTCTTCCCGCCCAAGACCGAGAAGATGGAAGAGACGCTGTGGCAGTCGATCGAGACGTTGTCGCCGCTCGGGCCGCGTTTCGTCAGCGTCACCTACGGCGCCGGCGGCACCACCCGCGAGCGTACCCATGCCACGGTCTCGAAGATCGCGCGCGAGACGCCGCTGGCCGCGGCCGCGCACCTCACCTGCGTCGAGGCGACGCGCGAGGAGATCGACCAGATCGCCGAGGAATATTGGGCGGCAGGCGTGCGGCACATCGTGGCGCTGCGCGGGGACCCGCCCCGCGCGGGCGAGAAGTATCGCACCCATCCCGGCGGCTATGAGAATGCGGCGGACCTGGTCGCGGGCCTGCGCCGGCTGCACCCGTTCGAGATTTCGGTGAGCGCCTATCCCGAGTGCCACCCGGACTCGCCGAGCCCCGAGGCCGATCTCGACAATCTTAAGCGCAAGATCGACGCGGGCGCCAACCGCGCGATCACCCAGTTCTTCTTCGAGGCCGAGACCTTCCTGCGCTTCCGCGATCGCGCGGCGGCGGCGGGGATCGATGCCGAGATCGTGCCGGGCATCATGCCGGTGATGAACTATGCCAGCGTGGTGAAGATGTCCGCCATGTGCGGCACCGACGTGCCGGCCTGGATGGAGAAGCTGTTCGAGGGCCTGGACGACCACCCCGGCGCGCGGCAGCTGGTCGCGGCGACGCTGGCGGCGGAACTGTGCCGCAAGCTCTATGCGGGCGGCGTGCGGCAGTTCCACTTTTACACGCTCAACCGCGCTGAGCTGAGCTACGCGATCTGCCATCTGCTGGGTCTGCGCCCGCGGCAGCAGGCGGCGGTAGCGGCGGCGTAAGCCGACTTCATTCCCCTTCCGCTTGCGGGAGGGGAGCGCAGGCGGAGACGGAAGGACAAGACCATGACTGCACGCGAGAAACTGCTGGCCGAAGCCGCCAAGCGCATCCTGATCACCGACGGCGCGTTCGGCACCGAGATCCAGAACTGGAAGCTCGACGAGGCTGCCTATGCCGGTACCCTCGGCCTTTCGCACGACCAGAAGGGCAACAACGACATCCTCGCGCTGACCAAGCCCGAGGTGCCCGGCTCGATCCACCGCGCCTATTTCGAGGCCGGTGCCGACATCGCCGAGACCAACACCTTCTCCGCCAACCGGATCAGCCAGGCCGATTACGGCGCCGAGCATCTGGTCCGCGAGATCAACATCGAGAGCGCCAAGCTCGCCCGCAGCATCGCCGACGAGTTCGAAGCCAAGGACGGCCGCCCGCGCTTCGTTGCCGGCGCGCTGGGTCCGACCAACAAGACGCTGTCGCTGAGCCCGGACGTCAATGATCCCGGCTATCGCGAGATCGACTTCGATTACCTCAAGGACGTGTACCGCGAGCAGATCGACGCGCTGGTCGAGGGCGGCATCGACTTCGTGCTGATCGAGACGGTGTTCGACACGCTCAACGCCAAGGCCGGCATCATGGCGGCGATCGAGGCGGGCGAGGCGCTCGGCCGCGATCTGCCGATCATGCTGTCGATGACGCTCACCGACCTGTCCGGCCGCAACCTCTCCGGCCACACCGTCGAGGCGTTCTGGCACGCGGTGCGCCATGCCAGGCCAGTGACGATCGGGCTCAACTGCTCGTTCGGCGCCGAGCAGCTGCGCCCGCATGTGAAGACGCTGTCGGCGCTCTGCGACACGCTGATCATGGTCTATCCGAACGCGGGGCTCCCCAATGAGCTTGGCGCTTATGACGAGCTGCCGGCGACCACGGCGGGTCTCGTCAAGGAATGGGCCGATGCGGGGCAGGTGAACATCCTCGGCGGCTGCTGCGGCTCGACCCCCGCGCATATCGGCGCGATCGCCAAGGCGGTACAGGGGCTGACCCCGCGCAGCATTCCCACACCGGAAGTGCGCACGCGGCTCGCCGGCCTCGAACCGTTCACCATGGCGGCATAGTCGACTAAATCCTCCCCGGAACGGGGAGGGGGACCGCGCGGCGCAGCCGCGTGGTGGAGGGGGCTCTCCGCGAGCGAGTCCCCTGCGGCAACCCCCCTCCACCATGCTTCGCATGGTCCCCCTCCCCGTGCCGGGGAGGATCGAAGAAGAACCCAGATCATGACCACGCCTTCCTCGACCAACTTCGTCAATATCGGCGAGCGCACCAACGTTACCGGCTCGGCCCGCTTCAAGAAGCTGGTGATGGCCGGCGACTATCCCGCCGCGGTCGAAGTCGCGCGCCAGCAGGTCGAGAATGGCGCGCAGGTGATCGACGTCAACATGGACGAGGGCCTGCTCGACGCCGTCGAGGCGATGACCACCTTCCTCAAGCTGATCGCCGCCGAGCCGGACATCGCCCGGGTGCCGGTGATGATCGACAGCTCGAAGTGGGACGTGATCGAGGCGGGGCTCAAGTGCGTCTCGGGCAAGCCGATCGTCAACTCGATCAGCATGAAGGAAGGCGAGGAAGCGTTCCTCACCCATGCCCGCAAGTGCATGGCGTACGGCGCCGCCGTGGTCGTCATGGCGTTCGACGAGGTCGGCCAGGCGGACACCCAGCAGCGGAAGGTCGAGATCTGCGAGCGCGCCTACAAGCTGCTCACCGGCATCGGCTTCCCGCCCGAGGACATCATCTTCGATCCCAACGTGTTCGCGGTGGCGACGGGGATCGAGGAGCACAACAATTACGGCGTCGACTTCATCGAGGCGTGCCGCGAGATCAAGAAGCGCTGCCCGCACGTCCATATCTCGGGCGGCCTGTCGAACCTGTCGTTCAGCTTCCGCGGCAACGAGCCGGTGCGCCGGGCGATGCACAGCGTGTTCCTCTACCATGCGATCCCCGCGGGCATGGACATGGCGATCGTCAATGCCGGCCAGCTCGACGTCTATGACGCGATCGATCCCGAGCTGCGCGTGGCCTGCGAGGACGTGGTGCTCAACCGCGATCCCGATGCCGGCGAGCGGCTGGTGGCCCTTGCGGAGAAGTATCGCGGCACCGACGCGGTGGCGGAAAAGCAGGCGGCCGAGTGGCGCAGCTGGCCGGTCGCCAAGCGGCTGGAGCATGCGCTGGTCAAGGGCATCGACGCGCACGTCGTCGAGGATACCGAGGAATGCCGCGTGACGTTCGCGCGCCCGATCGAGGTGATCGAGGGCCCGCTGATGGACGGCATGAACGTCGTCGGCGACCTGTTCGGCTCGGGCAAGATGTTCCTGCCGCAGGTGGTGAAGTCCGCGCGCGTGATGAAGAAGGCGGTCGCGCACCTGCTCCCCTATATCGAGGCGGAGAAGGAAGAAGGCGCCAAGGGCAAGGGCCGCATCGTGCTCGCCACGGTGAAGGGCGATGTGCACGATATCGGCAAGAACATCGTCGGCGTCGTGCTCCAGTGCAACGGCTTCGAGGTGGTGGACCTCGGCGTGATGGTGCCCTGGTCGACCATCCTTCAGGCGGCGATCGACAACGATGCCGACATGATCGGCCTGTCGGGCCTGATCACCCCGAGCCTCGACGAGATGGTGACCGTCGCCGAGGAAATGCAGCGCGCGGCCATGACCATGCCGCTGCTGATCGGTGGCGCCACCACCAGCCGCGTCCACACCGCGCTGCGCATCGATCCGGCCTATACCGGTCCGGTGGTGCATGTCCTCGACGCCAGCCGCGCGGTGGGCGTGGCGACGGCGCTGGTCTCGGACACGCAGCGCGATCCCTATGTGACCAAAGTCGCGGACGAATATGAGCATGTCCGCGTCACCCGCGCCGGCAAGGGCCAGAGCGAGCTGCTGCCGCTGGAAGACGCCCGCGCCAATGCCTTCGAGGCGGACATGACCCTCAAGCCGGGCAAGCCGCGCATGCCGGGTGTCCACACGTTCGAGGACTGGGACCTCAAGGACTTGCGCGACTATATCGACTGGACGCCCTTCTTTCGGGCCTGGGAGCTGGCCGGCAACTACCCGGCGATCCTCACGGACGAAGTGGTCGGCGAGAGCGCGACCTCGCTGTTCGCCGACGCGCAGAAGATGCTCGACAAGATCATCGCGGAGCGCTGGCTCACCGCGCGCGGCGTTGCCGGGCTGTGGCCGTGCCGTCGCGAGGGCGACGACGTGATCGTGCACCTCGACAACAGCCATGTCCGCCTGCCGTTTCTCCGCCAGCAGGTCGCCAAGCGCGAGGGCCGCGCCAATATGTGCCTGGCCGATTTCATCGATCATGACGGCGACTGGATCGGCGGCTTCGCGGTTTCGATCCACGGCATCGAGCCGCATCTCGCCCGCTTCAAGGCGGCGATCGACGACTATTCGGACATCCTGCTCAAGGCGCTGGCCGATCGCCTTGCCGAGGCGTTCGCGGAGCGGCTGCACAAGTTCGTCCGCACCGCGCTCTGGGGCTATGCCGAGGGCGAGCAGCTCGACAATGATGCGCTGGTCCGCGAGCAGTATCGCGGCATCCGCCCGGCGCCGGGCTATCCGGCCTGCCCCGAGCACAGCCTCAAGCCGATCCTGTTCGACATGCTGGATGCGCACAAGCGCACCGGCATCAGCCTCACCGAAAGCTTCGCGATGCTGCCGACGGCGGCGGTGTCGGGCTTCTATTTCGGCCACCCGCAGGCCGAGTATTTCGGCGTCGCGCGCGTGGGTCCGGACCAGCTCAAGGACTATGCCGTCCGCCGCGGTATCAGCGAGGAACTGGCGACGCGCTATCTGCGGCCCAATCTGGACTGATCCAGCCGCCGCCCCGGTTGAAGCCCGGGGGGCGCCGTGCATGCCCGCCGCAACCGGCGGGGCGAGGTGACGCTACAGCGTCCGGCGGATCTGCACGTACATATATTGGCCCCGTCGCTGCGTCCGCCGCTCGCGGTACAGCAGCGGGGAGGCGTTGCGCTCGCCGGTATACAGGTCCCGATCGTAGATTCGGGCCGAATTGAGGATGTTGCCGGCGTCCACCCGGATTGCCAGCCGCTTGCTGGGTTTCCAGATGGTGTAGACCTCCAGGCTCGGCGCCACCTCCGTCGTGCGATATTCGCCGATCCGGTACAGCCGCGTGCTGGGCTGGCCGCAGCTGCCATAGATGCCGTAGGTGAAGCGTCCGCCGAACAGATCCTGGCTGAAGCTGCCGCTGCAGGTGAAGGGCTGCTCGCTGGCATAGCGCCGCCGTTCGCCGGTCAGCGGGTCGGTCACGTGGCTCCGCACCACCGAGGCATTGCCGCGCAGGCGCGCATTCTTGATGCCCAGCTTGTCGAACGGCAGCGTCAGCGTGCCGCCCAGCGTGTCGCGCGTGCCCGTGCCGATATTGCCGATCGCGTCATAGCCCCCGTCGAGCGGGATATAGTCGATGACGTGGCGCGTCGCCTCGTGCTTCGCGCTCAGCTCCAGCGCGCCCTTGTCCCAGAAGCGATGCTCGAACACCCCTTCCAGCGTCAGCGTCTGCTCGGGCACCAAATCGCCATTGCCGGCGCGCACCGTGCCCAGATTGATTTCGGTCGCGGCGACGAAGTCGTTGAAGTCGAGCTGGCTTACGCTCTGCTCGATGCGCAGCCGCACCTGGTCCCGCTTGTTCGGTCGCAGGGTGAGCTGGACGCGCGGCTTGGGGTAGAAGAAGGATCGTGCCCGGCGGGTGTCGGCATCGGCAGCGATGCGCGACACTTCGGTGCGGAGGCCTGCCTCAAGCGTGACGCGGGCCGAGGGCGCCCAGCGCACCAGGCCGTACAGCTCGCCGCGCAGTTCGCTGACGAACACCTTCTGGTCCGGCAGCGGTACGGCGATGCCCTGCTCGGCATAGGCGGTGCGGTTGTCGAGGAAGTTGTACGCGATTTCGCCGCCGCCTTCGAACGACAGGGTCTTGCTCGATTTCCACCGAAGGATCGGGCGCAGGACCGACTCGCCGTTTCGCGACTGCTGCCCGAAGGTGGAGACGAAGCCACCGGCATTGGTGGTCGAATCATAGCCGATATGGCCCAGCCGCTGCAGCGCGATCAGTTCGACCTCGCCCTTCTCGCCCAGCGACTTGGTCCAGTTGGCACCCAGCTCGCCCTTCCATTGGTGCGTGAGATCGGTGGCACGCCCGCTGCTGCCGGCCCCCTCCAGCAGCGTCACGGTCTGGGCGGTGGGATAGTCGAAATAGTCGAAGCGGGTGTTGACGGTGAGCAGACCACCGCCAGCGGCACGCTGGAGCGAGCCTCGCACGATGGCGGTGCGATCGCGATCCCACAGGTCGAGGCGGTGCTTCTGCAGCAGCGCGCCTGCGGCGTCCGTGCGGGTGCGGATGCCCTGCGAGGTGTAGCTGGTACGATCGCTGAGCAGTTCCACCGAAAGCTCGTCGCGCCGGTCGCCGTCGCGGCGGGTATATTGCAGCGTCAGGTCCGGGCCGACATAGCCGTCGCGATAGACATAGCTCTGGAAGTTGATCAGCTTTTCGGTGGAGGCGGTGCGCTTCAGCACCACGTTGGCGATCACGGCGCGGCCCTGCATGTCGATGCCCGGTGCCCCGCCGCGGATCAGCTCGATGCGGGCGACGCTGGACGCGCTGATCCGGCGGAGAATTTCGCCCAGGCCATCAGTCTTGGAGGCAGGCGGCTTGCCGTCGATGAGCACATTGCCGGTATTGCCGGCAATCCCGCGCGCATCGCTGTTGCCGATGTCCAGCGTGAAGCCGGGCAGTCGCTGCACCATGTCCAGTGCCGTCGGGAGCGCGGTGTTGGCGAAGAAGTCCGGGCCATAGACGAGCACGCCGGCGGGCGCCGCGGGCGATGCGCCCGCGCCTGCCTCACCCTGTTGCTGCGCCTGGGCTGTTACGGGGCAGGCCAACGCAGCGGCCACCAATACGCACCGAACTTTCATCCCGAACCGAATTGTCCCCCCTGGCCAACACGATAGCGGCCCCGGCAACAAGTCTGATCCTAGCGGCGCAAGTTGTGCAAACGAAAAGCAACCTTTTCGGAATTTTGCATGGACGCGCGTGCTGTTTGCGCAACAGAAGGCCCTATAGCGCCTGCGCTGCCGCCCAGCCGCTCGCCCAGGCCCATTGAAAGTTGTAGCCGCCGAGCCAGCCCGTGACGTCCACGGCCTCACCGATCGCATAAAGGCCGGGCAAGCGGCGCGACTCCATGGTCTGCGACGATAGCTCGGCCGTGCTGATGCCGCCGACGGTCACTTCCGCCTTGGCGAAGCCCTCGGTGCCGTTGGGGAGGAACGGCCAGCCGGCAAGCTGTGCTTCCGCCTGCTCCAGCAGCACGTCGCGGCAATTGCCAAGTTCGGCGGGCAGGGCGATGCGCTCGGCGAGGGTGGTGGCGAGCCGTTCGGGCAGATGGCGATTCAGCAGGCTGCGCAGACCCAGGCGCGGATCGGTGCGCTTGGCCTCGCGCAGCCAGCCCTTGGGCTGCTCGGGCAGAAAGTCGATCGCGATCGAGTCGCCGTGGCGCCAATAGGAGGAGACCTGGAGGATTGCCGGACCGGAGAGTCCGCGATGGGTGAACAGCGCTGCCTCGCGGAAGCTTGCCTTGCCCGCGCGGGCGGCCACGGGCGTGGCGACGCCGGACAGGTCGCGGAACAGCGCTTGATCGGGGCCGAGGGTCAGCGGGACGAGCGCCGGGCGCGGCTCGACCACCTTGAGGCCGAAGCGGCGAGCAAGGTCATAGGCGAAGCCGGTCGCGCCGAGCTTGGGAATCGCCGGGCCGCCGGTGGCGATGACCAGGGCAGGGGCCTCGGCGACGCCCTTGCTGGTGGTCACGCGGAATCGGCCATCTGCATGGTCTACCCCGGTAATGTTCGCGCCGAGCTCGATCGTCACCCCGCCCATCGCGCATTCGCCGAGCAGCAGCTCGACGATCTGCCGCGCCGAGCCGTCGCAGAACAGCTGGCCCAGCGTCTTTTCGTGCCAGGCGATGCCATGCCGCTCGACCAGCGCGAGGAAATCCTGCGCGGTGTAGCGGCCGAGCGCCGACTTGGCGAAATGCGGGTTGGCGGAAAGGTAGCGATCGGGCGCGGTGCCGAGGTTGGTGAAGTTGCACCGCCCGCCGCCCGAGATCAGGATCTTCTTCCCCGGCGCCTCGGCATGGTCGAGCAGCAGCACGCGGCGACCGCGCTGGCCCGCCATCGCGGCGCAGAACATCCCCGCCGCGCCGGCGCCGAGGATGATGGCGTCATGGGTACCGAGGGAGGTGGTCATGGCTGGTCGTTAGCGTGGTTCATGAAGCCCGAACAGCGAAACGCCGCCGGGGATGCCGGCGGCGCTTGCTTTGGTCCGAGCGTGAGCCGGATCAGATGTGGATCGGCTTGCCGAGCACGCCCATCGCCGCTTCCTTGATCGCTTCGGAATGCGTCGGGTGGGCATGGCAGGTGTACGCGATGTCTTCCGACGTCGCGCCGAACTCCATCGCCTGCGCGACCTGGGCGATCATCGTGCCGGCGGGCGCAGTGATGATCCAGGCGCCGAGCACGCGATCGGTCTTGGCGTCGGCGATCACCTTCACCCAGCCGGTGGTGTCGTCGATCGCCTTGGCGCGGCTGTTGCCGGCCATCGGGAACTTGCCGACCTTCACCTCGCCCTTTTCGCGCGCCTGCTCTTCGGTGAGGCCGACGCCGGCGATTTCGGGGTGGGTGTAGACGACGCTCGGGATCACCGCGTGGTTCACGATGCCGGTCAGGCCGGCGATGTTCTCGGCGACCGCGATGCCCTCATCCTCGGCCTTGTGCGCGAGCATCGGGCCCGGGATCACGTCACCGATCGCCCACACGCCGTCCACGGCCGTGCGGAAGCTGTGGTCGGTCTCGATCTGGCCGCGCTGGTTGGGCGTGATGCCGATCTTGTCGAGGCCAAGGCCCTCGGTGTTCGGACGACGGCCGATCGCGACGAGCACGGCATCGGCTTCGATCGTCTCGGCAGCACCGCCGGCGGCGGGCTCCACGGTGACGGTCGCCTTGTCGCCGTTGACGGCAACGCCGGTCACCTTGGTGGAGAGCTTGATCTCCATGCCCTGCTTCTTGAAGATCTTGGCGGCTTCCTTGCGGACTTCACCGTCCATGCCGGGGAGCAGCTGGTCGAGATACTCGACCACGGTCACCTTGGCGCCGAGACGCTGCCAGACCGAGCCGAGCTCGAGCCCGATCACGCCGCCGCCGATCACGACCATGTTCGCCGGCACCTTCTCCAGCGCGATCGCGCCGGTGGAGTCGACGACGACCTTCTGGTCGATCGTCACGCCAGGCAGCGGGGTGACCGACGAGCCGGTGGCGATGACGATGTTCTTGGCGGTGACGGTGCGCTCGCCCACCTGCACGGTGTGCGCGTCGATGAAGGTGCCGAGGCCCTTCACCCACTCGACCTTGTTCTTCTTGAACAGGAATTCGATGCCGCCGGTCAGGCCCTTCACGGCCTTGTCCTTGTCCGCCATCATCGCCGGCAGGTCGAGCTCGACCGAGCCGAGCTTGACGCCGTGCTTGGCGAGCGCGCCCGAGGCGGCTTCGTAGAACAGCTCGGAGGCGTTCAGCAGGGCCTTGGAGGGGATGCAGCCGACGTTGAGGCAGGTGCCGCCCAGCGTCTCCCGCGCTTCGACGCAGCCGGTCTTGAGACCCAGCTGCGCCGCGCGGATCGCCGCGACATAGCCGCCGGGGCCGGAACCGATGATCAGGACGTCGAAATCATATTCAGCCATTGTTCGCTCCACGCGTGCTCCGGCCGTAGCGGGAGCGCAGGGGGGTAGCCCCTAAAGGGTTTTGCGCCCCCGCTTTGGGGCGGGAGCGCAAGGGAATTACAGGTCGATCAGCAGGCGGGTGGGATCCTCGATCGCGTTCTTGATCGCGACGAGGAAGGTCACCGCCTCGCGGCCGTCGATCAGGCGGTGATCGTAGCTGAGTGCGAGGTACATCATCGGGCGGACGACGACCTGGCCGTCACGGACGACCGGGCGTTCCTCGATGCGGTGCAGGCCCAGCACGGCCGACTGCGGCGGGTTGATGATCGGGGTCGACATCAGCGAGCCGAACACGCCGCCGTTCGAGATGGTGAAGGTACCGCCCTTCATCTCGTCCATCTTGAGCGAGCCGTCCTTGGCGCGCTTGCCGAAATCGCCGATCGTCTTCTCGATGCCGGCAACCGACAGATCCTGCGCGTCGCGGATCACCGGCACGACCAGGCCCTGGGGGGCCGAGACCGCGACCGAGATGTCGCAATAATCGTGGTAGACGATCTCGTCGCCCTCGATCGACCCGTTGACGCCGGGGATGTCCTTCAGCGCCATGCACGCGGCCTTCACGAAGAAGCCCATGAAGCCGAGGCGGACGCCGTGCTTCTTCTCGAACAGGTCCTTGTACTTGGCGCGCGCCTCGATCACCGCGGTCATGTCCACGTCGTTGAACGTGGTGAGCATGGCGGCGGTGTTCTGCGCTTCCTTGAGGCGCTTGGCGACGGTCTGGCGCAGGCGGGTCATCCGCACGCGCTCTTCCTTGCGACCGCCGGTCGCAGCCGGAGCGGCAGCCGGGGCCGGAGCGGCGGCCGGGGCCGCAGCGGCAGGCTTGCTGCTGGCGGCGGCGATCACGTCGTCCTTGGTCAGGCGGCCGTCCTTGCCGGTGCCCTGCACGGTCGAGGGATCGACACCCGTTTCCAGCACCGCACGGCGCACCGACGGCGACAGCGCAGCGGCATCGGCAGAGGGGGCGGGAGCAGCGGCAGGCGCCGGGGCGGGCGTTGCAGCCGGAGCCGGAGCGGCGGGGGCAGCAGCCGGAGCAGCGGCCGCACCTTCACCCGCGATGATCGCGATCACCGCACCCACTTCGACGGTATCGCCGACCTTGACGATCTGCTCCCCCATCACGCCGGCGACCGGCGAGGGGACTTCGACCGAGACCTTGTCGGTCTCGAGGCTGGCGATCGGCTCGTCGGCGCGGACGGGATCGCCCGGGTTCTTCAGCCATTCACCGACGGTAGCTTCGGTGATCGATTCGCCCAGTACAGGGACTTTGACTTCGGTGGCCATTCTCAACCTTTCCGGGTGCGGCGGATTTCATCGCGGACATTATGGCCGAGCGCGTCGGCAACGAGCGCGCCCTGCTCTGCGGTGTGGCGCTTCATCAGGCCGGTGGCGGGCGAGGCCGCTGCCGAGCGGCCCGCATAGCGCGGACGCTGCGGCTTGACGCCGGCATCGATGAGGCACTGCTCGATCAGCGGCTCGACGAAGAACCAGTAGCCGTTGTTCTTCGGCTCTTCCTGGGCCCAGACCACCTCTTCGAGGTTGGTCATGCGCTTCAGCCGCTCGGTCAGCGGCTCGCCCGGGAACGGGTAGAGCTGCTCGATCCGGACGATTGCGGTGTTCTGGTCGCCGGCTGCATCGCGCGCTTCCAGCAGGTCATAGGCGACCTTGCCGGTGCAGAGCACGAGGCGCTTCACCTCGGTATCCGCCGGTGCCTTGGGGTCCGACAGGATCCGCTTGAAGTGGCTGTCGCCCAGGAACTCCTCGGCGCTGGAGACCGCCAGCTTGTGGCGGAGCAGCGACTTGGGCGTGAACTGGATCAGCGGCTTGCGGAAGTTGCGGTGCATCTGCCGGCGCAGCAGGTGGAAATAGTTGGCCGGCGTGGTGATGTTCACCACCTGCATGTTGTCCTGCGCGCAGAGCTGAAGGAAGCGCTCCGGACGCGCCGAGCTGTGCTCGGGGCCCTGGCCTTCATAGCCGTGCGGCAGCAGCATCACCAGGCCGTTGGCGCGGAGCCACTTGGACTCGCCCGACGCGATGAACTGGTCGATCATGATCTGCGCGCCGTTCACGAAGTCGCCGAACTGCGCTTCCCACATCACCAGCGCCTTCGGATCCGCCAGCGCATAGCCGTACTCGAAGCCGAGCACGCCATATTCGCTGAGCGGTGAATCGAGCACCTCGAAGCTGCCATGCGGCACCGTGGTGAGCGGCACATACTTGGCCTCGGTCTTCTGGTCGACCCAGACGGCGTGGCGCTGCGAGAAGGTGCCGCGGCCCGAATCCTGGCCGGACAGGCGGACGGTATAGCCTTCCGAGAGCAGCGAGCCGAAGGCCAGCGCTTCGCCGGTCGCCCAGTCGAAGTTCGTGCCCGACTTGAACATCTCGCGCTTGGCATCGAGCACGCGGCCGAGAGTCTTGTGGATCTCGTGCCCCTCAGGAACCGTGGTCAGCGTGCGGCCGAGGCTGTCGAACAGCTTCTTCTCGATGCCGGTCTCGACGTTGCGGCGCGAGGCCTCGCCGTCGGACGGCGCGCCCAGGCCCGACCAGCGGCCGGCGAACCAGTCCGCCTTGTTCGGCAGATAGGTCTTGCCCGCCTCGAACTCGCCTTCGAGCAGCGTGGTGAACTGGTTGGTCTTCTCGTCGACAAATGCCTGGTCGACCACGCCCTCGGCGATCAGCTTCTGGCTGTAGATGCTGCTCACACCGGGGTGCTGGCGGATCTTCTGGTACATCAGCGGCTGGGTGAAGCCGGGCTCGTCGCCTTCATTGTGGCCGAAGCGGCGATAGCACCACATGTCGATCACGATGTCGCGGTGGAATTCCTGGCGGAACTCGATCGCGACCTTGCAGGCGAAGGTCACGGCTTCGGGATCGTCGCCGTTGACGTGCAGGATCGGCGCCTGGACGCCCTTGGCGACGTCCGACGGATAGGGCGAGGAGCGCGCGAACTGCGGGCTCGTCGTGAAGCCGACCTGGTTGTTGATGACGAAGTGGATGCAGCCGCCGGTGTTGTAGCCGCGGATGCCGGAGAAGCCGAGCGTCTCCCACACGATGCCCTGGCCGGCGAACGCCGCGTCACCGTGGATCAGCACCGGCAGCACCTGCTCGTGCTTTTCGAGGTCGCCGCGGATCGTCTGCAGCGCGCGCGCCTTGCCGAGCACGACCGGATCGGCCGCCTCGAGGTGCGACGGGTTGGCGACCAGCGACATGTGGACGCTGATGCCGTCGAACTGGCGATCGGTGGAGGTGCCGAGGTGATACTTCACGTCGCCCGAACCGGCGACGTCGTCCGGATTGGCCGAACCGCCGCCGAATTCATGGAAGATCACCCGGAACGGCTTTTCCATGACGTTGGCGAGCATGTTGAGGCGGCCGCGATGGGCCATGCCGTACACGATCTCGCGGACGCCCTGTTGGCCGCCGTACTTGATGATCGCTTCCATCGCCGGGATCATCGATTCGCCGCCGTCGAGGCCGAACCGCTTGGTGCCGACATATTTCTTGCCGAGGAATTTTTCCCACTGCTCGGCTTCGATGACCTTGGACAGGATCGCCTTCTTGCCGTCCGGCGTGAAGGTGATCGCCTTGTCCTTGCCTTCCATCCGGTCCTGGAGGAAGCGGCGCTCCTCCACGTCCGCGATGTGCATATATTCGAGGCCGACATTACCGCAGTAATTGGCCTGGAGGATCGCGACGATCTCGCGCACCGTGCCGTGCTGCAGGCCGAGTGCGCCGCCGAGATAGATCGGACGATCGAGATCGGCGCCCGAGAAACCGTGATATTCCGGCGTCAGGTCGGCAGGCAGGTTCTGGCGGGCGAGGCCCAGCGGATCGAGATTGGCGGCGAGATGGCCGCGCACCCGGTAGGTGCGGATCAGCATCATCGCGCGGATCGAATCTTCGGCGGCCTTGGTAACGTCCGCCGTCGAGGCGGCAGGCGCGGCGGGCTTGGCCGGGGCGCCGCCCTTGGCGGGCTTCGGCGCGGGCTCCATCTGGGTGGGGTCGAGCCCGGCCGTCAGCGCGTCGGTTTCGGTCAGCGGCCAGTTGGCGCGCTGCCAGCTGGGGCCAGAGGCCGTGGATTCGAGACCCTCGAACCAGGCACGCCAGCTCGGTTCGACGGATGCCGGATCGCTCTTGTAGCGCCGGTACAGGGTCTCGACGAAGCCGGGGCTCACGCCGCCGGCGATGTCGTCGAAGTCGAGGCCTTCATAGCCCATGATCATGCTTCCGTTCGTGTTAGCGCTCCCACTCCCACCTATATTAGGAGCGCTACCGTTGCAGTTTAGCCCTTGAGCGCTTCGAGCAGCGTCTCGCCGAGCAGCGAGGGGCTGGGCGAAACGCGGATGCCGGCGGCTTCCATCGCCGCGATCTTGTCTTCGGCGCCGCCCTGGCCGCCCGAGACGATCGCGCCGGCATGGCCCATGCGGCGGCCCGGAGGCGCGGTGCGGCCCGCGATGAAGCCGGCCATCGGCTTCTTGCGGCCGCGCTTGGCCTCGTCGATCAGGAACTGCGCGGCTTCTTCTTCCGCCGAGCCGCCGATCTCGCCGATCATGATGATCGACTGGGTAGCGTCGTCGGCGAGGAACAGCTCGAGCACGTCAATGAAGTTGGTGCCGTTGACCGGGTCACCGCCGATACCCACCGCGGTGGTCTGGCCGAGGCCCGCATTGGTGGTCTGGAACACCGCCTCATAGGTGAGGGTGCCCGAGCGCGACACGACGCCCACCGAGCCCTTGGAGAAGATCGAGCCCGGCATGATGCCGATCTTGCACTCGCCCGGCGTCAGCACGCCCGGGCAGTTCGGGCCGATCAGGCGCGACTTGGAGCCGGAGAGCGCACGCTTCACCTTGACCATGTCGAGCACCGGAATGCCCTCGGTGATCGCGACGATCAGCGGGATCTCGGCGTCGATCGCCTCGAGGATCGAATCCGCCGCGAAGGGGGGCGGCACGTAGATCACGCTGGCGTCGGCGCCGGTCTTGGACTTGGCTTCCGCCACCGTGTTGAACACGGGCAGGCCGATATGCGTGCTGCCGCCCTTGCCGGGGGTGACGCCGCCGACCATCTGCGTGCCATAGGCAAGCGCCTGTTCGGTGTGGAACGTGCCGGTGGCACCGGTCATCCCCTGGACGATGACCTTGGTGTTCTTGTCGACGAGGATGCTCATTCAGTTCGCCTTTTCCGGGTCGCTGGGAGGGGTGTAGGAGCGCAGCGCAATCCAGCCGCCGAACGTGGTCAGCGTGTAGTGCGTCGTGCCGAACGAAGCGTTTACGAAGCTCGCGCGATCGGGCTTGGATTCGGGCCGTGCATAGAGCGGCACCTTTTCCTCGCTCGGCAGCACGATCTTGCGGGCCGCGAGATAATCGTCGCCGCTGCTGATCCACAGGACCATGCAGGATTCGGCGATCTGGCTCTGGCCGATGGCAGAGCCGGCCTTGGGTACGAACAGATAGGTATTGCCGCCGGCGATGCGGTAGATCGTGTTGGGCACCTCCGCCGCAGCGGGTGCCGGTGCCTTCAGCGCATCGGCGGCACTGGCCGCGGCGCTTTCGCCGATCGCGCGCTGCGCGGGCAGCGGCAGCATCGCATAGGTGGCCGGTTCGGCCATGCCGCGCGTGAGCCGGGCGGTGCCGCCCATGCACACGGCACGGAACAGCTCCACCGGCTCGGTGGGGGCCGTGGCGATCGCTTCCTGTGCGGAAGCGACGCCCGGCACCGCCACGAGCGCGGGCAGGATCAGGCGAGCGAGGAGTCGATCGACTTGCATGCCGCGACCAGTTCCTTGACCGCGTCGACCGAGACGTCGAAATTCTGCTTCGCCGTGGCGTTCAGCTCGATCTCGACGATGCGCTCGACGCCGTCCTTGCCGATCACGATCGGCACGCCGACGTACAGGTCATCGACGCCGTACTGGCCGGTGAGGTGCGCGGCGCAGGGCAGGAGGCGCTTCTTGTCCTTCAGATAGCTCTCGGCCATCGCGATCGCGCTGGTGGCGGGCGCATAATAGGCCGAGCCGGTCTTGAGCAGCGCGACGATCTCGCCGCCGCCCGAACGGGTGCGCGCGACGATGGCGTCGATGCGCTCCTGGGTGGACCAGCCCATCTTGATCAGGTCGGGCACCGGGATGCCGGCGACGGTCGAATATTCGATCACCGGGACCATGGTGTCGCCATGGCCGCCGAGCACGAAGGCGGTGACGTCCTCGACCGAGACGTTGAATTCCTCCGCGAGGAAGTGGCGGAAGCGCGCCGAGTCGAGCACGCCGGCCATGCCGACGACCTTCTGGTGCGGCAGGCCCGAGAACTCCCGCAGCGCCCACACCATCGCGTCGAGCGGGTTGGTGATGCAGATCACGAAGGCGTCCGGCGCGTGCGCGGCGATGCCTTCGCCCACGGCCTTCATCACGCCGAGATTGGTCTTGAGAAGATCGTCGCGGCTCATGCCCGGCTTGCGGGCGATGCCGGCGGTGACGATGCACACGTCGGCGCCTGCAATGTCCTCATAGCTGTTCGCGCCCTTGAGGGTGACGTCGAAGCCTTCGACCGGCGCGGACTGCGCGAGGTCGAGCGCCTTGCCCTGGGGCGTGCCCTCGGCAATGTCGAACAGGACGATGTCGCCTAGTTCCTTGATGGCGGCGAGGTGCGCGAGCGTACCACCGATCATGCCGGAGCCGATCAGTGCGATCTTCTTGCGAGCCATGGAATCTCCTTGGTTGGGTCCAAGCAAAGCGGTCGCATCACGATGCGCCGCGAAAGCGGGGGCGGGATAGGCCTATAATAGCGCGGCTGCAACCCGTGTTCGGTTGTAGGGGCTGGATTATCTTTGCAACTTGTTCGCAGGAGCAATAAGCGGGATTTCCCGCGGAAAGACGTGGATTACGGTTTCGCGCGACAGCCCTAGCCGCAATCGGTAAAAAGAGACTTTCTGCCGCGCGCGGGGATGCGTGGCAGCTTTTGGGGGCAGGATGCGCAAATCACCCGATTTCAGCCGGCTGCGGATTACCGCGGCTACCTCGATGGCGCTGCTCGCGGCAGGGTGCGGCGGCAGCAACGTCGCCAACCAGGCGGTGCGCTATTGCACCGATGCCGCCGGCCGGCGGATTGCCGATGCAAACTGCGGCAGTGGCGGCGGCGGGCATGGCGGGGGGAGTGGCCATTATTACTATGCCAGCCGCGGCGCGGCGGTGCCCGCGATCGGCGAGGCGGCGCGCGGCGGTTCGTACCAGCCCGCCAGCGGGGTGCGCTATGGCGGGGCGGAGGCGGTGACGCGCGGCGGCTTCGGGCGCAGCGGCGGTTTCTTCGGCAGCCGGGGCGGCTGATGCGCCGCAGCACCGTGGCGCCGCGCCCCGACTGGCAGGCGCGGGTCGAGTCGCTCGGGCTCGTCTGGCACAGCTTGGACGGGCAGCCTTACTGGGACGAGAGCGCCTGCTACAGCTTCACCGGGGCGGAGGTCGCCGAGATCGAGGCGGCCAGCGCCGAACTGTACCGACTTTATCTAGCGGCGGGCGAGCATGTTATCGCGGAAGGCCGTCTGGGCGAGCTCGGCATTCCGCGGCCGGCCTGGGATGCGGTGGCGGCGGCATGGGAGGAGGAGCCGCCCGCGCTCAACTTCGGCCGGTTCGATCTGGGCTTTTCGGGCGATGGCCCGCCCAAGCTGTTCGAGTTCAACTGCGACACGCCGACCAGCCTGCTCGAGGCGGCGGTCATCCAGTGGGACTGGAAGCAGGCGGCATTCCCGATGCTCGACCAGTATAACGGCATTCACGAGGCGCTGGTTGCGCAGTGGCAGGCGATCGCGCCGCTGCTCGGCGGCGGGCCGCTCCACTTCGCGCACATGGCCGATCTAGCGGGTGAGGACAGCGTCACCGTTGCCTATCTGCGCGACACCGCAGAGGAAGCGGGCCTGTCGACGCTGGCGGTGGAGATGGCGGCGATCGGCTGGGCGCACGGGTCGCGCCGCTTCGTCGATGGCGCCGACCGGCCGATCGAGTCGGCCTTCCACCTCTATCCCTGGGAATGGCTGCTCGCCGAGGATTTCGCGCCGATGCTGGTCGAGAGCCTTGCTACCACGCGCTGGATCGAGCCCATCTGGAAGACCTTGTGGAGCAACAAGGCGATCCTGCCGATCCTGTGGGAACTGTTTCCCGGCCATCCCAATCTTTTGGAGGCGGGCACCCGGCCAATTGGCGGTGACCAGGTCGCCAAGCCCTTGTTCGGGCGCGAAGGTGCCAATGTCTCGATCCGCTGGGGCGACAAGGTCGTGGCCGAGACCGATGGGGAGTATGTTGAGCAGGGGTGGATCTATCAGCGCTTCCATGCCCTTTGCGACTTCGGCTCGGGCTATCCGGTGATCGGGTCCTGGGTCGTGGATGGCGTGCCGGTGGGCATGGGCATCCGCGAGGACGGGTTGATCACTGGGAACGCAGCGCGGTTCGTGCCGCATGTGATCGAGGTGTAGGAAGGCGGTTCGGCTGTTCCCTCCTACGTCATCGCGCGAAGGCGGGGATCCATTGGCGGGAACGTCAAGGCGTTTGCGGATGCGTCCTGGCAAATGGATCCCCGCCTCCGCGGGGATGACAGTAGTCTAGCTGCGCTGGAGCAGACCTCAGATCCGCTCCAGCGTTTGCATCACTTCTTCGCCGCGTCCGCCGCCTCGCGCTTGGCATAGTCGCCGGCGAGCACGTCGAACGCCAGCTTGTGCTGGCCGGTCTCGGAGATCAGGCCCTTGCGATTCCAGCCCTGCTGGTAGATCGGGTGCTGGCGCCGCGGCGAGCGGAAGTCCTTGAGTATCCAGGGGCTCATGCCGCGCAGGAATGGCACCTTGGCGGCCATTGCCAGCGTCGCGCGGTAATAGTCCGCCTGATAGTCCTCGCTGAACTTGTGCGGACTGGCCACCGGATCGCGATAGCCGGCGCGTGCGTCCGCGCCGAACTCGGAGAAGATCAGCGGCTTGTTCGCCGGCCCGCGCCATTCCTGGCTGGCCAGATCCTCCAGCGCGTCATCGGTGTACCAGCCATTGTAGGTGTTGATCGCCATGACATCGAGATCGTTGGCCAGCGGATCGTCGATCTTCATGATCTTGCTGCCCTCGCGCCCGCTCAGCAGCGCGGCGGTCACAAGGCGGCTGGAGTCGAGCGCGCGGACATCGGCGATCATCGTGCGCAGGAAGCTGTTGCGCGCATCGTTGGTCGGCGTTTCGTTGGCGACGCTCCACAGCACGATCGAGGCGCGATTACGATCGCGGTGGATGTTCTCCGCGAGAATGCGGCGCGCATCGGCCAGCGTGTCCGCGTTGGTCCAGTTCACCAGCCAGTAGAGCGGGATCTCGCTCCACACGAGCAGACCCATTTCGTCCGCCACGCGGGTGGTCGATTCGCTGTGGGGATAGTGAGCGAGGCGCACGAAATTGCCGTGCAGGCCGTACTTGATCTCGCCGAGCAGCGCGCGCGCGGCCGCCGGTGTCACCGCGCGGACCGGATCGGTGCCCAGTTCTTCCTCGTGCATCGAGATGCCGCGCAGGAAGATCGGCTTGCCGTTGAGCAGGATGTCGGCGCCTTTTACCGCGATGGTGCGAAAGCCGAGGCGGTCGGCGAAATGATCGGCGCCGGCCTCGATGGCGATGTCGTAGAGCTTGGGATTCTCCGGCGACCAGCGGACCAGCGCGCGGGGCACCGGCAGCGTCGTGTCCCACTTGCCCTCGCCATCGGTCTTGCCGTCGAGCGCGGCCCCAAGTCCCGGGATGCGGAACTTGACCGCGGTGTTCGCCGCCTTCGGACCTTCCAGCTTGACCGACACCGCGATGCGCGTGCCGTCCGGCGTCAGGCGCACGAAGGCGTCGTCTACATAAGTGTCGGGCACGGTGACGAGGGTGACGCTGCGGGTGATACCGCCATAGGTTTCCCAGTCGGTCACCGGCGGCGGCACGTCATTGGCGGTGCGTACCGAATCGACGCCGATCGTCACTTGATTGCGGCCCGGGCGCAGCAGCTTGGTCACCTCGAAGGCGAAGGGGGTGTAGCCGCCGCGATGCTCGCCCAGCGGCTTGCCGTTGAGATAGACATAGCTGCGATATTCGGCCGCACCGATGCGCAGGAACACGCGGTTGCCGGCCCCCGGCGCCTTGGCGACGAAGTCGCGCTGGTACCAGACCAACCCCTGGTACAGCCGCATCTCGGGGGAATGGCCGATCCACGAGCCGGGCAGACTGGTGACCGGCGACTGCTGCATGTCGAATTCGAAGAAGGTGCGCGGCTTGGCCGCCATCACCTCGGCCTGAATGATGTCCGCCGAGCGCTGGGTGCGCTGATTGGGTGGCTCGCCATGGAAACCGGCCAGACCATCGCGATATGGATCGATCGACCAATGCCAGGGCCCGTCGAGGCTCTGCTGCTGGCGAAGGTCTGCCGCGACCAGCACCGGCTGCGCCCAGGCCGAGGGTATGCCGAGACATGCGAGCCCTACGGCTGCGAGAAAACGCAATCGTCGCATCATCTTCTCCCTGTTCCTCCGGGCCGACCCGGAGCCTGTTGTCATTCTAGGACGGGAGAATGGACTTACAACGTGGCCTGATCAATCCTGTCCGTGACCCTTTGCGAGATAGTCGTCGGATTGCATTTCCATCAGGCGACTGACCGTGCGGTCGAACTCGAATCGGCCGTCGCCGCTCTCGTAGAGATGCTCGGGCACGGCATCGGCGGCGGCGAGCAGCTTCACCTTGTGCTCGTAGAGCGCGTCGACCAGCGTGACGAAGCGGGCGGCCTCGTTCCGGTTTTCCGGACCCAGCTTGGGAATGCCGACCAGGATCACCGTGTGGAAGCGCCGCGCGATCGCCAGATAGTCGGGCGCGCCGCGCGCCTCGCCGCACAGCCGCTTGAACGAGAAGACGGCGACGCCCTTCACGCATTTCGGCACATGGATCTGCCTGCCGCCCGGGATGGGTACCTCGCAGGTGGGCACGCGGGTACGATCCTCGACCGGATAGTCGGTGAGGCGGAAAAAGGCGGCGGAGAGCGTGGCGGTGGCCTCCGGGCCGTTGGGGACGAGCCAAGTGTCGACGCTGCCCAGCCGGTCGCGTCGGTAGTCGACCGGGCCGTTGAGCGCGAGCACGTCCATCCGCTCGCCGATCAGGTCGATGAAGGGCAGGAACAGCTGGCGGTTGAGTCCGTCCTTGTAGAGGTCCTTGGGCGGGCGGTTGGAGGTCGCGACCACCGTCAGCCCATGCGCCATCATCGCGGTGAACAGCCGCGAGAGAATCATCGCGTCGGGCGGATTGTTCACCACCAGCTCGTCGAACGCTAGCAGCCGGATGTCGCCGGCCAGCGCGTCGGCGACGGCGACGACCGGATCGGCGGTATCCTTCTGCCGCTCGACATTCAGCCGCTCGTGCACCTCGAGCATGAATTCGTGGAAGTGGACGCGGCGCTTCCGGCGAATGTCGAGGCTGTCGAAGAACAGGTCCATCAGCATCGACTTGCCGCGCCCGACGCCGCCCCACAGATACAGCCCGCGCGGCACCGCCGGCTTGCGGCCGGTGAGTTTCCACAGCACGCTGCCCTTGCGCGGGGCGGCCTGCAGTTCCTCGGCCAGCGCGTCGAGGCGGGCGGCGGCGGCCTCCTGTTCGCGATCGGGCCGTAGCTCGCCGGCGGAAACAAGGGCGCGGTAACGATCGAGAACGCGAGTCATGGAGCGGGGTCTACCAACGAAAACGAGCCGCCGGGCCGTTCGGGCCAGACAGCTCGTTATCTTTTATTCGTGTGAAGAAAAGGCGATCAGAGCACGCGCTCGGCAGCGAGCTTCTTCACTTCGGCGATCGCCTTGGCCGGGTTCAGGCCCTTGGGGCAGGCGTTCGCGCAGTTCATGATCGTGTGGCAGCGGTACAGGCGGAACGGATCCTCGAGCTGATCCAGCCGCTCGCCGGTCATCTCGTCGCGCGAATCGGCGAGCCAGCGATAGGCCTGGAGCAGGATCGCCGGGCCCAGGAACTTGTCGCTGTTCCACCAATAGCTCGGGCACGAGGTCGAGCAGCAGGCGCACAGGATGCACTCGTACAGGCCGTCGAGCTTCTCGCGATCCTTCGGGCTCTGCAGACGCTCCTTGCCCGAAGGCGTGGTGGTCACGGTCTGCAGCCACGGCTTGATCGAGGCGTATTGCGCGTAGAAGTGCGTGAAATCGGGGACCAGGTCCTTGATCACGTCCATGTGCGGCAGCGGGGTGATCTGCACCTCGCCCTTCACGTCCTCGATCGCGGTGGTGCAGGCCAGGCCGTTCTTGCCGCCGATGTTCATCGAGCACGACCCGCAAATGCCTTCGCGGCACGAGCGGCGGAAGGTCAGCGACGAGTCTTGCTCGCCCTTGATCTTGATCAGCGCGTCCAGAACCATCGGGCCGCAATCGTCGAGGTCGACCTCGAACGTGTCGTAGCGGGGGTTCTCGCCCGAATCCGGATCGTAGCGGTAGATCTTGAACTTCTTGACCCGCGTGGCCTCGGGGCTTGCCTTGTGCTCCTGGCCCTTGGTGATGCGGCTGTTCTTGGGCAGGCGGAATTCGGCCATTCCTGAAACTTCCTCTTTCGCTTCGGCGCGACGCGTCTTTGGGGGGCGAGCTATGCCTTTCGCATCCGCAGCGCAAGTGTCCTTTGGACCAAGCCCCTCAGATCACGTCCAGCACCAGCCCCAGCGCGCGGGCCTCGTCGGCTTCGATGTACCAGTTATAGGGCGCGCGGCGGCGTAGCTCCTCGAAATCCACCTGCGAGCCGGCAACGATGGCGCGGAACCCCTCTTCCTCGATCGCGATCGACTGCTCGATCTCAGCCAGCTTGGCCTTGAGCACCGCCGGCAGCGCGCGCAGCGGACCGGCGAGCTCGATCGACGACTGCATCTGCCGCTCGTGCAGCATCAGCCGAGTGCCGCGGGTGAGGAAGCGCTTGTCGACGGGGAAGCCCGACATGAAGGTGGCACCGGCCGAATAGACCGCGACCTTGCCGAGGAACAGCGCCTCGCGCCCCGTCGCCTCGCGAAGCAGCCGCAGCTCGTCCGCCATCAGCCGGGCCACTTCGGGATCGCCGCCCAGCGTCGAGATTGCCACGACGAGCGGACCCTCGGGCGCGGCGCCGAGCAGTTGGTCGCGGAAATTCTGGTACATCGCATGGTCGACCGGGCCCTGCAGCCGGACATGCGGGGTGGCGAGCAGCGGATAGCGCTGGAGCGAGCTCTGGGGATCGGACATGTGCCGCCAACCGGCGAGGGAGGGGGGAGTTCCCGGATCCTCAGACGGTTCCTGGCAGGAGATGGTCGCGTGTCTAAGGCTTCAGCGCATCGGTTGCCGGCGCGCCTACCGGTGCCGTCGCCGCCTTGGGCATCCGCGCCTCCAGCGGTGCGAGCCAAGCCACGACGCCGTCGCCGATCGTCACCTGCGGCATCGAGGGGTCGAGTCGCCCCGCACGCTCCCAGCCGATGATCGTCTGGCGCGCCTCGGTGGCGGCCTCGGCGAGCGGCTGTGCCTTGCGCAGCGCATGGTTGACCAGCGCGTCGCCGAAGAAGGTCCAGTCGTTCTCCGCCCGGCAGCCGAAGGAGGAGCGGCTGGCCGAGGCGGCGGTGAGGATGGCGGTGGTGTCGCTCATCAGCCGCGGCACGAAGGCGCCTGAATAGCAGGCGGACAGCAGCAACAGCCGGTTGCGGATGCCCAGCCCGTCCAGAATTGCCGCGAATCGCGCGGGGGAGAGGATGCCGTACCCCTGGTCACCGTCATGATAGGCAAGCCCCGCATCGGGCGCGCCGTGGCTGGTGACGTAGAGCACCAGCGCGTCCTGATCGCGGTCCATCACCTCGGCGATGCGAGCTAGGGCGAGCGTGAGCGCCGAGATGCTCCCCACCGGCAGCGTCGCGCCGCCGCGGCCGTCGGGTCCGGCAAGGACCAGCGTCCGGCCTTCGGCGTCATAGCGGCGGGCCAGCACGCGGGCGCTCTCGCGCGCTTCGCGGGCGAAGACGGGGTCGCTGTCGAGCGCGATGCTGACCACATAGGCGTCGACCACGCCCCTGCGCTCGGGCTGGAGTGCTGCCAGCGCGCCGACGATCCGGCGCTGCTCGGCCAGCATGGCGCGCGCATCGCGTCCGCGCTGTAGTTCGGGGCCGCTCTCCAGCCCGTCGATACCGGAATCGCCGGAGACGATGCCCGGCCAGCCGGCGGTGTGTTCGGGCGGGCGCTGCTGCGCCCGGGCCAGCGGAGCGCTCGCCAGCGCGAGCAGCATTGCAGACGCACGCAACCACAACGGCATTTCGGGCAGGCCCCCCGGAACAATGGCCGTCCAATCTTGCCTGCCGGTGGGGGAAGTCAAGCCATGCCCCCAGGATCGCCTTGGCAGAATCGCATTGGCTTCGCCGGCGCCCGGCCCTAGTGCATGGCGCCATGCTCAAGCGTATCCTGATCGCCCTCGTTCTCCTGATCGTTGCCGGCGGTGCCGCCTGGTACTGGCTAAGCCGTCCCGATATCGCGACGCTGGCGGAAGGCGCCGTCACCGGCCGCGAGCCGCAGATCAGCGCGCCGCGCTATCAGACGGTGCCGACGATCGGCGTCGCCAAGGGGGTCGGCTGGCCGGCGGGCGCCGCGCCCAAGGCGGCGGCGGGCCTGAAGGTGCAGGCGTTCGCCGGCAAGCTCGATCATCCGCGCTGGCTGTACCAGCTGCCCAATGGCGACATTCTGGTTGCCGAAAGCAACTCGCCGCCGCGCGACAAGGGCGGGATCACCGGCTGGGTGATGGGGCTGCTGATGAACAAGGCGGGCGCCGGTGTCGCCTCGGCCAACCGCATCACGCTGCTGCGCGACAGCGATGGCGACGGCGTGGCGGACATGCGCACCGTGTTCCTCACCGGCCTGAACTCCCCGAGCGGGATGACGCTGGTGGATGGATCGCTCTACGTTGCCAACACCGACTCGCTGGTCCGCTATCCTTATGTCGACGGGCAGACGAAGATCAGCGCCGCGCCACAGAAGATCCTGTCGCTGCCCGGCGGGGGCAACCACTGGGCGCGCAACGTGGTGGCGTCGCTGGACGGCAAGCACCTCTATGTCAGCGTCGGCTCCGCATCGAACATCGCCGAGGACGGGCTGGAGGCCGAAGGGCCGATCTACACGGCGGACAGCCCGGGCCAGATGGCCAAGGCCGCCGCGCAGCCGACCAACCGTGCGGTCATCCTGGAGGTGGATCCCGCGACCAAAACCAGCCGCATCTTCGCCTGGGGCGTCCGCAACGCCAACGGCATGGCGTTCGAACCGAAGACGCAGGCGCTGTGGACGGTGGTGAACGAGCGCGACATGCTCGGCTCGGACATGCCGCCGGACTATATGAGCCGGGTCGATCTCGGCGCCTTCTTCGGCTGGCCCTGGCAATATTGGGGCGGATACGAGGACAAGCGCGTCGAGCCGGGCCGTCCGGACCTGCGCGAATATGTCCGCCGCCCGGATTTCGCGCTAGGCGCCCACACCGCGCCGCTCGGGCTGACCTTCGCCGACGGTGCGCGGCTGGGCGGAGCCTATGCGAACGGCGCATTCGTCGGCCTGCACGGCTCGTGGAATCGCCAGCCGCCCTCGGGCTACAAGGTCGTGTTCGTGCCGTTCGGCGACAATGGCTTCCCGGCCAAGGGCGCCAAGCCGCGCGACGTGCTGACCGGCTTCCTCAACGCCGAGGGCGAGGCGCAGGGGCGGCCGGTGGCGGTGATCACGGGCACGGGCGGGGCGCTGCTGGTGGCGGACGATGTCGGCAACACCATATGGCGGGTGAGCGCGGGCCGCTGACCCGCCGCGGGCCCTCAGGCGAGCAGCCGGGGGCCTTCCTTCGCCAGCGTCTCCCGCACCTTGCCGGCGAACAGCGCGAGCATGCCGGGCAGCGCGATCTCGGCATGGACATGGCGTTCGGCCACGTCGAGACGGCTCACCACCGTCTGGCCCATCGCGGCGACGGTGAAATGCAGGCTGTCGCCCTCCCAGCGATGCTCGACCGTGGCGCCACCGGGAATTTTGTCGGCCAGCCGCCCGATCTTCGACTCGATTCGCGCGCGGGCACCGGCCCGGCCGAGCTGGTGGGGAAGGTCGACACTGATCGTCTGCGACATCATTTGGCGAATACCATGGCGTCGTCGGCGAACGCCTTGAATTCCAGTGCGTTCCCGCTGGGATCGCGGAAGAACATCGTCGCCTGCTCGCCGACCTGGCCCTGGAAGCGGATATGCGGGGCGATGCCGAAAGCGATACCGGCCGATTCCAGCTTCGCCGCTAGCGCGTGCCAGTCCTCCATCGTCAGCACCACGCCGAAATGCGGCACGGGCACGTCATGCCCGTCGACCGGATTGGTGCGCGTCGCCGGCGTTGCCGCCGGGTCGAGATGCGCGACGATCTGGTGACCGAACAGGTCGAAGTCGATCCATCGCTCCGACGAGCGGCCTTCCGGGCAGCCGAGCAGGGCACCGTAAAAGGCACGGGCAGCGGCCAGGTCGTGGACCGGAAAGGCGAGATGGAAGGGGCGTGGCATGGTGCCCGGCTTAGCGCGCCCTTGGGCATGCCACAACGCGGCAAGTGGCGGGGCCGAGCTCAGGCGTCGGCCAGGCTCTCGCCGCGATGCCAGCGCCGCAGATTGTCGCGCGCCTCCTGGACAAAGGCCGAGCGGCGCAGCACGCCGATCAGCGTGTCGGCGATCCAGCGGCCGGGGTTGCGCAAGGGACGGCGGAACTGGATCAGCAGCACGATGCGGGTATGGGCACTGTCGTTCCACACCTCGTGATCATAGGTGTCGTCGAACACGAGCGTTTCGCCCTCCGCCCATCGGACCGTGCGGTTGCCGATCCGCATGCGGACATCGCCGTCGCGGGGCACGACCAGCCCCAGATGGCAGGTGATCAGCCCCTTGGTGACGCCGCGATGCGCCGGGATATGCGTGCCTGGCGAGAGGATCGAGAAGATGGCGCTGTTGAGCCCGGGAATCTGCTCGATCAGCCGCGAGGTTTGCGGGCAGCGCGCCAGATTTTCGTCCACCCGGTAGCCATAGCCCCACAGGAACAGGCTGCGCCATTTGCCGAGCGGCGCGATCGCGCGATGATCGGGCGAGATCGCGGCAAGCGAGGGCGCCCCGGGCTGGGTACCGATCGCCGCCAGCGCCTCGTCGCGGATCGCCTCCCAGTCCGCACGCAGTGCCGCGGTCCAGGGAAAGGCCCGCATGTCGAGCACGGGCGTATTTGGCACCAGCGACGAGGCGGCGATCAGCCGATCGAAGGTGCCGCGCAGATGCTTGCCCCAGCGCAGCAGCAGCGGACGTGCCCGGCAGGACGTACCCGCCGGTTCGGCACTTCCCGCCGGCAGCTCGATCGGCAGCTCGCTGGTGGCAATGTCCACGCGCAACTTCCCCGCACCTTCAACGTTACGCCCGAACTTCGGTGCTGCAACGCAACAATCTCCGGTTCCGATCTAGGCCGTCACTTGGGTCCAAAACATGGCGCCCCGATGGATTCTTGTGGCGTACATCCGGCAGAAAGGTTGCGGGTGGCATGGCGACCCCCTCCCCTCTAGAAAGGGCTTCATGCTGTCTTTCCTGCGCACGCCGCGCTTCGCCCTGCTTCTCCTCATATGCGCTGCCCCCTCGCTGCCGGCTCCGGTGCTGGCGCAGGGCCGCCCCGAGGGTGTCCAGACCGCCGACGACCCCTGGCTCTACAAGGGCAGCGACCTCGTCCATGACGACAAGTGGAAGTTCGGACGGCTCTCGAACGGGGTGCGTTACGCCGTGCGCAAGAACGGGGTGCCGCCGGGGCAGATCTCGATCCGGGTGCGGATCGATGCCGGCTCGCTGATGGAGCGCGATTCGGAACGCGGCTTCGCCCATTTGCTCGAGCATCTCAGCTTCCGCGGCTCGGCCTATGTGCCCGACGGCGATTCGAAGCGGATCTGGCAGCGCCTCGGCGTGACCTTCGGGTCGGACAGCAACGCGGCGACGACGTTCATCAGCACGACCTACAAGCTCGACCTGCCGAGCTGGACGCCGGCAGGATTGGACGAAAGCTTCAAGATCCTTTCGGGCATGATGGCGGCGCCGTCGATCACCCAGGCCTCGCTCAGCGCCGAGCGGCCGGTGGTGCTGGCCGAGGGGCGCGAACAGCCCGCGCCGCAAAAGCGGATGCAGGACGCGCTCTACCAGCTGATCTTTGCCGGCCAGCTGCTCGCCGATCGCGAGCCGATCGGCACGGTGGAGGCGCTGAACGCCGCGACGCCCGCCAGCGTCCAGGCCTTCCACGATCGCTGGTATCGCCCCGAACGCGCGACGGTGATCGCGATCGGCGATGTCGATCCGGCGATGCTGGAGGCGATGATCAACAAGTATTTCTCGAACTGGCAGGGCAAGGGCGAGGCGCCCAAGACGCCCGATTTCGGCAAGCCCGAGGCCGATCACCCGATCGCCGCCAGCATCGTCGAGCCGGCGCTGCAGCCGGTGGCGCTGATGGCAATCGTCCGGCCCTGGACGGTCTATGCCGACACGGTGATCTTCAACCAGAAGCGCATGATCGACATGGTGGCGATCCGCATCCTCAACCGCCGCCTCGAATCGCGCGCGCGCTCGGGTGCCTCGTTCATCGCGGCGGGAGCGGATCTGGATGACATTGCCCGCTCGGCCAATGTGACGACGCTGCAGGTGTTGCCGACCGGCGACGACTGGGAAAGTGCACTGCGCGACGTTCGCGCGACCGCCGCCGAGCTGATGGCGGCGGCGCCCAGCCAGGCCGAGATCGAGCGGGAGCTGGGCGAGATCGATGCGGTGATGCGCAATCGCATCTCCACCGCGCCGGTCGAATCGGCCGTCTCGCTGGCGGACGATCTCGTCCAGGCCGTCGACATCAACGAGACCGTGACGACGCCCGAGGCCTCCTACGCGATCTTCAAGGGGGCGATCGCGGCACGCATGTTCACGCCTGCGGCCGTCCAGGCCTCGGCCAGGAAGGTATTCGAAGGCACCGCGACACGCGCGCTGGTCAATACCCATGCGCCCGATCCGGACGTGGTACGCAAGGTGACGACCGCGCTGCAGGCGGATGTGAAGGCAGCGGCGATGAAGCGCCGCTCGCTCAACGTGAAGTTCGATCAGCTGCCGCGCATCGGTGCGCCGGGCAAGGTGGTTTCCCGCACCCGCGTGGATCCGGACATCGCGATCGACGAGGTCACTTATGCCAATGGCGTCAAGCTGCTGATGCGCGAGGACACGTCCGAGACCGGCAAGGTGTGGGTCAACATCCGCTTCGGCCGTGGTCTCAGGGCGCTGCCGGGCGACAAGCGCGTGCCGGCCTGGGCGGGCAAGACCGCGCTGATGGCCAGCGGCATCGGCAAGTTCGGCCAGGAGGAGCTCGACGCGCTGACCGGTAACCGCCAGATCGGCCTCGGCTTCGATATCGAGGAAGACGCCTTCGTCTTCCAGGCGCAGACCAACAAGGAGGATCTGGCCGACCAGCTCCGCCTGTTCGCCACCAAGCTGGCGGCACCCGGCTGGGACCCCAACCCGATCACCCGCGCCAAGGCGGCGACGCTGGCATCCTATGCAGGCCTTTCGGCCTCGCCCGATGCGGTGCTCGGCCGCGATCTCGACGTGCTGCTCCATGACGGCGATCCGCGTTGGGGCGTGCCCAGCCGCGAAGAAGTGACCGCGCTTACTCCGCAGGCGTTCCGCGCCTTCTGGGAGCCGATCCTCCAGACCGGCCCGATCGAAGTCGAGATCTTCGGCGACATGAACGCCGATGCGACGGTGCAGGCGGTGGCCGCGAGCTTCGGTGCGCTCAAGCCGCGCGCCCTGGGTGCGGAAAGCGGCGCCGCTGTGCGCTTCCCCGCACATGTCGCGACGCCGGTGGTGCGCACCCATACCGGCGCAGTGGACCAGGCCGCGGCGGTGATTGCCTGGCCGACGGGCGGCGGCAGCGCCGGCCTTGCCGAGAGCCGCAAGCTCGAGATCCTGACCGCCGTGTTCCGCGATCGCCTGATCGAGCAGCTGCGCATCCAGGCAGGCGTCAGCTATTCGCCCAACGTGATGAGTGACTGGCCGCTGGGTCTGGCTGCCGGCGGCAAGATCGCGGCGCTGGGCATGGTGCCACCGGACAAGACCGACTTCTTCTTCAAGCTCTCGCGCGACATCGCGGCGGACCTGGCGGCGAAACCGATCGACGCCGACGAGCTCAACCGCGCGCTGACCCCGCTCAAGCAGCAGCTGCTGCGCATGTCGAGCGGCAACATGTTCTGGATGAACCTAGTCGAAGGCGGCACGCAGGATCCGGCGCGGATCGCCGGCATGCGCAACCTCGCCCGCGATTATGCCGCGACAACGCCTGCCGAGCTGCAGGCGCTGGCCGCCAAATATCTGCGGCCGGACAAGGACTGGACCCTGGTGGTGGTGCCGGAGAAGGCGGCGAAGTAACGCTTAGATCCTCCCCGGGTCGGGGAGGGGGACTATTGCATCGAGGAAAAGGACCGGCAGCGTCCCAAAACCATCGTCGTTCCTGCCTTCGCGGGGTCGACGATGGCTTTTGACCATATGCGATTGCCCTCCCCGTGCCGGGGAGGATCTGATCAGTACAGTTCGTCCAGCCGTTCCGCGTACACCGCCTTCAGCACGTGGCGGCGGATCTTCATGCTTGGCGTCAGCTGCTCGTTCTCGATCGTGAAGGCCTCGTCCGCGAGGATGAATTTCCGCACCCGCTCGATCACCGAGAGGTCGCGGTTTACCCGTTCCACCGCCGCGCCGATCGTCGCCTTGAAGTCGGCGTCGCGCGAGAGGTTGCGGAACTTGCAGGGCGTCGCGGTCTTGGCGCAGAACTCCTGCACCCATTCGGGATCGGGGACGATCACCGCGGTCATGTAGGGCCGCTTGTCGCC
Source organism: Sphingomonas sp. R1 (assembly GCF_025960285.1). Taxonomy (GTDB): domain Bacteria; phylum Pseudomonadota; class Alphaproteobacteria; order Sphingomonadales; family Sphingomonadaceae; genus Sphingomonas. The sequence continues at coordinate 2,170,470 of NZ_CP110111.1, read as the reverse complement.
ATAGATCATTGCCTGCAGGATCTCGGGCTGCAGCGTCAGCATGCCTTCGATCTTCTGGGGCGCGACATTGTCGCCCTTGTCGTTGACGATGATGTCCTTCTTGCGATCGGTGATCTTGATGCGGCCCTTGGCGTCGATCTCGCCGATATCGCCGGTGTGGAGCCAGCCGTCCTTCAGCACCCGCTCGGTCTCGGCCTCGTTGCGCCAATAGCCGTGCATCACCAGCTCGCCGCGCACCAGGATCTCGCCGTCCTCGGCGATCTTGACCTCGACGTCCTCCATCGGCGGACCGACGGTGTCCATTTTCAGCCCCGCCTTGGGTCGGTTGCAGGAGATGACCGGGGCGGACTCGGTCTGGCCATAGCCTTGAAGGAAAGTGAGGCCGAGCGATTCGAAGAAGATGCCGACCTCGGGGTTGAGCGGTGCGCCGCCCGAAACCAGCGCCTTGATCCGCCCGCCGAAGCGCTTGGCCAGCTTGGGCCGCAGCGTGGCGTTGAGCAGCAGGTTCATCGGCGCATCGGCGATGCCGGACTTGCCGGCCGCCTTGCGCCCGCCGATTGCTACTGCCTTTTCCAGAAGATAGCTGGCGAAGCTGCCCTGCTTCTCCACCTGCTTCGTGATGCGGGTGCGCAGCACCTCGAAGAGGCGGGGCACGACGACCATGATCGTCGGGCGCACCTCCTCGATGTTCGAGGCGAGCTTCTCCAGCCCCTCGGCATAATAGATCTGCCCGCCCAGCGCGATCGGGAAGAACTGGCCGCCGGTATGCTCATAGGCATGGGAAAGGGGCAGGAAGGAGAGGAACACCTCGTCCTCCCAGCCGAAATCCTCGGAGATGATAGTGGTGCAGCCCTGGCAATTGTGCAGGATCGCGCCGTGATGCTGCATCACCCCGCGCGGCGATCCGCCGGTGCCGCTGGTGTAGATGATGCAGGCGAGATCCTCGCGCTTGAACGTCGCCTGCGCCGCGGTGGTTGCGGCATCGGTCGCATGGGCGGCGATCAGTGCACGGAAGTCGTGAACCTCCAGCGTGCCCTGCTGGCCAAGCCGCACATCGTCGATGCCGATCACGATCCGCCCCGCCGAGGAGCGCAGCATCGCCGGGAGCAGCGTCTTGGCAAGCTTGGTATTGGAAACGATCACCGCGCAGGCGCCGCTATTCTCCAGGATGTGCTGGTGATCGCGCTCGGTGTTGGTGGTGTAGGTCGGCACCGTCACGCAACCCGCCGCCATGATGGCGAGATCGCTGATGCAGAATTCCGGCCGGTTCTCGCTGACCAGCATCACGCGGTCGCCGGGCTTGAGGCCCAGCGCCTTCAACGCGGTGGCGAGGCTCGCCACCTGGGTTGCCGCCTCGGCCCAGCTGGTCGGGTGCCATTTCCCGCCCGCCTTGTGCCACAGGAAGGGTGCATCCCCCTTTTCCGCGGCGCGCGTGAAGAACATCGCGACCAGATTTTCGAACCGTTCAAGCTTGCGCATTCTCTCTCCCCTGCGGGCGCCGTGTTCTGTTCTACGGGCGTCCCGTGTCATTCCGACGGGCGGTTGGGCTTGAGGCCCGCCCGCTGGATAACCGTCACCGTGCCGTCCTGATCCATCGCCACGCCTTCGCTGCGCGGATCGGCGGCGCCGACCCAACGGCCGCCCACCCGCTCGATCGCATTGGCCTTGAGGCCGAGTGGTGCGGCGCGGACGTCCTCGCCGAGCGCGCGCAGGCCGGGCAGTAGCGTATCGAGCTGGGTGTTCTGTTCGGCAATGCCGGTCTTGCCCGGAGCATAAAGCAGGCCGAGCCCGATCGCGTCCTGCGCGGAGAGCTTCCAGTCGATCACGCCGACGATCGCCTTGGCAACCTGCGCGATGATCGTCGATCCGCCCGCGGCGCCCACTGCAAGGCGGATCTTACCGTCGGGCCCGAAGACAATGGTCGGCGCCATCGAGCTACGCGGGCGCTTGCCGCCCTCCACCCGGTTGGCGACAAGATATCCGTCCTTCACCGGCACGATATCGAAATCGGTCAGCTGGTTGTTGAGGATCGCGCCGTCGACGGTGAGGCCCGAGCCGAATGGGCCCTCGACGGTGGTGGTCACCTCCACGACGTTGCCGGCGCCGTCCGTGACCGCGAGATCGGTGGTGCCGGCGACTTCCTGCACCTTGGCGAGGACGCGCTTCGGCGCGCCCGGCGGCGTGCCGGCGGCGATGCTGGTCATCGTCTTGGCCGGATCGATCAGCTTCGAGCGGCTGGCGATGTAGGTCGGGCTCAACAGGCCCTTGAGCGGCACCGAGACGAAGTCCGGGTCGCCCAGATACAGGTCGCGATCGGCATAAGCGAGGCGCGAGCTTTCGGCGAACAGGTGCCAGGCGGTAGCCGAATCCTTGCCGAGACTCCCCATGTCGAAGCGTTCGAGCTGCGCCAGGATCATCAGCACGGTGACGCCGCCGGAGGAGGGCGGGCCCATCGAGCAGATCTTGTAGCGGCGATAGCGCCCGCACAGCACCGGCCGCACCTTGGCGTCATAGGCCGCGAGGTCACCCGTGGTCATTTTCGAGGGGTTGCGCGCCGCACCGTTGACGGTGGCAACAATCTTCGCCGCTTGCGGGCCAACATAGAAGCTGTCCGGCCCCTGCGTCGCGATGCGCTCCAGCAGCGCGGCCTGCTCGGCGTTGCGCACGCGCGTTCCCACCGGCTGCGGCTTGCCATCGGCGCCGAAGAACTGGGCGCGATAGGCCGGGTCGACATGGCCGGAGAACTGGGTGAGCGAATTGTTGAGCCTCGGCGTCACCTCGAACCCGTCGCGGGCGAGGCGGATTGCGGGGGCGAACAGTTTGGCCCAGGCGAGCCTACCGGACGTGCGATGCGCCAGCGCCATCGCGCGGACCGCACCGGGCACGCCGACGCTGCGCCCGCCCGGCACCGCGGCGAAGTGGCTCAGGGGATTGCCGGCAGCGTCGTAAAACCAGCGGTCGTCGGCGGCCATCGGGGCGGTCTCGCGGCCGTCGATCGTCGTCGTCGCGCGGGTCCTGGCGTTGTACAGCACCAGAAAGCTGCCGCCGCCCAGACCTGAGCTCTGCGGCTCGACCACGCCGAGCGCGAGCATCGTCGCGATTGCGGCATCGGTGGCGTTGCCGCCCGCCCGCAGGATCTCGACGCCGGCCGCTGCCGCCCGCGGATCGGCGGCGCTCACTATGCCCTGGGCATGCGCCAGCAGTGGAGCGAACAGCAGGAGGGCGAGCGCGACCAGTTTCTTCATGACGCTAGGGGTAACGCGCTTTGTCCCGGAGGCAAGCCGTCAGGCGAGCGCCCTGGCGATGCTGCGTGCCAGACCGGGGCCGCGATAGACGAGCGCCGAATAGATCTGCACCAGTACCGCGCCGGCATCGATGCGGCGCCGGGCCTCGTCCGGCCCGTCGATCCCGCCGGCGGAGATCAGTGGCAGCTGGCCGCCCGCGATCTCGCCTGCCTCGATCAGCTTTGCGCGGGCGAGCTCCTTCAGCGGCTTGCCGGACAGGCCGCCGGCCTCGGTCGCCTGGGGCGAGGCGAGCGGCGGCCGCGAGATGGTCGTGTTGGAGACGATCAGCGCATCGACACGGTGGTCGATCGCCGCGCGGATCGCGCCTTCCAGCCCGGCGCGATCCAGATCCGGCGCAACCTTCAGGAACAGCGGCGTGGTGCCGCGGGCCGCATCCGCCGCTGCCAGCAGCTCGTCGAGCGCGGGGCGCGACTGCAGGTCGCGCAGGCCGGGCGTGTTCGGCGAACTGACGTTGATCGTGATGTAATCGGCGTGCGGGGCGGCCTTGGTGACGCCCAGGGCATAATCGGCGACGCGATCCACCGAGTCCTTGTTCGCGCCGACATTGATGCCGAGGAGGCCGGGCCGCCGCTTCAGGCGGGCTATCCGCGCGAGCGCTGCGTCGATCCCGCCATTGTTGAAGCCCATGCGGTTGATCACCGCTTCGTCCTCGACCAGCCGGAACAGCCGGGGACGGGGGTTTCCCGGTTGCGGGCGCGGCGTGAGCGTGCCCACCTCCACCGCGCCGAATCCCAGCCCGAACAGACCGGCGATGGCCTCCGCATCCTTGTCCAGCCCGGCGGCGAGGCCGACCCTGTTCGGGAAGCTCAGGCCTGCAAGCCTGACTGGAGTCGCGGATTCGGGGCCGCCGCCCAGCGGCGCGCCGAGAGCTCCCCAGGCGCCAAGTGCGCGAATCGCCCCTCGATGCGCACGCTCCGGATCCATCGAGAGGACCGCGTGATGAAGAAAATTGCCCATGAAGATGCTCATGCAACGCGCTGCAAACGTCGTCAAAGCGCGGAATGTCGATTCCGTACAATACCGGGGCTCCCGATTCGGGTAGAGCTTCCCTGCGACCCGAGGGGTTCCGCTTAACGGGGGGAACCCTTTCCTTTTGGCCCGGCCGGGCAACCGGCCGGGCCTCTTTTCCGTTGCGCTTCGCGCGCGGACATGCTCCAGCTTTGCGACGAACCGAGGCACAGGGGAAGCAAGCTTCGCATGCGTGGCACCGTGGAGGGCCAGGTAGCGGTTGCCGAACGCAACCGCGACGGGACATATTCTGCCTTCGAAATCGAGTTCCGGCCGTCCAGCGGTCGGCTGATTCCGCATGTCGAGAGCTTCTACCTCTGCCATGTCGATCGCGAGGCGATCGATGGCGTCGAGCGCGTCGATCTGGGCCAGTGGCGCTTCTTCCTCGACGGCAGTGGCCATGTCACTTTTCCGGATGGGCATAGCGAAGCGACCATGCCGGTGATGGTCAACGGCCCCGGCACCGCGCACTGGACCTACCATATCGATGGCCCGTTCCGCTGCTTCGGCCTGTCGCTGCGCGGCATTGGCTGGCGATCGCTGATCGGTCGGCCGGCGGACCAGGTGGCGGACCGGCTGGTCGACGCGACCGAGCTGTTCGGTCCGGAGATCCTTGGCCTGCATGCCGAGCTGTGCAGGCTGACCACGCTGGACGAGATGGTGGCGGCGATCGAGCCGCTGCTGCTGCGCCGGCTGGATGCGGCGCGCCGCCTGCCCAAGGCGCATCTCGCCTTTCTGCGCATCGTGCGCGAATGGGCGGCGAGCGGCGATCCGACCATCGATGCGCTGTACGGCGCAATGGAGGCCGAGACCGGCATGGGCCAGCGGCAGGTGCAGCGGCTGTGCAAGGAGTATTTCGCCGGCCCGCCCAACCATCTGCGCCGCAAGTTTCGCGCGATCGGCGCGGCGATGCGGCTCTATCAGGGCGCATCGCTGGACGAGGTGATGGCGCCGTTCGCCGACCAGCCGCACCTGATCAACGAGATCAAGCACTTCACCGGCCATACCCCGCGATCGCTGCGCGAGGGGATCGATCCGGTACTGGCCGTGACGCTGGAAAACGAGAAGTTCCACTTTCTCCCCGATGTGATCCCCGAGACAGTTGACCTGAGCGGTCGCTGAGCCCACATGCCCAATCGGATCAACTTTGTCCGATTGGGAGTCGATGCGTCTTTCGAGCCTTGCCGACTATGCCGTCGTGATGCTGGCCGCCGCCGCGCGCCAGTGCGGTGCGTCGTGCCGGCTCAACGCGACGCTGCTGGCGACCGAGACCGGCCTGCCGCTGCCCACCGTGCAGAAGCTCGTGAGCAAGCTCTCCGCCGCGGGCCTGATCGAAAGCGCGCGCGGCACCGGCGGCGGCTTCCGGCTCGCCCGCCCGCCGGCGGCGATCAGTCTTGCCGATATTATCGAGGCGATCGAGGGACCGATCGCGCTTACCACCTGCGTTGACTCGACCCGGCACGATTGCGCGGTCGAGGGCAATTGCCGGGTGAAGCCGCATTGGGGCGTGGTGAGCGACGCGGTGCGCTCGGCGCTCGCGCAGGTCAGCCTTGCCAGCCTCGCCACGCCGCCCGCGCTTGCAGCCCCGACGATGCCGGTGCATGGGCTCGCCCCCTCCACACCCGACCTTTCTTCTCCTTCTCCGGTGCTCGCCGGGGAAAGCCAGGTATCTTTCTGATGGCCACCAAGAATGCAGAAGCGCTCGCCGCCGCGAACAAGAAGTACGAATGGGGCTTTGCCTCCGACGTCGAACAGGAGTTCGCGCCCAAGGGGCTGAGCGAGGATACCGTCCGCTATATCTCGGCGAAAAAGAACGAGCCCGAATGGATGCTCGACTGGCGCTTGAAGGCGTTCCGCCTGTGGCAGACGCTGGAGGCGCCGGACTGGGCCAAGCTCAATGTGCCGCCGATCGACTATCAGGACGCGTATTACTACGCCGAGCCGAAGCAGAAGAAGACGATCGCCAGCCTCGACGAGCTCGATCCGGAAATCCGCCGGACCTATGAGAAGCTGGGCATTCCGATCGAGGAGCAGAAGGTGCTCGCCGGCGTCGAGGGCGCGCGCAAGATCGCGGTGGATGCGGTGTTCGACAGCGTGTCGGTCGCCACCACCTTCCGCGCCGAGTTGAAGGCGGCGGGTGTTATCTTCCTGTCGATCAGCGAGGCGATCCGCGAATATCCCGAGCTGGTCCAGAAGTGGCTGGGCAAGGTGGTGCCGCAGCGCGACAACTACTTCGCCACGCTCAACAGCGCGGTCTTCTCCGACGGCACCTTCGTCTATGTGCCGGAGGGCGTGCGCTGCCCGATGGAGCTCTCCACCTATTTCCGCATCAATGCCGAGAATACCGGTCAGTTCGAGCGCACGCTGATCGTTGCCGACAAGGGCGCGTACGTCTCCTATCTCGAAGGCTGCACCGCGCCGATGCGCGACGAGAACCAGCTGCACGCCGCAGTGGTGGAGCTGGTCGCGCTCGACGATGCCGAGATCAAATACTCGACCGTCCAGAACTGGTATCCGGGCGACGAGAACGGCAAGGGCGGCATCTACAATTTCGTCACCAAGCGCGCGCTGTGCCAGGGCCGCAACTCGAAGGTCAGCTGGACCCAGGTCGAGACCGGCTCGGCGATCACCTGGAAATACCCCAGCTGCGTGTTGGCGGGCGAGAACAGCGTCGGCGAATTCTATTCCGTGGCGGTGACCAACAACCGCCAGCAGGCCGATACCGGCACCAAGATGATCCATCTGGGCAAGGGCAGCCGCTCGACGATCGTGTCGAAGGGCATCTCGGCTGGCCGCAGCGACAACACCTATCGCGGGCTGGTCCGCGTGGCCGCGAGCGCAGAGAATGTCCGCAACTTCACCCAGTGCGACTCGCTGCTGCTCGGCGACCAGTGCGGCGCGCACACCGTGCCCTATATCGAGGTGAAGAACCCGAGCGCGCAGATCGAGCATGAAGCGACCACCAGCAAGATCAGCGACGACCAGCTCTTCTATGCACTCCAGCGCGGGCTGGACCAGGAGGCTGCCGTTGCGCTGATCGTCAACGGTTTCGCCCGCGAAGTGCTGCAGCAATTGCCGATGGAGTTCGCGGTTGAGGCGCAGAAGTTGCTCGGCATCTCGCTCGAAGGCTCGGTCGGGTGAGCCGGTCCGCTGCCTTCGCTCAGCCTGCGCTCATCTCGGCTGATCTATCGACGACGCAGGGCCGCGTTCCGGGCCCGCAGGAGCATATAGCATGTTGAACGCCCTTCTCGCCGCTGCCTTCGCCCTCCAGTCGGGCGTTGCGGTCGACAGCTCGGCCCAGTTCGGCGCGGCGACCAACCATGCGCGCTGCATCGTTCGCGCGATCGGCGTTGCGCCGGCGGATGCAGGCGCGCGCGCGACCAAGGTCGCCGGCGCGATCAAGCAGTGCCGCGATTTCCTCGATTCGGATTTCCAGGCCGGCCGGCTGTTGCTCAACGACAAGCCCTATCAGCCCAGCGCCTGGCGCAAGCTGACCCCGGTGCTCGACTCGATCGAGGCCGACATCAAGGCCAGCGTGACCGCGCCCAAGCAGTACAAGATCATGTGGAAGCTGCCCGACGGCTCGCTGGTCGATGCGTATGATGTGGGCACCCCGCCCAAGACCCTCTCTCTCGTGACCGTGGCGATCTGAACCCCATGCTGAACATCCAGAACCTGCACGCCGAAGTTGACGGCAAGGAAATCCTCAAGGGCCTGAGCCTCGCCGTGAATGCGGGCGAAGTGCATGCCATCATGGGGCCGAACGGCGCCGGCAAGTCGACGCTGGGCTACGTCCTTGGCGGCCGGGGTGGCTATGAAGCCACCAGCGGCAGCGTCGATTTCGACGGGCAGGATCTGTTGGAACTCGAGCCGCACGAGCGCGCCGCCGCGGGCCTGTTCCTCGGCTTCCAATATCCGGTCGAAATTCCCGGTGTGTCGAACGTCCAGTTCCTGCGCGAGGCGGCCAATGCCCAGCGCCGCCACCGCGGCGAGGCGCCGCTTTCGGGCGCCGAGTTCCTCAAGCTCGCCCGCGCCCAGGCAGCGGCGCTGGGCATGGACGCGGAGATGCTCAAGCGGCCCGTGAACGTGGGCTTCTCGGGCGGCGAGAAGAAGCGCAACGAGATGGTGCAGATGGGCATCCTGAACCCCAAGCTCGCCATCCTCGATGAGACCGACAGCGGCCTCGACATCGATGCGCTGAAGGCGGTCGGCGAGGGCATCAACCGCATCATGCGCGCGCCCGATAAGGCGGTGCTGCTGATCACCCATTACCAGCGCTTGCTGGACTATGTGCAGCCGGACTTCGTCCACGTGCTGGCAGGCGGCCGCATCGTCCGCTCGGGCGGGCCGGAACTCGCGCTTGAGCTGGAACGCGAAGGCTATGGAGCGCTGGCGGCGTGACCGTGCTCGATCTTCCCTCCCCCAAGGCGGAGGCATGGCGCTGGTCCGACATGGACACGCTACGCGCTGCCGCCGCCAGTGAACAGGTGCCGGCCGGGATCGACCCGGCGGACCTGTTCCTCGATATCGACGGTCCGCGCTTGTGCTTCGTCGACGGCGTGTTCGCGCCTGCGCACAGCCGGCCGGGCCCGGTCGAGGTGACACGACAGATCGCCGCGACCGATCACCCGCTCGGCAGCCTGGCGGTGGGCGAGGGCTGGGCGCTCCACCTCGGCCCCGAGCATGCCGCGACCTGCATCCAGATCGTCCATGTCGGCACCGGCGGCGAGAATCACGTGCCCGCGCGCATTCTGCTCGCCGACGATGCTGTGGCATCCCTAATCGAAACCTTCGCTGGCACCGGCTGGGCCAACCGCCTGACCGCGATCGCGCTCAGCAAGGGCGCGCGGCTGATGCGCTCGGTGCGGCTGGTGCAGACCGGCGGCTTCGTCTCGATCCGCGACGAGGCAGACGTGGGCGAGGCGGCGAGCCTCGTCTCGATCTTCCTCGGCGCGGGCGGCATGGGCAGCCGTATCGACGGCGCGCTGACGCTCACCGGCAAGGGCGCCTTTGCCGAGATGGGCGGCGCGCTGCTCACCAGCGGCACGCAGCGGCAGGAAGCCGCGGTCGCGGTGCGCCACGAGCAGATCGAAGGCACGTCGCGCCAGATCTGGCGTGCGGTCGCGGCCGACCTGTCGGTGGCGAGCCTCGCCGCGCGGGTGGAAGTCGCCCGCGGCGCGCAGCAGACCGATGGCGAACAGTCGCTGCGCGGGTTGCTGCTCCAGCGCACCGCGACGGTGAATCTCAAGCCCGAACTCGAAATCTTCGCCGACGACGTGAAGTGCGCGCACGGCGCGACGGTGGGCGAACTCGATCGCAACGCGCTGTTCTACCTGCAGAGCCGGGGCATCGAGGAACCGCAGGCCAAGGCGCTGCTGACCCACGCCTTCGTGGCCGACGCGCTCGCGCGAATCGGCGAAGAGCCGGTGCGCGAGGCCTTCGCGGCGGATGCGGCCAAGTGGCTGGAGGCGGCGCTGTGAGCGTCCTGACCACCGCCGCCCCGCTCGACGTCCTTGCCGACTTCCCGGCGATTCCGGCCGGCTGGGCCTATCTCGACACCGCCGCGACGTCGCAAAAGCCGCGCCCGGTGCTGGACGCGATCGCGCGCGGCTATGGCGAGACCTATGCCACCGTGCATCGCGGCGTGTACCAACGCTCGGCGGACATGACGCTCGCCTTCGAGGCGGCACGCGCCCGGGTCGCCAAGTTCATCGGCGGCAAGCCCGAGGAGGTCGTGTTCGTCCGCGGCGCGACCGAGGGGATCAACCTCGTGGCGCAATGTTATGCGGCGACCCAGCTCAAGGCGGGCGACCGCATCCTGCTCTCGGCGCTGGAGCATCATTCGAATATCGTGCCCTGGCAGATGGCCGCCGAGAAGATCGGCGCCGAGATCGACGTCATACCGCTCACCGACGACCAGCGCATCGACCTTGACGCGATGGCGGCGATGCTGACGGACCGGCACAAGCTGGTCGCGCTCGCCCATGTCTCCAACGTGCTCGGTTCGGTGCTCGATGTCCGCCGTGCGGTGGACCTCGCGCACGGCGTCGGCGCCAGGATCCTGATCGATGGCTGCCAGGCGGTCGCCCGGCTGCCGGTGAACGTCGCCGAGCTCGGCTGCGACTTCTACGTCTTCTCCGGCCACAAGCTCTACGGCCCGACCGGCATCGGCGTGCTGTGGGGCCGCTACGATCTGCTCGACACCATGCCCCCTTATCAGGGCGGCGGATCGATGATCGACCGCGTCAGCTTTGCCAAGACCACCTATGCCCCGCCGCCGGGCCGCTTCGAGGCGGGCACCCCGCACATCGTCGGCGTGGTCGGGCTGCATGCGGCCATCGACTATGTGGACGGCATCGGGCTGGACCGCATCCATGCGCATGAAACCGCGCTGGTCACCGAGACGCGCGCCGCGCTGGCAGGCATCAACAGCGTGCGGCTGTTCGGACCGGCGGACAGCGCCGGCATCGTCAGCTTCGCGGTGGAGGGCGTGCACCCGCACGACGTCGCGACGATCCTCGATGAGGGCAATGTCGCGATCCGCGCGGGGCATCACTGCGCCCAGCCGCTGATGGAGTTGCTGGAGGTCCCCGCCACCGCGCGGGCGAGCTTCGGCGTGTATAACGGGCCGGCGGACGTCGCCGCGCTCGTGCGAGGAATCGAACGAGTGACGAGGATCTTCGGATGAACGAAGAACGCAGGATCGTGGTGGAAGAGGTCGACGCCGTCGAGGCGCCGCCCAAGGCACGCGTCGACGAGGCGATCGAGCCCGCCGCCGAGCGCAAGCGCGACTATCTCTCCGGTTTTCTCTCGCAGAAGCCCGTGGAGCCCGGCGCGGGCGAGCCTGGCGGCCCGCTGTACGAGGCGGTGATCGAGGCGCTCAAGGAGATCTACGACCCCGAAATCCCGGTCAATCTCTACGATCTGGGGCTGATCTACGGCGTCGACATCACCGCGAACGGCCATGCCGCGATCACCATGACGCTGACCACGCCGCACTGCCCGGTGGCGGAATCGATGCCGGGCGAAGTCGAGCTCCGCGTGAGCGCGGTGCCGGGCATCGCGACGGCCGACGTCAATCTCGTCTGGGATCCGCCCTGGGACCCGCAGAAGATGAGCGACGAGGCCAAGCTGGAACTGGGAATGTTGTGATGACCACCGCGACCACCCCCCGTCAGCGCCCCGCCGCGCTGCTCCTCACCCCCGCCGCCGAGGCGCGCATTGCCGCGCTGATGGCGAAGGCGCCGGAAGGCACGGTCGGCGTCAAGCTCTCCACCCCGCGCCGCGGCTGCTCGGGCCTCGCCTATTCGGTCGATTATGTTGCCGAGGCCAAGCCGCTGGACGAGAAGATCGAGACCTCCGGTGGCACCTTTTTCGTCGACGGCGCCTCGGTGCTCTACCTGATCGGCTCGACGATGGACTGGGTGGAGGACGATTTCACCGCGGGCTTCGTTTTCACCAACCCCAACGCCAAGGGCACCTGCGGCTGCGGCGAAAGCTTCATGGTCTAATCGCCCCGGCTGGGGTACAGCCGCCGAAATGACTCAGGTTGCGGACGATGCCGCGCTGCCGATCCGTGTGGCGGCGCTCTACCAATTTACCCGGTTCGACGATCCGACGGCGCTGCAGGGCCCGCTGGCGACGCTGTGCTGTTCGCAGGGCGTTAAGGGCACGCTGCTGCTGGCGCGAGAGGGGATCAACGGCACAATCGCGGGCAGCGACGAGGCCATCGCCGCGGTGGTCGCGCATGTCCGCGCGCTGCCCGGTTGTGCGGGCGCCGACGTCAAATATTCCCGCGCCGCCGCGCAGCCCTTCTACCGGATGAAGGTGCGCCTCAAGCGCGAGATCGTGACGATGGGCCAGCCGGACATCGATCCGCTGGCCAGCGTCGGCACCTATGTCGCGCCCGAGGACTGGAATGCGCTGATCGCCGATCCGAACACGATCCTGATCGACACGCGCAACGACTATGAGGTCGCCGCCGGCACCTTCCGCGGGGCGATCGACCCGCATACCCAGAGCTTCCGCGATTTCCCCGACTGGTTTCGCGCCCACCGCGAGGAACTGCTGGGGAAGGGCGAGACGCCGCCCAAGGTGGCGATGTTCTGCACCGGCGGCATCCGCTGCGAGAAATCGACCGCGTTCCTCAAGTCCGAGGGGATCGAGGCGGTGTTCCACCTCAAGGGCGGCATCCTCAACTATCTGGAGAAGGTGCCCGAGGCGCAGAGCCTGTGGGACGGCGAATGCTTCGTGTTCGACCAGCGGGTGACGGTGGGCCATGGCCTGGCGCCGGGCAGCTACGAACTCTGCCACGCCTGCCGCCGCCCGGTGAGCGTGGAGGATCGCCGCTCGCCGCGCTACGAGGCGGGGGTGAGCTGCGCGGCATGCTACGACGAGCGCACCGATGCGGATCGCGAGCGGTACCGGGAGCGCCAGCGGCAGGAAAGCTTCGCCGCGACGCGGGGCGAGCCGCATGTGGGGAAGGTGTATCCGGTGGAGGAGGAGGGCTGAAGGTGCAAGCCGCTACGTGCGAGATGGTCGGCGCCTGACGCGCCGTAACTGTACGCAGCAGCGGCTAAGTTGACGGCGAGCCCCTTTCGCATGCTGCCAAGGCGTCACTCGCATACTTGTCTGGAAAGTTGTTGTCAGACGGCTCGGTCCAGGGTCGGAGTGCATCTGCCAAGGCTGGACTCGCGATTAACTCAGCGGCTTCGAACACGGCCATGCTCGCTTGCTCGCTAGACAGTGCTTTCAAAAGCGAATGGGAGGGCGAGAATTGGATCCCGCCGAGCCAACCCCAACAGCGCCTCTGCTCTTACCACATCGCTTTTGTCGCCTAGAGCAGCAAGCAGCGCGTCCCGGACCAAAGGCGTGTCCATTTCCTCTGACGCTAGGATCATCGTAGCCCAATCCCGGTTCGAAAGGTCCTGATCCTGCGCCAACGAGATAAGTCGCCCCAAATTGGCATCCGCAAAGACGGAACCCGACAGCGGCACTTCTTCAGCGATTATCGCCTTTAAGAAGTCGGAAGCAGGTTCGTATCGTTCGAGCATCGAATCAGTGTATCATCAATGGGAATGGTAGCGAACCACGACTTGGGGCTATACGGCCAGCAGGGCCGCCGCCACTGAAGCGCCAGTGGCCGGTCCGTTCCGGAAGTCGGTATCTTATCGCAACCCCGGCTGCGGCGCCCCCCGCGCCCGCAAACGCAGCGCCAGCGCATAGATGATCACCGCCACCCCAGCGAACAGGAACCACTGCACCGCATAGGCGAGGTGGTTGTTGGGCACGCTGGCGATGTCCGGCGGGGTGCTCGGCTCCAGCCCCGGCGCGGCCTGGTCGGAAACCAGCATCAGCGGCTGGGGCGTGCCGTCGAAGATGCTCGCGATCAGCGGGCGATGGTCGGGCGCGCGGGTGAGGATGCCGCTTACCACGCCGCCGGGCCAGTGCGGGCGGAACATCGGATCGCGGGTCACACCCATGTCGACCAGCAGCGTGGCGTTCGCATGGGTGCGGCAGGTGGCGATCTGGCGCCAGCCCTGCAGGCCCTTTACTCCGCGTCCGCCCTGCCGCGCCCAGCCGGCGACCGACTGGCAGGCGGAGCGTGCATGACGGAACAGCAGCGAGGCATCGGCAGCACCGCTCTCGATGGTGATCGTTGGCTGCATCGTGTTGGCCGCGAATACCGCCAGCGCGCCCTGCTTCTGCGTTCGCCGGTCGAGCTGCCAGAAGCCCATCGCGATCATCGCCGCCACTGCCAGGCCGACCAGCAGGGTAGGGAGCAGCGGCATCCGGCGCATGTCAGTCCTCAGCGATCCGGCCCTCATGGGCCCGGTTGCGAAATTCGAGTGCCAGCAACAGTCCCTTCGCGATTCGCAGCGATCCCACCACCATCGCCAGTGTCACCACCGGCCAGAGCAGGAGATGCACCCAGAAGGGCGGGGAGAGACTCAATTCCAGCCATAGTGCGAGGATCGTCACCAGCGTGCCGATGCCGAGGGTGAGGAACACCACCGGCCCGTCACCGACGTTGAAGTCGGAGAATTGCAATCCGCACGCCGGGCAACGATCGGCAAAGGCGAGGAAGGTCCGGAACAGGGTCTTGGCGCCGCAGCGCGGGCAACAGCCATAGAGGCCGGATGCGATCGGGGGCGGCAGCGTGGCACTGCCGCCCCCGGCGGGATCGGGTTTGCGTTCGGTCACGTCAGCCGGCGTGGACCGGCGCGCCCCAACCGCCCCAGACATAGATCGACGCGAACAGGAACAGCCAGACGACGTCGACGAAATGCCAGTACCACGCCGCCGCCTCGAAGCCGAAATGCTGCTTGGGCGTGAAGTCGCCGCGATAGGCGCGCACCAGGTTCACGATCAGGAAGATCGTGCCGACGATGACGTGGAAGCCGTGGAAGCCGGTCGCCATGAAGAAGGCGCCGCCATAGCTGGAGCCATGCTCGCTCGCCGCCTTGAAGGGGAAGGGGGCCTCCATATACTCATAGGCCTGAAAGCAGCTGAAGGTCGCGCCCAGGATCACGGTGAGCCACAGGCCCTTCTTCACGCTGTCATTCTCGCCCACGCCGATCAGGCCCCACAGGCCCTTCAACTCGCCGCCGCGCTCATTGTGGATCAGGCCGTGATGCGCCCAGGTGACGGTGCAGCCCGAGCAAAGCAGGATCAGCGTGTTGAGCAGCGGGAACTGCCAGGCGTCGAGCACTTCCATGCCCTTGGGCGGCCAGGTGCCGCCCACCGCCTCGACCGTGGAGGGGAAGAGCGAAAAGTCGAACCAGGCCCAGAACCAGCCGACGAAGAACATCACCTCGGAAGCGATGAACAGGATCATGCCGTAGCGCAGGTGGAGCTGGACGATCGGCGTGTGATCGCCGGCATGCGCCTCCTGGATCACCTTGCCCCACCAGCCGAACATGGTGAGCAGCACCAGCGCGAAGCCGGTGGTCAGCACCAGCAGGCCGTTGGGCATCTTGTGCATCCACAGCACCGCACCCGAAGCGAGAATGAGCCCGCCCAGCGAGCCGAGTAGCGGCCAGATGCTCGGCGGCAGGATATGGTACTGGTGGTTCTTTGCTCCAGCCATGGGCGTATCCCAATCCTCTCTCTATTTTGCGCGATGCTAGCTTGGTGTCTTCGGCGAATCCACTGGATAAAATGTATAGGACAAGGTGATCTCCTGGACGTCGCGCGCGTCGGGATCGTTCAGAATTTTCGGGTCGACGAAGAAGATCACCGGCATCCGCACGGTCTCGCCGGGCTGCAGCGTCTGCTGGGTAAAGCAGAAGCACTGGATCTTGGTGAAATACTTGCCGGCCTGGGCGGGCGTGACGTTGAACGTCGCCGTGCCGGTGATCGGATGAGTCGACGTGTTGGTGGCCGTGAAGAACGCCATGTCGCGGCCGCCGATGTCGATCGTGTCCTCGCGGCGTTCGGGGGCGAACTTCCAGGGCAGCTTGGGGCTGACATTGCTGTCGAACGCGATCGTGATCTTCTGCCCCGTCGCGCCGGGCGCCCGCAGGCCACGCTGGGTGGTGCCGTTCAGGCCCGTCGCCTCGCAGAACATGCGGTAGAGCGGCACGGCCGCAAAGCCGAGCCCGGTCATGCCGCACACCAGCACGGCACCCATCAGGCCGACGCGCAGGTTGCGACTGATCCTCATCCGTGGCCCAGCTTCATCTTCACGATCGAGATCGCGAACACCAGCACGACGAACCCGCCGAGCAGCCACGCCATTACTCGCGCGCGGGCACGCTGGCGGGCGCGGATCAGTTCCAGCTCCGACACCGGCATCCGCAGTACATCCTCTCCGCGTGAGTCGTTCATCCCACCCACCTGTCGATCACCAGCGCACCGAATAGCACGAACAGGTACAATATCGAGAATTTGAACAGCCGCTTTTCCGGGATCATACGGTCCCCACCCTCGGCATCGGCCTCGGTGCGGCGCGTCGCGACCTGAACGGCCATGGCGAGGAAGATGCCGGACATCACCGCGGCGGTAAGGCCATAGACCATGCCGGTAAGCCCCAGCGGCCAAGGTGCGGCGGCCGCGACGATCATCGGCAGGGTGTAGAGGCCGATCTGGATCCGGGTCGTTCGTTCGCCGGAGACGACCGGCAGCATCGGCACGCCGGCATTGGCGTAATCGGTCTTCACGAACAGCGCGAGCGCCCAGAAGTGCGGCGGCGTCCACAGGAAGATCAGCGCGAACAGGAGGAGCGGCAGCGTCGCGACATCGCCGGTGGCGGCCGCCCAGCCGATCAGCGGCGGAAAGGCGCCGGCGGCGCCGCCGATCACGATGTTCTGCGGCGTTCGGCGCTTGAGCCAGATCGTGTAGACGAACACGTAGAACAGGATGGAGACGGCCAGGATCAGCGTCGCGACCAGGTTGATCGCGAAATACATCAGCACCAGGCTGAACGCTGCCAGCCCCACGCCGAAATGCAGCGCGGACTGGCGGTCCATCCGGCCGGCCGGCAGCGGCCGGCCCTGGGTGCGCTTCATCTTGGCGTCGAGATCGGCCTCATACCATTGGTTGAGCGCGCCGGCGGCACCGGCGCCGAGCGCGATGCACAGAATGGCGGTGAAGCCTAGCACCGGATGAATCGGCACCGGCGCGGCGAGCATGCCGCACAGTCCGGTGAAGACGACCAGCGTCATCACCCGAGGCTTGGTAAGGGCAAGGAAATCGCGCCAATCGGCGGGCAGTGCGGGATTGGCGTTGGTCGCGGACATCATCGTTCCCGATATACGGGGCATGCCGGGCCGGCGAAAGGGCCCAGTCAGCCGAGGCGCTTGGCGTTGGCGCGAACCTTGCGGCGATAATGCTTCAGCGTCTTGCTTGCCTGCGCCTCGGGCGTGCTGCCGAGTCGGCCGGTCGCGGCGGCGACCTGCAGCTCCCATGCTGCCTGCATCTTCTCCGCGACCATCCGCTGCGCCTCGGCGGTGGCGGCGGGGCCGCCCGCGGCGAGCTTGGTGAGGCGAAGACCGATCACGGTGGACGCTTCCATGCCCAGCATCCAGCTATCGAGGCCGATCTTCATCCAGTCGGCATAGGGCGTGCGCATGGGGGTAGTCTCCAGGGGTGACGTCGCAGGTTCGAACGCGCGAGCGGCGCATCCGGGGCCGGAGCTATAGCATGGGCCGGTTACCAACTTCACCCGGAGAGCGGCGGGCGGAGGAAGCCGGAGAAAGAAAAGGCCCCGGCAGTCGCCCGCCGGAGCCTTTCCTGTTCCATCGTGCCCGGATCAGTCGATCTTGGGCAGCGTCTCGAACTGGTGGAAGGGCGGAGGGCTGGACAGCGTCCATTCCAGCGTGGTCGCGCCTTCGCCCCAGGGATTTGCTTCCGCCTTCTTGCCGGCGAAGAGCGAGTAGAGGATGTTCACGAAGAACACCGCCATGCCCGCCGCCATGATCATGTAGCCCACGGTCGCGGTATGGTTCCAGTATTGATACTGGTCCGTATAGTCGGGAATGCGGCGCGGCATGCCCTGCAGGCCCAGGAAGTGCATCGGGAAGAACAGCAGGTTCACGCCGGCAAAGAACACCCAGAAGTGCACCTGGCCGAGGAACTCGTTGTACATCTTGCCCGTCATCTTCGGGAACCAGTAGTAGAAGCCCGCGAACAGGCTGAATACCGCGCCGAGCGACAGCACATAGTGGAAGTGGGCGACGACGTAGTAGGTGTCCTGCATATAGTCGTCGACGCCGCCATTGGCGAGAACGACGCCGGTCACGCCGCCGACGGTGAACATGAAGATGAAGCCGATCGCCCAGACCATCGGGGTCTTGAAGCTGATCGAGCCGCCCCACATCGTCGCGATCCAGGAGAAGATCTTCACGCCGGTCGGCACCGCGATCACCATGGTGGCGGCGGTGAAGTACATCTTCACCTGCACCGAAAGGCCGGTGGTGAACATGTGGTGCGCCCAGACGACGAAGCCAACTAGGCCGATGGCGACCATCGCATAGGCCATGCCGAGATAGCCGAACACCGGCTTG
Organism: Sphingomonas sp. R1; assembly: GCF_025960285.1. GTDB lineage: Bacteria > Pseudomonadota > Alphaproteobacteria > Sphingomonadales > Sphingomonadaceae > Sphingomonas. Next base: position 2,152,151 of record NZ_CP110111.1, on the reverse strand, counting down.
CGGCTGAACGTCGCGATGATGTGGCTGATGATGCCGAAGCCCGGCAGGATCATGATGTACACTTCGGGGTGGCCGAAGAACCAGAACAGGTGCTGGTAGAGCACCGGATCGCCGCCGTACTGCGGATCGTAGAACGCAGTGCCGAAGTTGCGATCGGTGATCAGCATGGTGATCGCCGCGGCGAGCACCGGCAGCGCGAGCAGCAGCAGGAAGGCGGTGACCAGCACCGACCAGGCGAACAGCGGCATCTTGTGCAGCGTCATGCCCGGCGCGCGCATGTTGAAGATCGTCGTGATGAAATTGATCGCGCCGAGGATCGACGCCGCGCCCGCCAGGTGGAGCGAGAAGATCGCGAAATCGACCGACGGCCCCGGCTCGCCATAGGTGGAGAGCGGCGCATAGACCGTCCAGCCGGTGCCTGCCCCCACCCCTACAAAGGGCGAGAGCATCAGCAGGATGAAGCCCGCCACGGTCAGCCAGAACGAGATGTTGTTCATCCGCGGGAAGGCCATGTCCGGCGCACCGATCATGATGGGCACGAACCAGTTGCCGAAGCCGCCGATCATCGCCGGCATGACCATGAAGAACACCATGATCAGTCCGTGGGCGGTGATCAGCACGTTCCAGAAGTGCATCGCCTCGTCGAACGTGCCTTCGCCGTGCAGCTTGGCGACCCACCAGGGGAGATACTGGATGCCCGGTTCCATCAGCTCGGCGCGCATGATGCCCGAGATCGCGCCGCCGATGATCCCGGCGATGATCGCGAAGATCAGGTAGAGCGTGCCGATGTCCTTGTGGTTGGTGGACATGAACCAGCGCGCGAAGAAGCTGGGCTTGTGATCGGCGTCATGCTCGCCATGCGCATGGTCGTGCGCGGCGGAATAGGGGAGCGCGGTATCGGTCATGGCTCAGTTGCCCGTGTTGCCGGCGCCGGCGGGGTTCGCGGTCGCAGGCTTGTTGGACGGTGCCGGGGTGGCGGTGGCATTGACGGTGGGCGCGGCTTCCACCGCGCCGTTGGCGGTGTCGTCGGTTGCGTCGTTGCCCATGGCGGTGGTGCTGGCCGGCTCGGCGGTGGCGCCCGGCATGGTGCCGCCCTTCGAGGCGACCCACTGCGCGAACTTCGCCGGGCTTACTGCTTCCACCGCGATCGGCATATAGGCGTGGCGTGCGCCGCAGAGTTCGGAGCACTGGCCGAAATAGACGCCTTCCTTCTGGATGATGAAGCTCGTCTCGTTCAGGCGGCCCGGGATCGCATCGAGCTTGATCCAGAAAGCGGGCATCGCCCAGCTGTGGATCACGTCGGTCGCGGTGGTGACGAGGCGGATCGGCACGCCCACCGGCAGCACCACGCGCTGGTCGGTCGCGAGCAGGCGGGGGCCATCGGCATCGGTGCGATAGCGCTGGCCCTTACCGACCTGGTCGCCTTCCTTGAGCATGTTGGCGGTCAGCTGGATATTGCCGTTATCCGGGTACTCGTAGGACCAGAACCACTGGTTGCCGATCGCCTTCAGCGTCACCGCGCCCTTGGGCGCCGGCTTGAACTGCGCGGCGAGCAGCTTGATCGAGGGGATCGCGATCGCGACGAGGATCAGGACGGGTGCAAGCGTCCAGACGATCTCGATCGCGGTGTTGTGGCTGGTACGCGACGGCGTGGGGTTGGCCGCGCGACGGTAGCGCAGGATCACCCACACCAAGAGCACCAGCACGAAGATCGAGATGATCGTGATCAACGGAAGCAGGATGGTGTTGTGGAACCAGTGCGCTTCCTGACCCGTCGGCGTTACCTGTTGCTGGAGATAATAGGCCTTGTCCACCGGCTCGCCTACCCCCGGCTGGGCGGTGTGGAGCGGTTTGCCGGCGGCATCGAGAGTCGGGTCGGCAACTTTCGCGGCCGGGGCCGCGGTCGCGGCAGGCGCTGCGGCGGCAGAAGATGCAGGAGCGGCCGGGGCGGCGGGTTGCGCCATTCCCGGGGAAGCGAAGGCCAGCCCAGCGGCCAGCAGGATCGACGGTACCAAGAAACTGCGCATATGGTGTTGTCACCCCTCTCCAGGAACGCACAACCGGGGCATCCTAGCGGCCCTTTGTACCAAAGGTATAGCTGGGAAAAGGCTATGCTCAACCTTTTTCGCGTGCGGTTGCGGTGGCAGCGCCCGCCACTTAAAGGATCGTTCCACCGTTGACTTCAGGAGCCCAGACATTGACCGGAGACGCCATCCTCGACGAATTTCGCGACGCAGGCGCGTTGCTTGAGGGGCATTTTATCCTGTCTTCGGGTTTGCGCTCTCCCGTATTTCTCCAGAAGATGCGGATTTTCGAGGATCCGGTGCGCACCGAGCGGGTGTGCAGCGCGCTGGGCAAGCTGATTCGCGAGACCTTCGGCGAGGTCGACATCGTCGTATCCCCCGCAATCGGCGGGATAATCCCGGGCTATGAGACGGCCCGCGCACTGGGCTGCAAGGCGGTGTTCGTCGAGCGCGAGGACGGCGCGTTCCAGCTGCGCCGCGGCTTCGAGATTCCCGAAGGTGCACGTGTCGTGATGGTCGAGGACATCGTCACCACCGGCCTGTCCTCGCGCGAGTGCATCGCCGCGATCCAGCAGCACCCCGGCACACTGCTGGGCGCGGCCTGCATCGTCGACCGCTCGAACGGCAAGGCGGAGGTCGGCGTGCCGCTGATCGCGCTGACCAAGCTCGACGTGCCCGCCTATCCGGCCGACCAGCTGCCGCCCGAACTGGCGGCGATCCCGGCGATCAAGCCGGGAAGCCGGGCGATCGCATGATCCTCGCGCTGGCCCTCGCCGCAGCCACGCCGCTCGCCGCCAAGGTCGATGCAGTGGCGGCCAAGGCCGGGCTGGCGGGGGTGGTGCTCGTCGCCCGGGGGGGCAAGGTCCTCGTCGAAAAGGGCTATGGCACGGTGCGGCCGGACGGCGGCCCGCGGCACAACCCCAAGGCACAATGGCGACTCGCGTCGATCACCAAGCAGGTCACCGCCGTCGCCGTGATGCGCATGGTGGCGCGCGGCGACCTGGCGCTCGACGGACCAGCGACGGACGTCCCCGCACTTCGGGGCGTCACCGTGCGAATGATGCTCACGCATCACAGCGGCCTCGCCGATCCGGACGACACGCCGGCCGGCGAAGGCGGCATGCCCAGTTTCTATCAGGCCGCCGGGCAGAATATCGGCTATTGCCTGTCCAAGCCGGGCGCACCCAATGCCGAGTTTCGCTACAACAACTGCGATTATCTGCTGCTCGGCGAGCGGCTGGAAGCGGGGGAGGGTGCGGAAGGGGCCCGTGACAACGCGCTTTGGCCCGGCCATTTCGCACGGCCGTGGGAGATGGGCGTCCCTGGGTTCGTCCATGGCAAGCCCGAACCGCGGGTGAACCTTGCGACCTTCGGCACGGCCGGCGGGTTGATCGGTACGCTTCGCGACGTGTTCCGCTTCGATCGCGCGCTGATGACCGGCGCACTGCTGCCGCCGGCTGCGCGCGCCGAGCTGTGGAAGCCCGAAGGCGGGCGCAGCTACCAGGCACTCGGGCAGTGGGTGTTTCCGGGCCAGCTGAAAGGCTGCGCGGCGCCCAAGCGCATCGTCCAGCGCGACGGCGAGATCGGCGGCGTCCAGACCCGCAACTATATCCTCCCCGACGACGATCTGGTCGTCGTGGTCTTCACCAATCGCAGCGCCGAGGATTTCAGCTTCGGCGAAGTGTGGCAGCAATCGGGATTTGCCTATGACCTACTCAGTGCGGCGGCCTGTGGATGAGCGGTAAGCTTCGCCTCGGGGTCAATATCGACCATGTCGCGACCGTGCGGAACGCGCGCGGCAGCGGCTATCCCGATCCCGTGCGCGCGGCGCTGCTCGCGGCCGAAGCCGGGGCGGACGGGATCACCGCCCATCTACGCGAGGACCGGCGGCACATTACCGACGCCGATATCGCGCGCCTCTCGACCGAGCTGACCGTGCCGCTCAATCTTGAGATGGCCGCCACCGAGGAGATGCTCGCGATTGCGCTGAAGCATCGCCCGCACGCCGTGTGCATCGTGCCGGAAAAGCGCGAGGAGCGGACCACCGAGGGCGGGCTCGACGCCGCCGGCATGTTCGATCTGCTGGCGCCGATGGTCGCGAAGCTGCGCGACAATGGCAGCCGCGTGTCGCTGTTCGTCGAGCCGGAGGCTAGGCAGATTGACGCGGCCATCCGGCTGGGCGCACCGGTCGTCGAGCTGCACACCGGGCGGTATGCCGAGCTGTCCGGCGAGGACCTTGCCGCCGAGCTCAAGCGCCTTTCCGACGCGGCGGCACTCGCCGCGCGCAACGGCATCGAGCCGCACGCCGGCCATGGCCTCACCTTCGACAATGTCGTGCCGATTGCTGCGATCCCACAGGTGATGGAACTCAATATCGGCCATTTCCTGATCGGCGAGGCGATCTTCGACGGCCTCGCCCCAGTCATTCGGCGCATGCGCGAGCTGATGGACTCTGCGCGGTGACCGCATGATCCTCGGGCTGGGCTCCGACCTTTGCAATATCGAGCGGATCCGGAAGTCGATCGATCGCTTCGGCCAGCGTTTCGAGCAGCGCGTGTTCACCGAGGTCGAACTCGCCAAGGCGGCCAAACGCCCGCACAATTACGCCCCCACGCTCGCCAAGCGCTTCGCCGCTAAGGAAGCATTTTCCAAGGCGGTAGGAACCGGGTTCAGCCGAGGCGTGTTCATGAAGGACATCGGCGTGGTCAACGCGCCCTCGGGCGCGCCGACGCTGGCGTTGACCGGGGGTGCCAAGGCAAGGCTTGACGCCATGACGCCGCCGGGACACGTGGCCAACGTGCACCTCACCCTCACCGACGACGACCCCTGGGCGTTCGCGATGGTGATGATCGAGGCGCTGCCGGTGGAGAAGGACGCGTAATGGGGTTGGACGATCTGGCGTTGAGCAGCAAGCAGAGCGAGCGACGCCAGAGTGCGATCCGGCAGGGCACCGACTGGTGGGCCGAGGTGCGGGGGATCCTGTGGCTGGTGCTGGGCGTGCTCGCCTTCCACAGCCTGATCGCCAAGCCCTTCTACATCCCCTCGGAATCGATGCTGCCGACGCTCCGCGTGGGCGACCAGCTGATCGTCAGCAAATATCCCTACGGCTATTCCTTCGTCACGCCGACCTTCCACCTGCTTCCGCCGATCCCCGGCCGCATCCTCGGCCAGCTACCGGCGCGCGGTGACATCGTCATCGTGACCCCGCCCGGACACAGCACCGACTATATCAAGCGCGTGATCGGGCTGCCGGGCGACACGCTGGCGGTGCGCGATGGCGTCGTATGGCTCAACGGCAAGGCGGTATCGCGCGAGCCGCTCGGCGAGCGGCTGGTGCCGATCGACGGGAATACCCGCTGCGATCCGGATCCGGAGCGGGGCGGGTCGATCTTCTATGACGGGCGCCGCGTCGTGCATCAGGGCACGGCCTATTGCAGCCTGACGCTGTTCCGCGAGACGCTGCCGAACGGCGCCAGCTACGAGGTAGCGGATCTGGGCGATTCGGCCGGGGACAATTTCCCCCCCGTGGTGATTCCCCAGAATCACGTGTTCCTGATGGGCGACAATCGCGACAACAGTGCCGACAGCCGTTTCAGCTTGGAACAGAACGGCTTGGGCGGTCCCGTGCCGTGGGAAAACATCGGCGGTCGCGCGGAGTTCATCACTTTTTCGCGCGATGGCTCATCCACCTGGAACCCGCTGACCTGGTTCACGGGTTTCCGCGGCGACCGGTTCGGCATTTCGCTGCACCCAGCCCATGAGGAAAAATGAGCAACGATCCGCTGGAATCCGCGCACGTGCGCGTCGTGCGCGAGCCCGGCCCGAACGAATTTCGCGATCCCGCCACCCGCGCTGAATTCAAGAAAGCCGCCGTATGGCTGGGGATGGCGGTCGCCATTGCGCTGGTCGTGCTGTTGATCCAGCCGCTGCTGATCATCTTTGGCGGCCTCGTATTCGCCTCGATGCTGGACGGCGGCGCGCGCCTGCTGGGTAAGGTGCTGCCGATTCCGCGCGGTTTGCGGATCGCGTTGGTGCTGATCCTGGTTTTCACCTTTTTCGGGCTCGTCTTCTACCGCACCGGCATGCAGATCGCCGACCAGGCGGAACAGCTGCGAACGACACTCGAGACGCAGGCCAACCGGGTCGCGCGCTGGGCGTCCGACATGGGGCTCATGCCGGGGCGGTCCGACATCAACGGCATGCTGCGCGAGGCGCTGGGTTCGGTGGGCAAGCTCACCACCGCCGTCGGGACGGCGATCGGCGCGGTTACCAGCATGATCATGATCCTGATCCTCGGCCTGTTCGTCGCGCTGGAGCCGCGCATCTACGAGCGCGGGCTGCAATGGATGGTGCCGCTCGATCAGCGCCACGCCTTCGCGCATATGCTGGGCGGCATGGCGACGACCATGCGGCGGCTGCTCGCCGGGCGCCTGCTGGGCATGGCGTTCGAAGGCGTGCTGACGTGGATCCTGCTGAGTGTCGCCGGTGTGCCGATGGCACTGCTGCTCGGCATCATCACCGGCGTACTGGCGTTCATCCCGAATGTGGGCGCGATCATCTCTGGCGTGCTGATGGCGGCGGTCGGGTTCAGCGCGGGGCAGGAAACCGGCATCTGGGCGGTGGTCATCTATTTCGCCGTGCAGAATTTCGACGGCTATGTGGTCATTCCGATGGTCGCCAAGCGCACGGTGGATCTGCCGCCGGCGCTGACCCTCTCGTCGCAGGTGCTCGCCGGCTCGCTGTTCGGCGTGCTGGGCCTTGCGCTTGCCGATCCGATGGTGGCGATGATCAAGGTGGCGCTGGAGAGCAATGCACGGCTGAACGGCAAGAAGCCCAAAGGCGACGACGACAGCGACAAGGACTGAGCCGATGCTCGTGCTGCACGATTATTTCCGCTCCTCGGCGGGGTATCGGGTGCGGATAGCACTCAACCTCAAGGGCGTGGCCTATGTGCGGCAGGAAGTGCCCCTGCTCGAGAACGCCCAGCGCGGACCCGCCCATCTCCTGCGCAATCCGCAGGGGCTGGTGCCCGCGCTGGAGGCGGAGGGCCATGTGTTCACCCAGAGCCTCGCGATCCTCGACTGGCTCGACGCGCGCTATCCCGATCCGCGGCTGATCCCCGCCGAGCCGATCGCGCGCGCGGATGCACTCGCACGGGCGATGGTGATCGGCATGGACGTCCATCCGATCAACAATCTGCGCGTAATGCGATATCTGGAACAGCAGCTGGAGGCGGCGGCAGACGCGCGCTCCGCCTGGACGGCGCACTGGATGGCCGAGGGATTTTCCGCGTTGGAGGCGCTCGCGCGCAACCTGCGGCACGACGGGCCGTTCCTCGGCGGTGCCGCACCCGACATTTCCGACTGCTTCCTGGTCCCGCAATTGTTCAACGCCCGGCGCTTCGCCGTGCCGCTGGACGCCTACCCCCTGCTGTTGCGCGCCGAAGCGGCAGCGCTCGCGCTTCCCCCCGTCGCTGCCGCGCATCCGGATCGAGTCGCGCCGGGTGCTTGAGCGACTGGGTTGCGCCGTCGCGGCGCTGTGCGTGGCTGCGCCTGCATGGGCGCAGGACAGCCAGCCGGCGGAGATCGTTGTCACCGGTCGCGGGCTGGACCTCCCGCCGGGCGACGCCGCCTATGACGTGGTGACGATCGATCGGGCACGCCTCGCCGATACCGCGAGCAACCGCATCGAGGATGTGCTGGCCGATGTCGCCGGGCTGGCGCAATTCCGCCGGTCGACTTCCAGTTCGGCACATCCGACCAGCCAGGGCATTACGCTCCGCGGGCTGGGCGGCAATGCCTCGAGCCGCGCGCTGTTGCTGCTGGACGGCGTGCCGCAGACGGATCCGTTCGGTGGCTGGGTGCCGTTCCCGGCCTATATGCCCGGGCGGCTCGCCAACGTCCGGGTGACGCGCGGCGGCGGCAGCGGCTTTGCGGGGCCAGGCGCGCTGGCGGGCACCGTGGAGCTGGAAAGCGGTAGCCCCGCGGAACTCGGCACGCTGAACCTCGGTGTCTTCTACGGCAGCCGCGACAGCATCGATGCGAGCGGCGTGGCCGCCATGCCGGTGAGCCGGGGCTTCCTGACGGTCGCCGGGCAATATGGCCGCAGCGACGGGTTCGTGCCGATCGTGCGTCCTGGCCGCGTCGATCGCGCGGCGCCCTATGAACAGGCCAGCCTTGCGGTGCGCGGGGTGACCGATCTGGGCGGCGGCACCGAGCTTCAGACCAATCTATCCGGCTTCACCGACCAGCGAACCCGCGGCACCGCCTTTACCGATGTGCTCAGCAAGGGCGCAGATGCCAGCGTGCGGCTGGTCCGACGCGGCAACGGGCAGAAGGGCGAGTGGGGCTGGTCGGCGCTCGCCTATCTGCAGGTGCGCCAGTTCGATAGCGGCTTCGCCAGCATCTCGGCCGCGCGGGATACGGTGAGTCCCGTCGTGCAGCAGCATGTGCCCGCCACCGGCATCGGCGGCCGGATCGAGGTCGCCCCGCCGGTGGGCGGCGGGGTCACGCTGCGGCTGGGCGGCGACCTCCGCCGCGTCTCGGGGGAGACCCGTGAGCTCTACACCTTTGTCGGCACCAGCCCCACGCGGCGCCGTATCGCCGGCGGGGCTAGCCTAACCACCGGCGGCTTCGCGAATGCGAGCTATAGCGGCGGCGGCTGGACACTCGATGCCGGTGGTCGGCTCGACCATTGGACGATCTATCAGGGCAGCCTCTTCGAAGCGCCGCTGGCCGCGGGCCCCGTGCTCACCGACGCACGCTTCGCCAACCGCCATGGCTGGGAGCCGACCGGTCGGTTGGGCGCGGCCTATGCTATGGGAGCCGTGACCCTGCGCGCGGCGGGGTACCGCGGCTGGCGACTGCCCACGCTCAACGAACTCTACCGCCCGTTCCGCGCCGGTGCCGATGCGACCGCGGCGAACGCCGCGCTCGATCCCGAGCGGCTGTGGGGCGGGGAACTCGGCGTCGACCTTCGGCCGCTGCCGGCGCTGGTGATCCGCGCGACAGGCTATTGGAACCGGCTCGACGGCGCGATCGCCAATGTCACATTGGCGCGCGGCCCGGGGACGTTCCCCGGCGTTGGCTTCGTGTCGGCGGCCGGCGCCTATCGCCAGCGGCAAAATCTCGACGCGGTGGAAGCCAAGGGTATCGAGCTGGACGGCCAGTGGACGATGGGGGTGTGGAGCCTCGCCGGCTCCTGGGCCTATGCCGACGCGCGCGTGCAGAGTTCGGGTGCCGCCGCGGCCCTGAACGGTCTGCGTCCTGCGCAGACGCCGCGCTTCCAGGGATCGGCGACGCTTGCCTGGCGGGCGGCGCTGGCCAACGCCTCGGTTACGGCGCGCTATGCCGGTGCGCGATTCGAGGATGACCAGAACAGCGCAAATCTCGACCCCGCCTGGACGGTGGATGCGACGCTGGGCGTGCCGCTGACCCGGGCGCTGCGGGCCGAGGCGCGGGCGGAAAACCTGTTCGATGCCGAGGTGCAGGCGGGGATTAGCGGGGGGAATGTGATCGAACGCGCGACGCCGCGCACATTGTGGATCGGCCTGCGCTACGCGATGCGCTGACGGGCGAGCCGGCTGAACAGCGCGAGATAGTCCCCGACCGGGTCGCCATGATCTTCTCGCGGCGCGGGGCGGGTCCGGCCGGGCTCCAGCCAGTGGTCAAGCGCGGCCACCAGCCCCTCGCCGTCCTCGCGCGCTACCACGGTACCGAGCATCGGCGAGTCGATCAGCTCGCGTACCGCGACGCTCGCCTCTGTGGCGACAACGGGCGTGCCCTGCGACAGCGCTTCGCGGATCACGCCGGGCACGCCTTCGAAGTCCGACGTCAGCGCGGCCACCGTCGCATGCTTCAGTGCGGGCAGGGGATCGCTGGCATGGCCGGGCATCGTCACCCGGTCGCCAAGACCCAGGCGCGCGACCTGCGCCTCGAGACCGGCACGGGCGCTGCCTTCGCCGAGCAGCAGCAGGTGAATGTCGGGATCGGCGAGGCGGGGAAGCGCCGCGATCAGCCGGTCCCAGCGCTTCTGCGGCTCCAGCCGGCCGACGCCGACAATGTAACGGCCCTTTGGCAGTGCCAGGGGCGTTGCGTCCGCGATGCGCTCGGCGGGCGGATTGGCGATCACGCTCACTCGATCGGGCGGCATCTGCATCTCGTCAATCGCCTCGCGCGCCATCGCCGGCGTCATCGCCACGATATGGTCGAGAAAGGCGGGGTGCCAGCGTAGCCAGCGCCGATAGCCCCAGGCCACGAACCGCCACATCTCGGGGCGCACCAGCGCATTGGACACCTTGGCGATGATCGGCGGGGTGCGTCGGCCGAGCTGCATGCGGATAATCGCCGCGGCGGCGGTGTAATAGTTGCCGGGGCAGAACAGCACGTCCGGATCGAGCCTGCGCACCACCCCGGGCAGTCGCATCAGAATCGGGTAGTGCGGGCTGCCCAGTTCGATCACCTCGATGCCCGGGGGCAGTTCGGCGGCCAATGGTCCCTCGCAGGCGCCCAGCACCAGCGTCACCCGGTGGCCCCTGGCCAGCCATCCACCCGACATCCGCAGCAAGGCGCGCTCGACGCCGCCGCCCTGCAGCGTCTCTGCGAAAGCCATGACATGCAGCGGCACGGAAGGGGGGGAGCGGTACAGCATCTACTTGCAGATTGCCTTTCTAAAGCCCAAATCGCTGCCGGAATAAACCGCAATGTGTTGGGAAACGTCCCAACATCGCGCGACGCGCCGGATTTCCGGAGAGACGCCGAAACGCGGGTTAAGTGAAAATGTTTCGGTCGTGTCGGTGGCGCTTTTGAATGGTACGAACAGGCAGGCCCGGGAGGCTTCGGTGAACACGCGCGTGGTCGAAGCCGCGATTCCGGCTGCACCGGATTTGGCGGGCCTGGAGCCCGTGGAGAAGATCAAGCGCCGCTGGCCGATGTGGCTGGGGGCGGGTCTGACGCTGCTGATGGTGGCGGGGCTGGCCCGCGAGCTGTTCGGCGGCGGCCTGACCGGTCTGGCGCGGGCGCTGCCCACCAACCCGCTCTTCTACCTTGTCTTCGTGCTCTATTATCTGGGCTCGCCGACGTTCGATTACGTCATTTTCCGCAAGCTGTGGCGGATCCCGATCGACGGGATGATCGCCCTCCACAAGAAGCGCATCGCGAACGAAGTGCTGCTCGGCTATTCGGGCGAGGCCTATTTCTACGCCTGGGCGCGGCAGCGTACCCAGATGGTCGCCGCACCCTTCGGTGCGGTGAAGGACGTGACGATCCTGTCCGCCATCGCCGGCAACGCGATGACCCTGGCGGTGGTGGCGATGGCGCTGCCCTTCGGCATCGACCTGCTGAAACCGGCCGAGTTCAACACGCTGATGGGCTCGATCGCGGTGATCTTCGCGATGTCGCTGCCGTTCCTGATCTTCTCCAAGCGGGTATTCTCGCTGCCGCGCGGGCAGCTCTGGTGGGTGTTCGGCATTCACTGCATTCGCATCGTTTCCAGCTCGGTGCTGATTGCCTTCGCCTGGCATTTCGCGATGCCGCAGGTCTCGATCGGCATCTGGCTGCTGCTGTCGGCAGGCCGGCTGCTTGCTTGGCGCCTGCCGCTGGTTCCCAACAAGGAACTGCTGTTCGCCAGCTTCGCTATCATGGTGATCGGCCAGGGCGAGGCGTTGTCGGAACTGATGGCACTCATCGCCGGGCTGTCGCTGGTCGCGCACCTGATCCTGATCGCAGGCTTCGGTCTGCACGCATTGCTCACGAGGAAAGACGCATGAAGCGCATCGCCCTTCTGACCGCGACGCTGCTCGCCGCGCTGGCTGGTACCGGCGCGTCGGCCCAGGTGCTGGGCGAGGATGCCGGCGCCTGCACCAGCGGTCGCGGTCCGGCGATCCAGGCCGAGATTTCGGGTCTCAAGGACCGTAGCGGCCGTCTGAAGCTGGAACTCTATCCCGCGACGGAGGAGGATTTCCTCAAGGACGATCGCGATCTGGTTAAGGAGGGCAAGACCTTCCGCCGCATCTGGGCGAACACCCCGCCTTCGGGCGCGGTGGTGATCTGCATTCGCGTGCCGGCCCCCGGCGACTATGCAGTGCTGTTCACCCATGATCGCGACGGCAAGAACAAGTTCGACTTCTGGAGCGACGGCGCCGGCTTCCCCTCGAACCAGCGGCTGGGCCGCAGCCGGCCCAAATTGCGCCAGGCAATGGTGCATGTCGGGAACGGAGTGACTACCGTGAACATTCGGGCGCAGTATCTGCGCGGCCTGGGCGGGTTCGCGCCGCTCAACTGAGGGGGCCCATGCGCATCGTCGACGTCAACGAGTTCTACTCGCCTACCGGCGGCGGCGTGCGCACCTATCTCGATCGCAAGATGGGGCTAATGGCCGACCTGGGGCACGAGCTGATCGTCGTCGCGCCGGGTGCGGAAACCAGTGTCGAGGAGCGGCCCGGTGGCGGCGCGATCCACTGGATCAAGGCGCCGCCGCTGCTGCTCGATCGCAACTACCGCATCTTCGTCAAGGACGAGCCGGTCTGGGCGGCTCTCGACCGGCTGCAGCCGGATATCGTCGAGAACAGCTCGCCCTGGCTGCCCGCCTGGACCGTGGGGCGGTGGCAGGGCGACGCGGTGAAGGTCTATTTCGCGCATGGCGACCTGGTCGGCACCTATCCGCAGCGCTGGCTGGACGGCGTGGCGACGCCGCTGCAGGTGGAGCAGGCGTTCGGCTGGTATACCCGCTACATGGCCCGCTTCCTCGAACACTATGACGCGTTCGTCACCAATGGCCCGGCGCTGGCCAAGCGGTTCGAGCGCCGCGGGCTGCGTGTTGACGCATCGGTGCCGCTGGGGATCGACCGCGGCTGGTTCTCGCCCGATCTGCGCGACGAAAAGCTTCGCGTGTCACTGCTCGCCCAGCTCGGGCTGCCGCCGGAGGGGCATCTGCTGCTCGGGCTGGGTCGCCAGCACAAGGAAAAGCGCTGGCCACTGGTGATCGAAGCGGTCGAAGCCGCGGCGAACGACCTGCCGGTGGGGCTGATGCTGCTCGGCGACGGGCCGCAGCGTAGCCAGCTGGAGACGCTGATCGCGGACAGCCCGCACATCCGGATCTTTCGTCCGGTCTATGACCGGATGCGGCTGTCGCGGCTCATCGCCAGCTGCGATGCACTGATCCATGGGTCGGATGCCGAACCGTTCGGGCTGGTCGCCTGGGAGGCGCTCGCCTCCGGGCTGCCGCTGATCGGGCCGGACGAGGGAGGGTTTGCCGAAATCGCCGATCCGCTGTTCGCCGAAACCTACGCGGCGCGCGATACCTTGTCTGCCGCGGAGGCGATCCGGCGACTGTTCGCGCGGGACCAGTCCCTGCTGCGGAGCGCGGCGCGCGTCGCTGCGGGCAAGGTGCGCAGCGACGCCGATCACGCCGCCGCGCTGATGGACTATTATGCCGGGCTGCTCGCCGAGCGTCGCGGCGGCGCGACTGCAGCTGCATTCGGCGCCGCATAGACGGTGATCGGTATGCGGCCGAGCATATAGGTGCCGCGCACCGCATAGCCCATGCGGTGCAGATAGCGCATCACCCGCGCCCGAACGGCAAGCCGCTCGCCGCGGAACGGCGTCCGCATCACGACGATTTCGGGCTTGCGATCGAAGATGCGATCCACCTCGGCGATCTGGTCGACGCCGAGGGCACCGTTCTCCCGCTCGCGCGAGAGGTGGCTGGGGAACAGCCAGGGGCTCAACGCGCAGCGGCCGGTGGCGCCGTAGAGCATCGAGTCGCCCGAATGGACATAGAGGCAGCCGCGGCCATGACCGATCGCCTCGGCAATCGTCTCCAGCTGGGCTGCATTGCCGCGCTTTGACTGGGCGATGAGGACGGACGCCGTGCCCGCGATCAGCGCCACCCCAAGCAGCGCAGGCGCGACGATGCGACGGCCGGTCCGGTCCAGCGCGAAATAGGCCGCGCAGCACAGGCTGGCAGGCACCATAACCGGCAGCGCGTAATGCGGGAACCACGAGCCGAAGATGATCAGCCCGACCATCGCCGACACCAGCCAGCCGAACAGCAGCCCGGCAGCGGCCCCGCGCGCGCCATGGTGCACGAGCCGGCGCCAGCCCAGGGCGCTCAGCACGAGCAGTGGCGCCAGTGGCACCATCACTTCGAAAAAGGCGCCGACCAGATCAAGGAAGGGGTCGCTCTTGCGATCGAGGATGGAACCGAAATTGGCGTAGAACCAGGCGTCGAACCTGCCGAGCCGGGCATAGACGATGCCCGCCAGCAGGGTCGGCACCATCGCCATCGCGGCATAGGCGGCGGCGCGGCGAAGCACGCGCATCAAACTCGCGCCCAGCACCAGCTCGCGGCGCAGCAGCCACAGGCCGAGGAACAGGCCCTCGAACAGCACGGTGTACTTCACCTGCAGCGCCGCGCCGATCAGCAGCATCGCCAGCAGGTTGCGGTTCACCCGGGCGGGGTCGTCCACGGCGTCGCGGGAGCGGGGCAGCAGCAGCGCGATCGCGCCGATGGTGAGCAGGTTGTAGAAGACCGGCGCCTGCCCGCCTTGACCGTCGGCCACGTTGAGCATCAGGATGTAGAGCAGGGCCGACGGCATCGCCCCCGCCGCCCAGCCGGCGCGATCCGCGATCCGCGCGATCAGCAGCGCGGTGCACGTCACGCAGGCGAGCGCCATCCACTGATAGGCAAGGATTCCCCAGGGCAGGCCCAGCGCCGCAGCGGGCGCATAGAGCAGGAACAGCCCAATGGGTTTGCGATCCCACACATCGACAAAGGGAAGCGCGCCGTGGAGCAGGCGCTGGGCGGTGACCCAGTAGAACTGCTCGTCGACGGCGATGACCGGATCGCCGAAGGTGACCGCGCGCACGGTCATGGCCGTCGCCAGCAGGATCACCCAGCGTGGAATGGCGGCCACGGCGGCAGCAGCGGCGCCAAACCGGGCTTTCGGCTCGGCGACGCCGAGCGTTGCGATACGAGTCGCCATCAGCCGACGGTGCCGGCCCTAGAACGGAAAAACCTCACGTGCGTCTTCGTCTCCGTGCTGCCGGCGGTGTTTCCCGTCCGGCAGGTTGCGCCCCCGATTATCCACGCCCCGAAAACTGATTCGCCCCTTTGCCTAGCCGAGCTTGGCGCGGCTGTCACGAACACGACACCAATGGCGGCCACCTAGCGACCGACCGAAAAAGGGACGCGACCAGATGACTCTTCGACTCGACCGCCGCTCGCTGCTGCTCACCGGAACACTGGGAATCGGCGCGCTGTCGTTCCCCGGCGTGGCGCTAGCCCAGGTGACCGCACGCGGCTTCACCCATTCGGTGGCAAGCGGCGAGCCCGGGCCCGACACGATGCTGCTGTGGACGCGCTATGTGCCCGCCGATCGCGGCGCGGTGAAGCTGCGCGCGCAGATCGCCACCAGCGCCGACTTCGCCCATATCGTCGCCGAAGGCGAGCAGATCACCGGCCCGTGGCGCGACCACACCGCGAAGGTGACCCTCGCCGGGCTGGCACCCGACACGCGCTATTACTACCGCTTCGTGGCGCCTGACGGCAGCTTTTCGCCTGTGGGGCGCACGAAGACGCTGCCGCAGGGCGATGCGCGCCGCTTCGGCATCGCGATCTTCTCCTGCTCCAACCTGCCGTTCGGTTATTTCAATGCCTATGGTCACGCCGCCGCGCGCGAGGATATCGACCTCTGGGTGCACCTCGGCGACTATCTCTACGAGTACAAGCAGGGCGGCTATGCGCCGGCGGGCGGTGCGATTGGCGGCCGCTGGCCCGAGCCGGCGGGCGAGATGATCCACCTTGCCGATTACCGCCTGCGCTATGCGAGCTACCGTGCCGATCCGGACCTCCAGGCGCTGCATGCGGCCAAGCCCATGCTCGTCCAGTGGGACGATCACGAGAGCGCCAATGACAGCTGGGAAGGCGGCGCCGAAAATCATGAGCCGGACACGGAAGGCGATTGGAGCGCCCGCAAGGCCGCGGCGATGCAGGTGTTTCGCGAATGGATGCCGGTTTCGGAGACGCCCTGGGGCAGCTACGAGATCGGCACGCTGGCGACCTTCTTCCGCACCGAAAGCCGCCTGCTCGCCCGCAGCCGGCAGCCGGACGTTGCGCCGCTGTTCAAGGACGCCGATCCGGTGAAGGCGCTCACCGCCTTCCGCGACGGCCCGTGGCACGATCCCGCGGTGACGATGCTCGGCAGCGAGCAGGAGGTGTGGCTCGATCATGCGATGCGCCGTTCGGTGAAAGCGGGGCAGCGCTGGCAGGTCGTCGGCTTCGGCACGATCCTCGGCAACCTCACCACGCCGGCGGATGCGATGACGTGGCTGGCGCCCGATGCCGATCCGCGCGCCAAGGCCTATGTGCAGGCGGGCGTGCTGGCGGGCAGGCTGGGGCTGCCGCTCGGCTATGACAGCTGGGGCGGTTATCCGGCAGCGCGGGCGCGGTTCCTGAAATCGTCGCAGGGCATGGGCGCGAACCTGCTGGTGGTGTGCGGCGACAGCCACAATGCCTGGGCGTTCGATCTCGCGCAGGACGGCAAGGCGGCGGGCGTGGAGTTCGCCGGCCACGCGGTGACCTCGCCGGGCTTCGAAAGCGCGCTCAAGACCGATCCCAAGGTCGTCGCGGCGGGCCTGGTGAAGGCGAACCCGGAGCTGAAATGGTGCGACACCAGCCGTCGCGGGTACATGGCGCTGACCCTGACCCCCGATCGGGCGCGCAACGACTGGGTTTTCGTGGAAACGGTAACCGAGCGCAGTCTCAAGGCGAGCGTGGGGCATAGCGCCACGGTGCAGCGCGGTCGGAACGTGATGGCGGTATAAGAAGAGCGAAAGCCTATCCTCCCCCGCCAAGGGGAGGATAGGCTAACCTAGCCCAACCAACGTGCGATGGCGATCAGCGCCGCGCCGCCCACCAAGGCGCCCGCGATCCATCCACCTGCCTTGGTGATCGCGGCCGCCACGCCGGTATCCACGGCAGGCGCCTCCAGCCGCGCCGCCGCCGCGCGCAGCAGCCGGGGGGCATCCTCCCCTAGTTCCACCAGCGCCAGCGCCAAGGCCGCCGAACTCGCCGCCATGCGCGCCGGGCCGAAGCGGTTCGCCAGCAGCGCGACCTGCGCCCGCCCGATCGCACCCGACAGGTCGAAGCCCGGTGCGATGCGATCCAGCACGCCGTCCATCGTCACCATCGCCTTGAACACCAGAAGGAGGTCGGGCGGCAGCACCAGACCTTGCTCGCGGAGCAGGCGGAGGAAATCTGGCATCATCGCCGACAGGACGAGCGTGCCGCCACCATGCCGCTGGACGATCGCCTCGGCCGCCCGGTCGATCGTGCGGCGGGGCACCTCGTGCCCCTCGCTCCACAGCGCCAGGGTGTCGGCGAGCGATCGCGCATTGCCGCCGGTCAGCGCCAGCACGAAGGCGATGAACTCGTCGCGGCGCTTCGGGCCGACATGCCCGATCGAGCCAAGGTCGAGCAGCGCCAGCCTGTCGCCCGGCAGGCAGAGCAGATTGCCTGGGTGCGGGTCGGCATGGAAGCGGCCGTTCACCAGCACCATCGCGATCACCGTGTCGGCACCCAGTTCGGCGATGGCCTCCGGGTCGATACCGGCGGCGCGCAAGGCCTCGCCCGAGACCGGCTTCACGCCGGCGATGAAATCCATCACCAGCAGCGTCTCGGAAGTCCATTGCCAGTGGATCTCGGGCACCACGACGCGCGGGGTGTTCGCCATGTCGGCGCGCAGCAGATCGGCGTTGCGGCCTTCGTTGGTGAAGTCGAGTTCCTCGAGCAGCGCCTGGCGCAGCTGTCGGGCGAGCGCCACCGGCTCGAAGCGGCGCGCTTCGGCGCTGCTCCTCGCGACCAGCGCGGCAAGCTCGCCGATCAGCCGCAGGTCCGCTTCCATCGCCGCGCGGATGCCGGGGCGGCGCACCTTCAGCACCACCTCGCGGCCATCCTCCAGTCGCGCGCGATGGACCTGCGCCATCGAGGCCGCCGCCAGCGGCATCGGGTCGAACCAGGCGAACGCCTCTTCCGGCGACATGCCGAGCGCCGCTTCCACCTCGCCGCGGATTTCCTCGAAGGGCAGCGTCGGCGCAGCGCTCTGGAGCAGCTCCAGCTCGGCGATCCACTCCGGCGGCAGCAGATCGCCCCGCGTGGCCAGGATTTGCCCGATCTTCACATAGGTGGGGCCCAGCGCCTCCAGCGCCAGCCGGGTACGGCGGGGCAGGGGCAGCGCGCCGGTCTCGGGATCTGCTGCATCCGCCTCGCCGGTGAAGCCGAGCGTCTCCAGCAGCACGCCCAGCCCGAAGCGCGCCGCCACGGCCGCGACGGTCCGCACGCGAGCGGAGTCGCGCACCGTGGCGGTGAGCAGCCGAAGCATCAGTCGAGCGACTTGGTCGCTTGCTCGAACATGTCCTTGCTGAGGCCTGGGCTGGCGACGATCCGCTCCAGCTCGCCACGCATCAGTGCGGCGCGCGTCGCATCAAAGCGCTTCCAGCGGCCGAGCGGCGGGACGAGCTTGGCGGCGGTCTGCGGGTTGAGCTTGTCGAGCGCGATCAGCTGGTCGGCGACGAAGCGATAGCCGCGGCCCGAAGGGTCGTGGAACGCGCGCTGGTTGATGCTAAATGCGCCGACCAGCGCCCGCGCCCGGTTGGGGTTGGCGAGGGTGAAGTCGGGATGCCGGGCCAGCTTCTCGACGGCCGCCAGCGCATCGTCGCGCGAGGAGAGCGCCTGGGTCTGGAACCACTTGTCCAGCACCAGCGCGTTGCCGGCATAGCGCCGATAAAAGGCCTCGAGCGCCTTTTCGCGATAGGACGAGGTGCCGTTGACCAGGGTGGCGAGGCCGCCCTGGCGATCGGTCATATTGTCGGCCGCGTCGAACTGCGCATAGGCCAGCGCCGCCGCATCGGTCGCGCCGCTTGCCGCGATATAGCCCAGCGCCACGTTCTTCAGGCGACGCGCACCCTTGGCAGCTGGCGAGTATTCGAAGCGGTTGGCCCGCGCGCCTTCATAGGCGGCGCGCCATTCCGTCTCCAGCGCCTTGCCGAGATCGGCGCGCAGCGCTTCGCGCGCGTGGAAGATCGCCTCGGGATCGACCACCGCCATCTGGTCGCCGATGAAGCTGTCCGAGGGGAGCAGCACCGCCTCGGCAATGAAGGCGCGGTCGAGCGTGGGATCGGTCAGCGTGTTGCGAACGGCGTCGACCAGCGCGGCGTGATCCCCCTTGCCGGTGGTCACCGCTGCGACCAGCGTGTCGAGCATCAGCTGCTGCATCGCTTCGTAGCGGGCGAACGGATCGTCGTCATGCGCCGAGAGGAAAGCGAGGTCGGCCGCGCTGCGATTGGCGTCGACGATCACCGGCGCGGAGAAGCCGCGATTGATCGACAGCACCGCGCGCTCGGGCAGGTCGTCGAAGCGCAGTTCCTGCGCGGGCTTGTCGAGCAGCACAAGCTGTTCGTCGATGAGCGGGGTGCCGCTCTTCTCGCCGAACAGGCGGATCTTGAGCGGCAGCACCATCGGCTCCTTGACCGGCTGGCCCGGCGTCGGCGGCACGGTCTGGGCAAGCGCGAGGCGGGTGGTGGCGCCGTCCTGCACGAGGTTCGCGGAGACCCGCGGCGTGCCCGCCTGGCTGTACCAGCGGCGGAACTGGCCGAGATCGACGCCGCCGGCCTCCTCCATGCTCGCGACGAAATCCTCGCAGGTCGCCGCCGTGCCGTCGAAGCGATCGAAATAAAGGTCGGTCGCGGCGCGGAACTTGCTCGGGCCGAGGATGGTCGCCATCATCCGGATCAGCTCGGCGCCCTTGTTGTAGATGGTCGCCGTGTAGAAGTTCGAGATCTCGATATACTCGTCCGGACGCACGGGGTGCGCCAGCGGGCCGGCATCCTCGGGAAACTGGCTCGCGCGCAGCGAGCGCACGTCCTCGATGCGCTTGACCGCGGCCGAGCCCTGATCGGCCGAGAAGCTCTGGTCGCGGAAGACGGTGAAGCCTTCCTTGAGGCTCAGCTGGAACCAGTCGCGGCAGGTGACGCGGTTGCCCGACCAGTTGTGGAAATATTCATGCGCGACCACGGCGGCGATCGCGTCATAGTCCCAGTCGGTGGCGGTATCGGGATCGGCGAGGATGTAGCGGCTGTTGAAGACGTTCAGCCCCTTGTTCTCCATCGCGCCGAAGTTGAAGTCGTCCACCGCGACGATGTTGAACACATCGAGGTCGTACTCGCGGCCATAGACGTCCTCGTCCCACTTCATGCTGAGCTTCAGCGCGTGCAGGGCATGGTCGGTCTTGGGGAGGTCGGGCGCGCGAACATAGATGCCCAGCTGCACCTCGCGGCCGGACATGGTCGTGAAGCTGCCGGTGTTGGCGACGAGATCGCCCGCCACCAGCGCGAAGAGATAGCTCGGCTTGGGGAACGGATCGTGCCATTCGGCCCAGTGCCGTCCGCCCTCGATGTCCCCCTGCGCGATCGGATCGCCATTGGCGAGCAGCACCGGGAAGCGTGCCTTGTCCGCAACCAGGCGTACCTTGTACTTGGAAAGCACATCCGGGCGATCCGGGAAGAAGGTGATGCGGCGGAAGCCTTCCGCCTCGCACTGGGTGCACAGCATGCCCGACGAGGCATAGAGCCCCTGAAGCTGGGTGTTGCGCTCCGGCGCGATCACCACGTCGGTCTCGATGGTGTGGGCGTCGCCGGTCAGCGGGATCACCAGATCCTGCCCGTCCATGTGCCAGCCCTGCGCATCCGCGCCGTCGACCTTGACGGAAACCGCCTCGAGCCCGTCGCCGTTCAGCACCAGCGGGCGGTCGTGCGCGCCGTTGCGGGTGACGTGGAGCGCGGCCTTCACCCGCGTCGTCATGGGATCCAGATCGAAGTCCAGCGCGATGTCCGGCACCAGCCAGTCGGGTTGACGATAGTCCTCGCGGCGGATGGCCTGGGGAGCTGCGGCGGCGATGCGGGCGTCACTCATATAGGGTTCGATATAGGACAAGCGGCTGCGCCTGCTACTGCTATTCTTTCGATTTCCCCGTTCGAACCAAGCGATAGCTGCCGCCTTGCGAGATCGTGGCCGACAGGAAATGTTGCGACGAACGGTTGGGCCGATTGACGAGCCTCGAAGCGCTGCTAGGCTTGAAATATTGTTGCGACCAACAGGGAATTCCGATGCTTCGTTCGACTGCGCCGCTTGCCCTCCTCCTGTTTGCGGCGTCGCCCGCCATCGCCCAGACCGCTGCCGAGCGGAACGCCATCATCACCGCGCCGCTGCCCGCCGATCAGGCGGCGCTCAAGGCGCATGTGATGTTCCTCGCCTCGGACGCGTTGAAGGGCCGCGATGCGGGCTCGCCGGAATTCGAGATCGCGGCCAATTACGTCGCGTCGCAATTCTACGCCGCCGGGCTGAAGCCCGCCGGCGATGACGGAGGCTATCTCCAGAAGGTGCCGCTGATCAGCTACAAACTGGACGGCACCGGGGCGATGTCGATCGGCAAGGGCAAGGCGGCCCCGGTCGCGCTTGAGGCGGGCAAGGACTTCGTCGTCGGCGCGAACCCGGAAAAGCCGGAATACAGCGTCACCGCGCCGGTGGTGTTCGTCGGCTACGGCATCGTCGGGCTGGGCAGGGACGACTACAAGGGCGTCGACGTGAAGGGCAAGATCGTCGCCTTCTTCGGTGGCGCGCCGAAGAGCTTCCCGGGCGAGGAAGGCGCGCACTTCCAGAACCCGGCGGCTAAGGCGGAGATCGCCAAGAAGCACGGCGCGATCGGCTATATCACGCTGGAATCGCCGATCACCGCCAAGAGCCGGCCGTTCGCGATGTACGCCGCCTATGGCAACCGCCCGCGCGTCACCTGGGGGAATGCCGACGGCACCGGGCATATCGCTGCCCCCGGCACGCCGGGCCTGGGCATGCTGAGCATGGCAGGCGCCGAGAAGCTGTTCGCCGGGGCCAAGACCCCCTGGGCGGCGATCGCCAAGGCCGCCGAAGTCGACGGTGCGGTCTTCAAGGCGATGCAGCTGCCGGGCACGATCACCGTTGCCGCCAAGACCGTGCTGACCCCGATGCCGAGCTTCAACGTCGCCGGTATGATCGAGGGCAGCGATCCCAAGCTGGCGAGCGAAGTGGTCGTCCTTTCCGCGCATCTCGATCATATCGGCGTCGGCCGTCCGGACGCGAAGGGCGACACGATCAACAACGGCGCGCTGGACGATGCGATCGGCACCGCCTCGCTGATCGAGGAGGCCAAGCGCTTCAAGGCGGCGGGGACCAAACCGCGGCGCTCGATCCTGTTCCTGGCGGTCACCGCGGAAGAGAAGGGGCTGGTCGGCTCCGACTATTTCTCGAACAACCCGACGGTGAAGGGCACGATCGTAGCGGACGTGAACCTCGACATGCCGATCATCACCTATCCGTTCGAGGATATCGTGGTCTACGGCGCCAACCACTCGACGCTGGGGCCGATCGTCGCCAAGGCGGCGGCAGAGATCGGCGTAAAGATGTCGGACGATCCGCTGCCGGGCGAGAATATCTTCGTGCGTTCGGACCATTACAATTTCGTGCGCAAGGGCGTGCCCTCGGTATTCCTGTGGCCGGGTGCGGGTGGCCCGGGCCGCGCCGCGATCGATCACTTCATGAAGAACCATTATCATCAGCCGTCCGACCAGATCGACCAGCAGCCGGCGCTCAACTGGCAGTCGGGCGTGCGCTTCGTCGATGTGAACTTCCGGATCGCCAATGCGATCGCGAACGGGGACGAGCGCCCGATGTGGAACAAGGGCGACTTCTTCGGCACGACCTATGATGGGGTCGGCGCGCGCTGATCGGCAGGGTAATCGGGGGAATGGACATGCGTTTTGCAGGACTGCTTGCTTTATCCTTGGCGATCGCGGCGCCGGTCGCCGCGCAGCAGGCGCTGCCGCCACCACCGCTGACCGCGGAGCAGGCGGCACTGAAGGCGCACGTCCAGTTCCTCGCCTCCGACGCCCTGCGCGGGCGCGAGGTCGGCACCCGCGATTATGAGGTGGCGTCGGAATATGTCGCCGCGCAGATGCTGGCGATCGGGCTGAAGCCGGGCGGGGCGGGCGGCTGGTTCCAGCCTTTCCGCCTGGGCACCTTCCGCGCGACCGACAAGCCTAGCTGGACGCTGCGCCGCGACGGCAAGGACCTGCCGCTTGCCTTCGGCAGCGATTTCGTGAGCGCGCCGACCCACCTGCCCGATTTCACCGCGCAAGGCAGCATGGTCTTCGCGGGCTATGGCATCGTCGATCCGCAGCACGGGCGGGACGACTATCGCGGGCTGGATCCCCGCGGGAAGATCGTGGTGCTGGTGACCAGCACGCCCAAGGGGCTGCCGACCGAAGTGCAGGCCTATGTCGGCGACATTCGGGAGCGCGCTCGGCTCGCAGCGGCGCGTGGCGCGGCGGCCGTGCTCTTCCTCGAGACGCCGGCGCTCACCGCGCAGCTTCCGAAAGGGATGAAGCTGGAGGCGGCACATGACTTTCCTAGCATGCGCTGGCTGGGCCCCGCCGGCACGGATATCCGCCAGGCGCCGACGATGAGCATCGGTCTTATCACGGCGGCGGGTGCGCCCAAGCTGTTCGCGGGTTCGCGGATTCGGCTGGCCGACATCGCCGCTGCGGAACAGCGCGGCGGTGCGATGCCGACCGGTGCGCTGACCGGCACGCTGAGCGTGAGCGGCAAGACCAGCTTCACCACCAAGGAGACGCGCAACGTCCTTGGCATGATCGAGGGCAGCGATCCCGCGCTGAAGGACCAGGTGATCGTCCTTTCCGCGCATCTTGATCATGTCGGCGTCGGCACGGCGGTGAAGGGCGACGCGATCTACAACGGCGCGATGGACAATGCAGTCGGCGTGTCGATGCTGCTGGAGATCGCCAAGTCGATCCAGGAAAGCGGCAAACGGCCGCGCCGTACCCTGGTGTTCGTGGCGCTTGCGGCAGAGGAGGAGGGCCTGTTCGGGTCCGCCTATTTCGCGCACAACCCCACGGTCCCCAAGGGATCGATCGTCGCCGACGTGAACTTCGACATGCCGATCCTCACCTATCCGCTGGTCGACCTGGTGGTGCTGGGCGGCGAGCGTTCGAGCATCGGCCAGGCGGTCGCGGCGGCCGCCAAGGCCGAGGGGCTGGGCGTGGTACCCGATCCCGAGCCGCAGGAGAATTTCTTCGTCCGTTCGGACCATTACAGCTTCGTGCAGGCCGGCATCCCGGCGGTGTCGATCGATACCGGCCCTGGTGGCACCGGTGCCGTCGCGGCGCGGAAATTCCTCGACGAGAATTATCACAAGCCCTCCGACCAGATCGATTTGCCGTTCAACTGGGACTCGGCGGTGAAGTACAAGCATGTCGGCCTTTCGACCGTGCAGGCGCTGGCGAATGGCGATGCGCGGCCGAGCTGGAACAAGGGCGACTTCTTCGGCACGCTGTTCGGAGGCGCGGGCGCGCAGTGAACGGGGTGCGCCTGCTGGTCTTCGGCCCCGGCTATACTGCCTCGCGGCTGCTGTCGGCGGTGGAGGCCGGGGGCGGCAGGGTGGAGACGGTTACCCGCACGACGTTCGGCGATGGCGACCGCATCCGCGCGGCGATCGCGGCGGCGACGCATATCCTCTCCAGCATCCCGCCGGGCGAGGCGGATCCGGTGCTGGCGGTCTATGGTGCCGATCTCGCGGGGAGCGGCAAGTGGCTCGGCTATCTCTCCTCCACCGGCGTCTATGGCGATACCGGCGGCGGCTGGGTGGACGAAAGCGCTCCGTTACGGGGCCGCCGGGGTGGTCGGCTGGACGCGGATCGCGGCTGGCTGGGTCTGCCCAGGGCCCATGTATTCCGCTTGCCGGGCATCTACGGTCCGGAGCGCTCCGCGCTGGAACGGATGGCGGCGGGAGCGGTTCGGGTGTTCTTCCCCGGCCAGGTGTTCAGCCGGGTGCATGTCGACGATCTGGTGGCGGGGGTGATCGCGGCCTTCGACGCGCCGGCAGGAGCCTATAATCTCGCCGACGACCTGCCGGCGCCACAGGCCGAGGTGCTTGCCTATGCCGCCGAATTGCTCGGCATCGATCCCGGACCGGCCGTGACGCCCGACGAGGTGGACCTCAGCCCCGCCTCGCGCGCCTTTTATGCCGAGAACCGGCGCGTCGCAAACGGCAAGGCGAAGCGGGTGCTCGGCTGGCGGCCGCGCTATGGTGATTACCGGTTGGGCCTGCGCGCCCTCAAGGCCAGCACGAGCCCGACCAGCACCAGCGTCCCGCCACCTACCGCCAGCAGTGACCAGCGATAACCCTCGAACAGCGTCGACAGCAGCATCGCGATCACCGGGATCAGCACGCTGGTATAGGCCGCCTTCGCCGGGCCGATGGTGCGGATGAGCTGGAAATAGAGGGTGAAGGTGATCGAGGAGCCAATCACGCCCAGATAGAGGATACCGAGCAGATAGGCGGGCCGTGTCTCGATCACGGGTGGGCCCACCGTGGCGAGCGCGAAGCTTGCATCGAGCGCCGAGCCGATCAGCATCGCCCAGCCGAGCGTGCTTGCCATCGGATAGGCCTTGGCCGTGCCGGTGGCCTGCATCACGTTCGCTACCGAGGCCGAGAGCACACCCGCCAGCGCGATACCGATGCCGATCAGCGCCGCGTGCGGACCCACCGGATTGAGCCGCGCCTCGTGGAGGAACAGCAGCGCAACGCCCGCCATCGCCACGACCGAGCCGATCAGCAGCTGCCGGCCCATCCGCTGGCCCAGGAAGATGCGCGCCAGGATCGCATTGGGCACCAGCAGCAAGGCATAGACCACCGCGACCACGCCCGAGGTGACATGCGCCTCGGCCCGGTAGACGAAGTTGAAGTTGAGCACGAACTGGGCGAGGCCCAGCGCGCCGGCAAAGGCGAACCCGCGCGCATCGAGCCAAAGCCGGTCGCGGCGCGAGGCTGCCCAGACGAGCGTCGTCACGCCCGCCACGAGGAAGCGGTAGCTGACCGACCAGCTGGGCGGCACCACCGCCAGCTGGTCCTTGATGACGAGCCAGGTCGATCCCCAGATCAGCGTGACCAGAAGGAACGGGATCAGCACCGTGAGACGGGTGGAGCGGGGCGGTTGCGCGCCGATCACAGCGCGGCAATCGCCTCGGCCAGGGGGCGGATCGCGGCTTCTGCCTGGTCCCAGCTGGTCACCAGCCGCACCTCGCCTTCGGCCCAGTCGTAAAAGTCGAAGCCCAGTGCCCGCAGGCGCGCGGCTTCCTCGGGGCTGGCCCTGAGGAACACCTCATTGGCCTGAACCGGATGGACCAGCCGGTCGCCCGCCGCCTCGGCCAGCAACCGCGCACCGGCATTGGCGGCGCGGGCATTAATGCGCCAGACGTCGTTCTCGAGCATCGCCAGCAACTGCGCGGCGAGATAGCGGCCTTTGGAGAAGAGCAGCCCGGCGCGCTTGCGACGGTAGAGCGTCACGTCCGCGAGCTCGGGGCGGAAGAAGACCAGCGCCTCGGCGCTCATGCCCCCGTTCTTGACGAAGCCGAAGCTGAGCGCGTCGACACCCGCGCGCCAGGTGACGTCGCCCGGATGGCAGCCGAGGTGGGCGACGGCATTGGCGAAGCGTGCACCGTCCATGTGCAGGCCGAGCTTGCGGGCCTTCGCCAGCGCGCCGATCGCCGCGACCTCGTCCGGCGTATAGACAAGACCATATTCGGTGGCGTTGGTGATCGAGATTGCGTGCGGCTGCACCTGATGCACGTCGTTGCGGATCGGGTCGATCACCGCGTGGATCGCCTCGGGCGTCAGCTTGGCGCCGGGGCCGGTCGCGGTCAGCAGCTTCGCGCCGTGCGTATAGAATTCGGGGGCGCCGCCCTCGTCGCAGTTGATATGCGCATCGCGGTGGCAGACGATGCCGCCATGCGGCGCGCACAGCGCGGTGAGCGCCAGGCAATTGGCTGCGGTGCCGGTGGGCACCCACAAGGCGCGCACCTGGGTTTCGAACAGGTCGGAAAAGGCGCTGTCGAGCCGTTTCGACCAGGCATCGCCGTCATAGGCGGTATCCAGCGTGTTGGCGTCGACCAGCGCCTGAAGCACGGGCGGGCAGACGGCGGCGGCATTGTCCGAAAAGAAGCGCATGGCCAGACCCTTGCGGCCTGGCACACGCCCGGTCAACGGTCTCCTACGGCGCCCGGCGCAGCGGCTGGGCTTCGCAGAGGATCAGCGCGAACCAGTCCTTCTCGTCGGTCCATTGCTCGATCGGCGTCCAGCCGCCCGAGCGAAGCAGCTGGCGCGCGCCGTTGGGACCGTATTTGTGGCTGTTCTCGGTGTGGATCGTCTCGCCTGCGGCCATCGCGAAGGGGCGACCGTCGACCGTGAAGTCCACGTCGCGCTGCGCCTCCAGATGCATCTCGATCCGCGCAAAATCGGCATTCCAGATCGCGCGGTGGCGAAAGGCGTCGACCGGGATCGTGCCGTCCAGCTCGCGGTTGATCCGCTCGAGCAGGTTGAGGTTGAACGCCGCCGTGACGCCGGCTGCATCGTCATAGGCGGGAACGAGGATATCGGGCGACTTTACCCGGTCCATGCCGATCAGCAGCCGCGCGCCTTCGCCCAGCCATTCGCGCATAGCGCGCAGCAGGTCGACTGCGTGCCAGGCGTTCATGTTGCCAATGGTCGAACCGGGGAAGAACCCGAGCTTCGGCATCTTCGCGACCTGTTCGGGCAGCGGCACCGGACGAAGGAAATCCGCCTCGACCGGATAGACCGGCAGGCCCGGAAAGGCCTGGGAGAGTTGGGCGGCGGAATGCCGCAGAAACTCGCCCGAGATATCGATCGGCACATAGGCGGCGGGCTCGATCGCGCGGAGCAGCCGCGGCGTCTTTACCGACGAACCCGAGCCAAATTCCACCACTGCGGCATTAGGCGCGGCGAGATCGCCGAGATCACCCGCTATCGATTCCAGCAGCGCGGTTTCGGTGCGGGTCGGGTAATATTCGGGGAGCTCGGTGATTTCCTCGAACAGCTCCGAGCCGCGGCGATCGTAGAACCAGCGGGCGGGGATCGCGCGCGGGCTGGCGGCAAGGCCGGTCAGTACATCGGCGCGGAAATGGGGGTCGGCAAGGCTGGCCTGGCCGTCTTCGAGTTCCTGCTTGAGCATCAGAGGTCCTTCGCCAGACGCACGCCGGTGAACTGCCAGCGTTGATGGGGATAAAAGAAGTTGCGGTAGCTGGCGCGGGCATGACCGCGCGGGGTGGCGCAGCTGCCGCCGCGCAGCACGAACTGCCCGCTCATGAACTTGCCGTTATATTCGCCGACGGCGCCTTCCGCCGCGTGGAATCCGGGATAGGGCCGATAGGCGCTGCCCGTCCATTCCCACACATCGCCGAACCAGGCAGGCCCGCCGGGGGACGGGCGCGGCTCCACCGGCCCGGCGGCATCGAGCTGGTTGCCGCCCAGCGGATCCGCTTCGCATGCCGCCGCTTCCCATTCGAACTCGGTCGGCAGCCGCGCGCCGGCCCAGCTCGCATAGGCATCGGCCTCGAAGAAGCTGACATGCGTGACCGGCGCGGCGGGGTCGATCGGGCGGCGGCCGTCCAGGCCGAAGCGCGTCCAGACGCCGTCGATGTCCTGCCAATAGAGTGGCGCGGTTATGTCGTTGGCCTGTACCCAGGCCCAACCGTCCGACAGCCAGTGGCGCGCATCCGCATAGCCGCCATCGGCCACGAAGGCGGCCCATTCGCCGTTGGTGATGGTGCGATCTGCCAGCGCATGGGGGTGGAGCAGCGTACGATGCTGCGGGCCCTCGCAATCAAAGGCAAAGCCCGCCGCGCCGCCGTACCCCACCGAAACCTCCCCGGTGCGACCCTCGATCCAGCCGATCGGGCCCGGCATCGCGACCGGCACCTTGGCGGCACCGGGCCAGACGGCGGGTTCGAGCGGGTTGACCGAGAAATGGTGGAGAATGTCGGTCAGCAGCAGTTCCTGATGCTGCTGCTCGTGCTGGCAGCCCAACGCCACCAGGTTGAGCGCGGCTCCCGGCAGATCGGGCAGCACGGCAAGCAGCGCGGTATCGACCGCTGCGCGATATTCGTGGACCTCGTCCAGCGTGGGGCGCGAGAGCATGCCGCGGCGGGGGCGGGCGTGGCGCTGCCCCTCCGCCTCGTAATAGCTGTTGAACAGGAACGGCCAGCGATCGTCGAACAACCGATAGCCGGTGACATGGTCGCGAAGCACGAAGGTCTCGAAGAACCAGGTGGTGTGCGCGAGATGCCATTTCACCGGGGAGGCATCGTCCATCGACTGGAGCGTCGCATCCGCGTCGGACAATGTGGAAGCCAGCGCGGAGCTCAGGCTCCGCACGGCGAGGAACCGGCTGGCAAGGGCGTCAGGCGCCATGGCGGTGACCGGCTTCGTTCTCACAATGTTCTCCTACCGCGAGCCCGTCTCCGGGGCAACCCATACGGTGGGATGCGGGGGTCGAGAGCTATTGGTTGCGCGGCCCCCCAGGCACCCACAGAACGTCGTTGTCGCCGTTTTGGTTCAAGTGACGCGCCGCCACGAACAAAAAATCTGAAAGTCTATTGAGATAGACGAGTGCGTTGCTGCTCAGCGTGCCCTGATCATTGGCGGCCACCGCGGCGCGCTCGGCTCGGCGGGTAATCGCGCGCGCCAGATGCACGGCCGCAGCCGCCGGGCTGCCGCCGGGCAGCACGAAGCTGTTGAGCGGCGCCAGCGCGGCGTTGAGATCGTCAATCGCACTTTCCAGCCATTCGATCTGCTGCGGCGTGATCCGCAGCGCGCCTTCGCGGTCGCCCGGGGTGGCAAGATCGGCGCCGAGATCGAACAGGTCGTTCTGAATCCGGGCAAGCGTGGCATCGAGCGGATCGCCGGCTGCCAGCGTGGTGCGCGCAACGCCGATCGCGCTGTTCGCCTCGTCGACATCGCCGATCGCTTCCAACCGGGCGGAGGCCTTGGAGACGCGCGAGCCGTCGGCAAGGCCAGTGGTTCCGGCATCGCCGGTGCGGGTGTAGATCTTGTTCAGCTTGACCATGGTGCGATAGCCTAGGGCGAACCTCGCACCGCGGCTAGAGGCCTCAGGGGAAGCGACGGAACCCCTTGAAAGCGCGACCGTTCGAAGGGCCTGCCTCGTCTGGGGAGACGTCCCATGCTCGATCCCGTCCCGCTTCGTACCCGATCCTATGGCATGCCGCTGCACCCGATCGTGCTCGGTCTGCCTTTCCTCTGCTTCCTCGCCGCGATGGTGGCAGACATCGCCTATGTCCGCACCTACGACATCGCCTGGAAGAATTTCGCCGACTGGCTGCTCGCCGGGGGCATGGTGCTCGGAGCATTGGGCGCGATCGTCGGCATCGTCGATCTGCTGCGTCCCGCGGTGCGGGCCAACCGCCTGCTCCTGCCCTATGCGATTGCCTATGCCGTTGCCATGCTGCTGGCGCTGCTCAACAATTTCATCCATTCCCGCGACGCCTACGGGGCAATGCCGGCAGGTCTGATCCTGTCCGTGCTCACCGTTCTGGTTCTGACCGCCGGCTCGGCGCTCGGCGCGATCCTGCTGCGTCAAAGCCGTTTTGAAGGAGTACGCTGATGCGCGCGCTGTTTTTAGCCGCGAGCGCCACGCTCGCGCTCGCCGGGTGCGCCAGCAAGGGTGGCGATACCAGCCAGCAGATCGGTGCCGATCCGAAGTTGCCGGCGATCCAGCAATATCTCGTCCCGCCGATGCACGTGGTGCCGCCCAGCCCCTGGGGGAACGCGATGCCGAAGGTGCCGGCCGGTCTCAAGGTGCAGGCGTTCGCCACCGGGCTTGCCAAGCCGCGATCCGTCTACACCTTGCCCAACGGCGATGTGCTCGTCGTGGAAACCGACGGCCCGTCCGAACCGATTCATCGCCCGAAGGACGTGGTGATGAACCTGATCCAGGCGCACGCCCATGGCGGCGGCAAGGCGGGCATGGACATCCTGCTGCTACGCGACGCCGATGGCGACGGGGTGCCGGAACTAAAGACCAAGTTCATCACCGGGCTGAACTCGCCCTTTGGCGTGGCACTGGTGGGCGGCGATCTTTACGTCGCCAATACCGATGCGATCCTGCGCTTCCCCTATCAGACCGGCCAGACGCGCATCACCGCGCCCGGCACCCGGCTGCTGGACCTGCCCGGCGGACCGATCGACCATCACTGGACCAAAAGTCTCGTCGCGAGCCCTGACGGCAGCAAGCTCTATGTCGGCGTCGGGTCCAACAGCAACATCACCGAGAACGGCATGGATGCCGAGCGGGGCCGCGCAGCGATCTGGGAGGTCGATCGTGCCAGCGGCGCCTATCGGCTTTACGGCACCGGGCTGCGCAATCCGAACGGCCTGCAGTTCGAGCCGCTGACCAACACGCTGTGGACCGTCGTGAACGAGCGCGACGAGCTGGGGCCCGACCTCGTGCCGGACTATCTGACCTCGGTACGGGACGGCGGCTTTTATGGCTGGCCGTACAGCTATTGGGGCCAGAACGTCGATCCGCGGGTGAAGCCGCAGCGTCCCGACCTCGTCGCCAAGGCGATCAAGCCCGACTACAGCCTCAGCAGCCACGTGGCCCCCCTGGGATTGGTATTCTCCACCTCGGCCGCCGGGCTGCCCGCACAGTGGCGCTCCGGTGCGTTCATCGGCGAGCATGGCAGCTGGGATCGCGGCCATCTCAACGGTTACAAGGTGATCTACGTCCCGTTCTCGCAGGGACGGCCTGCCGGCAAGGCGGTGGACGTTGTCACCGGCTTCGTCGATGGCGAAAAGGCGCATGGGCGGCCGGTCGCGCTGGGGCTCGACAGGACCGGCGCCCTGCTGATCGCCGACGATCTCGGCAACACTGTGTGGCGGGTCAGCGCCCGATAGGGCGGCGTCCCGACACATTGCACCAGCCGCCATCCCGGCGAGGCCGGGATGGCGCGCGGGAGGAAACGACCGCGTTCGCCTCAGCTCTTGGCAGAGGCGATCAGCAGGATCAGGGCGGCGAGGCCGATCGCGACCGCCTGGAACAGGATGCGCTTCTGCATCAGCTTGTTCGATCGGATCGCACGCTCGCTTGGCCCATCCCCCTCCAGGTCCTGCGTGGTAGTGCCGGCCATGTTGACCAGCCCCTTGATCAGGAAGAACAGCGTCGTCAGGACCGCTGCAAGGAACAGGATCGCGAGGAATATCATCGTGCTGTTCTACGCCTCCACGGTGCCGAAGCCAATCGGTACTTCCCCTTTGCGCAGTTCGTCGGCGAGCGCACGACCGTCTTGCCCCGCCAGCCGCAGCGATTCGAGCGTCGGTGCGCCATGCCGCTTGGCGAGTCGGGTGCCGTCGGGCCCCGCGAGCAGGTCGTGGTGCAGATAGGCGGGCGTCGGCAGGTCGAGCAGTGCCTGGAGCAGCCGGTGGACATGGGTTGCGGTGAACAGGTCGCGCCCGCGCACGACATGGCTGATACCCTGCGCGGCATCGTCCACCGTTACTGCGAGATGGTAGCTGGCGGGGGCATCCTTGCGGGCGAGGATCACGTCGCCATGCGCCAGCGGATCGGCGATCACCGTACCGGCATGCGCGTCCTGCCAGACAAGGGGGCCCGCGCGCTCGGCGGCGCGCGCCATGTCCAGCCGCCAGCTATGTGGCCGGGCGAGATCGGGATCCCTTTGGTGGCGGCAGGTGCCGGGATACAGGGCGCCGTCCGGTCCGTGGGGCGCCGAGAGGCTGGCGGCGATATCGGCACGGGTGCAAAAGCACGGATAGAGCAGGCCCATCGCCCGTAATCGGTCGAGCGCGTCTTGGTACAAGGCGAGGCGCTGCGACTGGAAGGTAGGCGGTTCGTCCCATGTCAGCCCCAGCCAGTCGAGATCCGCGAATATCGCTGCCACATGTTCGGGACGCGAGCGCGTGCCGTCGATATCCTCGATGCGGAGGGTGAAATGACCGCCCTCTGCCCGGGCGGCGTCATGCGCGCGCAGGGCGGAATAGGCGTGGCCGAGATGAAGTCGGCCGGTGGGGCTGGGAGCAAATCGGGTGTGGATATCCATGAATCCGGCTCTTGACCGCGAGTCGCGGCATATGCTGTCATGTGGGCGTCACGCTTTTGCGCAAAAGGCGAGGCACCGAAATCGAGGGTGAGGTTCTGCATGTACCATCCCGATCTGATCCGCCATCCGGATGGGTGCCCGGCGCTCGTGCTGAACGCCGATTACACCCCGCTCAGCTATTATCCCCTGAGCGTTTGGCCTTGGCAAACCGCGATCAAGGCCATCTTCCTCGACCGCGTGGACGTCGTTTCCTATTATGAGCGGGAGGTGCGAAGTCCCAGCGCGGTGCTGAAGCTTCCTTCGGTCATCGCGCTCAAGCAATATGTTCGTCCCTCGCAATTCCCTGCCTTCACCCGGTTCAATCTGTTCCTTCGCGACAAGTTCGCGTGCCAATATTGCGGATCGCATCGCGATCTAACGTTCGACCACGTCATCCCCCGCGCCCAGGGCGGCCGCACCACCTGGGAAAATGTCGCCACGGCCTGCGCCCCCTGCAATCTGCGCAAGGGTGGCCGCACCCCTCAACAGGCCGGCATGCCGCTCTACATCCAGCCGATCCGGCCCACGAGCTGGCAGCTCCAGGAGCATGGCCGGCGCTTCCCCCCCAACCATCTCCACGAAACCTGGCGCGACTGGCTCTACTGGGACATCGAGCTGGAGGCTTGAACCCGCTACGCTGAAAGCGCGGCGAGGGTTCGCGACGACGATCGTCGGGTCCGTGCGGTGCGCGTCCTGGCGGAATATCCTCGTGTGTTATTGCGATAACACAGATAGTCGGCTAAGGCGGGAACATGGCGCGCGAGCCCGGTTCTCCTGACAGTCGATTCCCGTTGCGGCGCGAGGACGCCGGCGACGATGTAGCGCAACCCCACGGCTGGCGCCCGCAGGGCCGTCGCGACACGCGGGAGCCGATCTGGCGGCCCGGCATGACGCCCGGCGAAAGCGCCGCCGCTGCCGGTGCCTTCCGGCCCGGACAAAGTGCCCGCGGCGGCCTCGACGGCGGCGACGATCTGCCGCCTGCGTCTGGGGCAAAACGCGGGATCCGCTGGGGCCGCTGGATCATCCGCGGCCTTGCGGTCTGCATCCTGCTGTTCGTCGCCGCGGTCGCCTGGCTGGCGATCACCGCGCCGCTGTCAAAGTCGCTGCGGCCGCCGGCACCGCCGTCGATCACGTTGCTTGCCGCCGACGGTACGCCGATCGCGCGGCGCGGCGCGGTGATCGGCGCGCCGGTCGACGTCACCAAGCTGCCCGATCATGTCGCGCAGGCATTCATCGCGATCGAAGACCGTCGCTTCTACAGCCATTGGGGCGTCGATCCGCGCGGCATCGCCCGCGCGATGTTCCACAATATCAGCTCGGACGGGGGCTCGCAGGGCGGCAGCACGATCACCCAGCAGCTTGCCAAGAACGCGTTCCTCACCTCCCGCCGCACCTTCGGACGCAAGGCGCAGGAAGTATTGATCGCCTTCTGGTTGGAGGGATGGCTGAGCAAGGATGCGATCCTCTCGCGCTATCTCTCGAACGTCTATTTCGGCGACAATGTCTACGGCCTGCGCGCCGCGGCCCAGCATTATTTCTCGACCACGCCCGAACGGCTGACGCTGAGCCAGGCCTCGCTGCTGGCCGGGCTGGTCAAGGCGCCAAGCAGATTGGCGCCCACCGGCAATCTGGACGGCGCGCGCGAACGGCAGCGGCTGGTGATCGGCGCGATGCAGGAAGCCGGGTTCATCACGGCGGCGGAGGCGAGGCGCGTGCGCCCGGCCGTGCTCCGGGTGCAGGACCGCGACGAGCAACTGCCGAGCGGCACCTATTTCGCCGATTGGGTTCTGCCCGAGGCGCGGGACCGGGCCGGCGGCGTCGCTACCGAGCAGACCGTGACGACGACGCTGGACACCCGGTTGCAGGCAGCGGCCGAGCGCGTGATCAAGGCGTCGGGCCTGGGCAAGGCGCAGGTCGCGCTGGTGGCGATGCGGCCGGACGGACGCATTGTCGCGATGGTCGGCGGGCGCAACTATGCCGCCAGCCCGTTCAATCGCGCGACGCAGGCGCGGCGCCAGCCCGGCTCCGCCTTCAAACTGTTCGTCTACCTCGCCGCGCTGCGCTCGGGCATGACCCCGGACACGATGGTCGACGACACGCCGGTGCAGATCGGTGACTGGAAACCCTCGAACAGCGATGGCCGCTATGCCGGCCGGATCACGCTGCGCCAGGCGATGGCCAAGTCGAGCAACGTCGTGGCCGCCCGGCTGATCCAGAAGCTGGGCGTCGGCCGGGTGACGCAGGCGGCGCGCGATCTGGGCATATCGACACCCCTGGGCAACGACGCGTCGATCGCGCTCGGCACGTCGACCGGCTCGCTGCTCGAACTGACCGCCGCCTATGCCGCCGTGGCCAATGGCAGCTATCCGGTGCGCCCGCGCGGGCTGGACGAGGAGGAGTCCGCCGATGACTGGCTGGCGCGCCGCCTGGGCGGACCGAGCCGGTTCGATCCGCGGTTGCTCGACGATCTGCGCTCGATGTTGGGCACCGTCGTGCAGAACGGCACGGCGCGTGCGGCGGCGCTGCCGGTGCCGGCCTTCGGGAAGACCGGAACGACGCAGGATGGGCGCGACGCGCTGTTCGTCGGCTGGGCGGGCGACCTCGTGGTCGGCGTGTGGATCGGCAATGACGACAACAGCCCGGTGTCGGGCGCGACCGGTGGCGGGTTGCCGGCACATATCTGGCGCGACTTCATGGTCCGCGCCCTCGGCCTTACCCTGCCGCCCGCGCCGGTGGAGGAGGACAACGTCATCGACGAGAATGCCGTCGGTCTGGACGAGGTGCTGAACGGCGCCGGCGTGCAGATCGACGAGGAGGGGGTGCAACTCGACCTCGGGCGGGTGCGCGAGCTGGTGCCCGAGGGCGAGGCACGGGACGCGATTCCGCGCAACGTGCGCATCCCTGCGCCCGGGCTCGATGCCGACCGCCGCCGCCGCGACACGCCGCGCGATGACCCCGAGGGCGAGGAATGATCGCGCGGCTGGTCCTTACGCGCACGAGCCGGTAGGAGACCCGCCAAAGCAATCAGGAGACGGACATGAAGACGGTAGGCGTGATC
This sequence comes from Sphingomonas sp. R1, assembly GCF_025960285.1. GTDB lineage: Bacteria > Pseudomonadota > Alphaproteobacteria > Sphingomonadales > Sphingomonadaceae > Sphingomonas. The sequence goes on along the minus strand of NZ_CP110111.1, from coordinate 2,115,998 downwards.
GGTGCGGGCCAGATGGGGGCGGGGATCGCCCAGGTGTCGGCGCAGGCGGGCTATGCCGTGCTGCTGTCCGACGTCGATCAGGCGCGCGCCGAAGCGGGCAAGGCTGGCATCGCCAAGCAGCTGAGCCGGGCGGTCGAGAAGGAAAAGATCACCGCCGCCGATGCCGAGGCCGCGCTCGGACGGATTACGCCGATCTCGGATCTCGCCGCGATGGCGCCCTGCGAGCTGGTGATCGAAGCCGCGACCGAGCGGGAGGCGATCAAGCGCCAGATCTTCGAGACGGTGGGCAAGGCGCTGGGCGCCGAGGCGATCCTCGCCAGCAACACCTCGTCGATCCCGATCACCCGCCTCGCCCAGGCGGCGCCGGACCCTGCCCGCTTCATGGGCGTGCACTTCTTCAATCCCGTGCCGGTGATGGGGCTGATCGAGCTGATCCGCGGCCTCGCCACCAGTGATGCGACGGTGGCCACCGTGGAAGCGTTTGGCCAGTCGCTGGGCAAGCGGATCGTCCATGCCAATGACGCGCCGGGCTTCATCGTCAACCGCGTGCTGATGCCGATGCTCAACGAGGCGTGCTTCGCGCTCGGCGAGGGCGTGGCAACGATCCCCGATATCGACGCGGCCTGCCAGCTGGGGCTCAACCACCCGATGGGCCCGTTCACGTTGGCCGACTTCATCGGGCTCGACACCTGCCTGGAGATCACCCGCGTGCTGTTCGAAGGCACTGGCGACCCCAAGTTCCGCCCCGCGCCGCTGCTGGTGAAATATGTCGAAGCCGGCTGGTACGGCCGCAAGACCAAGCGCGGCTTCTACGATTATACCGGTGCGGAACCCGTGCCGACGCGGTGAGGACTACCGGAGGGGCGGTGCAGACAAGCGGCGATCCCGTGCGGGCAGCCGAATGGCGGAAATCGCCCCCTCGCGCCCGACCTCCGCTATGCCTGTTGGAACTGGTAGATGGTTGCCCAGTGCGAGTTGGGGTCGGTATACACCCGACACGTAAAGCCCGCCTGTGCGAACAGATCGAGTAGGAACTCCCGCTGGAAGCCAAGCTCCATCCAGCCACGGTGCCGCATAACCGCGACATTCTCCCAATCCAGCCTAAATCCCCAAGGGTAAGGGAGCTCCGGACAATGCTCGTCAAAAATAGGTTCGCCCGCCAGGATAACCCTGCCGCCCGGCGCAAGCAGTGATGGCAGCTTCTCGATAAGGCTGAAAAAGTCAAAGCAGTGGTGAAAGCTTTCGTAGAATAGGACCAGTTTATAAGCATTATCGTTGCCGGCGGGATTTAAACCGAACTCCCCTTGATGCGGGGTCAGCGATGCGAGGAAGTGTTCCGCGGAGCGCTTCACTACTTTGCAGAAGGCGGGATTGATGTCGACGGTGTCGACGTGGGCGCCAAGCCGAGCCAGCGCCAGAGCAGTCTGGCCAAACCCTGCGCCATATTCCAGCACGCGATCACCCGCGACCAAACCGCTGCGCATCACTATGTGGCCCATCGCGATGATTTGGGCACCGGCGTAGTGGAGATCGGATGATGCATAAAAGGCAGGCCGAACTAGGGCATCTGCGTCCGCGATTTCCGGTGTGTCTTCATGCTCGACAGGGCTATATGTCGTTCGTCCCGTTATGGCGCTCCACAGACGAAGCATCTGATTGCGGAACGCTTGCGAGGTTGGAGACTGCGAGTGCTCAAACCAACTCGGGAGCGCAAGTACATGGCCATGCCAGCCGTCCAAATTCCCGATCTGGAAATCCAGGGCTGCGCTATCGAGATCGTCGAGCGTCATCTCCTGGCGCCGCCCGCCCGTCGACATACGGGAACCTGTCCGGTCGTCCTGCCGAGCAAGCGGCACGCTCAAATGACCGGCGCTCGTGAAGGGAGCGCGACGCATGAACTCCCGGACGATGTGTCGGATCATCGTAGTAAGGTCTCTCACGAATGGGAACGTTTCTGTAGCCTACATCAACGTCCCCGGGGACGGCATCAAGCGGTATCCTCACCGAATAATAAACGTTGCGAAAATGCAAACGGTACAAGAATTCGCCAGCGTGGCGAAGGCAAGCGTATTCCCCGCTTTACTTCGGGTGCCTATACCCTTGAACGCGATGCCAACCGGCGTTGAGCATACATGAACCATGTCCTACGTACGACGCACCGCACTCTGCGTCGCGACGGCTTCGGCCAGCGCCGCATCCACCAGTGCGAGGAGCATCCCTGCGGCGGGTAGCGCCACCATTGCGGCGAGCATCACCGGCATCCGCTCGCCCCCCGCTGATGCCAGCACCGCCAGCCGGAGGGTCGGCACCAGCAACGCCGCCCACATGCCCCGGCGCAGCCAGCGTGCCGCCCAGTTGCGCCAGCCGGTTGCATCGCTGCGCCACAGCAGCGCCAGCCGTGCGGCGAACAGCCCCGTCACCAGCGCGCCCGCGTCGATCAGCGCGGCATTGGGCTCGGGATTCACTCGGCCGCTTGGGCCGGCTCGGCGTTCGCGGCTTCGATCTCGGCCGCCTTGGCCTCCACGAGCTTGACGATGTGATCGAGCATGTCGGCATCCTCGACCGTGTGGTCGGTCAGGCCCGAGAGATAGACCATGTGCTTGCCGTTTCCACCGCCCGTCAGGCCGATGTCCGTCTCGCGCGCCTCGCCGGGGCCGTTGACCACACAGCCGAGCACCGAGAGCGACAGCGGCGTGCGGATGTGCTGGAGCCGTTCCTCCAGCGCCTGCACGGTGCGGATCACGTCGAAGCCCTGGCGCGCGCAGCTGGGGCAGGAGACGACACGGACGCCGCGGTTGCGGATGCCCAGCGCCTTGAGGATCTCGAAGCCGACGCGCACTTCCTCCTCGGGTTCGGCCGAGAGACTGACCCGAATGGTGTCGCCGATGCCGAACCAGAGCAGCGAGCCGATGCCGATCGCGGACTTGACCGTGCCGCCGACAAAGCCGCCAGCCTCGGTGATACCCAGGTGCAGCGGGCAGTCCACGGCGTCGGCCAGCTGCTGATAGGCGGCGACCGCGAGAAACACGTCGCTCGCCTTCACCGCGACCTTGAACTGGTGGAAGTCCCGGTCCTGCAGCAGCTTGATGTGATCGAGCGCCGATTCCACCAGCGCCTCGGGGCACGGCTCCCCGTATTTTTCCAGCAGGTCCTTCTCGAGGCTGCCGGCATTGACGCCGATGCGGATCGAGGCGCCGTTGGCCTTGGCGGCGTTCACCACTTCGTTCACCCGGTCGGCCGAGCCGATATTCCCGGGGTTGATGCGCAGGCAGGCGGCGCCGGCATCCGCGGCTTCCAACGCTCGCTTATAGTGGAAATGGATGTCGGCGACGATCGGCACGCGCGCGGCGCGGACGATCTGCTTGAGCGCGGCGGTGCTCTCGACGTCCGGGCAGGAGACGCGGATGATGTCCGCGCCGGCCTCCTCGCAGCGGCGGATCTGGTCGATCGTCGCCTTCACGTCGGAGGTGGCGGTGTTGGTCATCGTCTGCACCGTCACCGGCGCATCGCCGCCAACGGGCACGTTGCCCACCATGATCTGACGGCTTTGCCGCCGGACGATATCGCGCCAGGGTCGTACGGACATGGCCGCCATATAGGCGCAACGGAGGGCGGCGGCTAGCCGGACCTTGGTTGGATCGCGCGATCTGCTAGGGACGCCCTACAAATTCAGCCGGAGCCCCTCGATGTCGACCCAATTCTCCAAGTGCCGCTGGACGCTGGCGATCCATGGCGGTGCCGGCAGCATGCGGCGCGGCGAACTGGCCGAGGCGCAGGAGGCGGGCGCCACCGCCGGCCTGAACGCCGCGCTCGATGCCGGCGCGGCGGTGCTCGAGACCGGCGGCTCGGCCGTCGAGGCCGTACAGGCAGCCGTGCAGGTGCTGGAAGATGACCCCCATTTCAATGCCGGGCGCGGATCGGTGTTTACCTGGGAGGGCGGGCACACGCTCGATGCGGCGATCATGGACGGGGCGAGCCGTGCGGCGGGGGCGGTCGCCGGGTCAACGACCACGCGCCACCCCGTCGCGCTGGCCCGCGCGGTGATGGAGAAGAGCGTCCATGTGCTGCTCGCAGGCGAGGGCGCGGATCAATTCTCGCGCGACCAGGGGCTGGAGCAGGTCGACAATGCCTGGTTCGGTACCGAGGAGCGCCGCCAGCAGCTCGACTGGATGAAGGCCGATACGGCGCGCGGCGGTTTCGATGTCGACATGAAGTACGGCACGGTCGGTGCGGTAGCGATGGATGCGGCTGGCCATGTCGCGGCGGCGACCTCCACCGGCGGCCTCACCGGCAAGCGCTGGGGCCGGGTGGGCGACTCACCGCTGATCGGCGCGGGCACCTATGCCGATGATCGCGCCTGCGCGATTTCCGCCACCGGCTCGGGGGAGTTCTTCATCCGGGAGGGCGTTACCCATGAAATCTGCGCCCGCATGCGCTTCCTGGGCGAGACCGCGGGCCAGGCTGCGGCAGTGGTGATGGCCGATGTGAAGGCGATGGGCGGCGTCGGCGGCGTGATCCTCGCGGCGCCCTCGGGAGAGCTCGACTGGTGCTTCACCACCCCCGGCATGTATCGCGGCAAGGCTTGGGCGGACGGCACGCGCGAGATCGCGATCTACGAGGACCAGCGCTAACCCATTGAACGGGAGAGGGGGCGGCCCTAGGGGGCGACCATGAGTCGCATCCTCCTTCTCCTCGCCGCGCTGGTCGGCTTCGGCGCCGCCTCGCCCGCTTCCGCCTATTGGGAATATGGCCATGAAACGGTCGGCGCGATCGCCTATCGCAACGTGACCCCGCAGGTTCGGGCGAAGATCGATGCATTGCTCCGGCGCCAGGCCCTGCTCGAAACGCCGACCTGCCCCGCCGGCACCATCGAGGAGGCCGCCGTCTGGGCGGATTGCGTCAAGACGCTGGGGCCGCGCTTCAGCTATGCCTATTCGTGGCACTATCAGAACATCGATATCTGCAAGCCGTTCGACCTCAAGCCGCCCTGCCGCGACGGCAATTGCGTCTCGGCGCAGATCGAGCGCGACGTGAAGCTGCTCAAGGACCCAAAGGTGCCGCTGCGCGAGCGGGTGATGGCGCTGGCGTTTCTCGTCCATTTCGTCGGCGACCTGCACCAGCCGCTGCATGCCGGCGATCACAGCGATCTGGGCGGCAACCAGGTGAAGACCAACTACGGCGCGTTCACGAGCGCCAAGCTCAACCTGCATTCGGTGTGGGACGGCTATCTGGCCGAGCGTGCCATCTCGCAGCCGCCCTCGCCGGTGCGGGTGTACAGCGCGGGCGAACGCACCGCGATGTGGGGCGGCAGCGTCGCCGACTGGAGCCGCGAGAGCTGGCAGGTCGCACGCGACACGGTCTATCCCAGTGCGGCCGGCGACGGCGTCTGCACGGCGGGCGCGCATCCGGCGCAGCTCGACGAGGCAACGATCGCGAAGCTGGTGCCGGTCGCGCGCCAGCAGGTGGTGCGTGGCGGCCTGCGGCTGGCCAGGCTGCTGGACGAGGCGCTCGGCTAGGACAGGCGCTGTTCGGCGAGCGCCTGCGCCACCGCCGAAAGTACCTCGGCACGCAGTTGCACCCAGAGGTGGCTGCTGCGCACCTCCACCGCACGACAGGCACTGGTGCGGCAGTTCAGGCCGTTGACCAGCCCGTCGCTGCGGCTCCAGATCGCCGTTGCAGGCATCGGCAGCGGGGCTGCGGCTTCCGCCAATTGGCCGAGCAGGGCGGGATCGTCGATCCGTTCGCCGCTCAGCCACTGGAAGGGGCGCCAGACATTGGTGGCGCTGGGGTGGCCGGCGAAGGGCGAACTGATCGTGATCACGCCGCGCACCATCTCCGGATGGCGATGCGCCGCGACGCGCGCCATGATCCCGCCGAGCGAGATGCCGACCAGCGTGACCGGCTGCCCGGTCACGAGGTGGAGTTCGGTGATCCGCGCCATCAGCCGTTCGCCCGCCGCGCCGATCGTGCGCGTCCCGAAATTGCGGCCCAGTCCCCAGCCATATGCGCGGTAGCCCAGTCGGTGGAGATGACGGCGCAGAACCAGAAGCGAACGGTCCGCGTTGAACAGGCCCGGCAGCACCAGCACGGGGCGGCCGTCGCCGCGAGGGTTTTCCCCAAGCGCGCGCCAGTGGGCGGCGAGTTCCGCCAGACCATAGAAGGCGCGCGGGAGTTCGGCGAGCATCGCCAGCCTTGGCGGGGGAACGCGCTCGTCCTTCGGTACGGGCCAGGCGGGGGCCCTGCGACGCTCCTCGGCTTGGCGCGGGGCTGCGCGCCGTTTCGTTGCATTTGCGACGATGCTATAGCGCCGCGATGAACAAGGAAACGCATGTGCTGGACCGGCCGCCCGAGGGTGCTGCGCCGGACTGGACGATCCCGCAGGACTGGGCAGCGTACACGCCCGAGGAACATGCCACCTGGGACACGCTGTTCGCCCGCCAGGCGAAGCTGCTGCCGGGCCGTGCCTCCTCCGCCTATCTCAAGGGACTGGAGGCGCTGCGACTCTCCGAGCGGGGCATTCCGAACTTCGAGGAGCTTTCGGAGCGGCTGATGCGGCTGACCGGCTGGCAGGTCGTCGCGGTGCCGGGCCTTGTCCCAGACGACGTGTTCTTCGATCACATGGCGAACCGTCGATTCGTCGCAGGCAACTTCATCCGCCGGCCGGACCAGCTCGACTATATCCAGGAGCCGGACGTGTTCCACGACGTGTTCGGCCATGTGCCGATGCTCGCGGATCCCGTCTTCGCCGATTACCTCGAGGCCTATGGCCGCGGCGGGATGCGCGCGCTCGAACTGGGAGCGCTCAAGCAGCTCGGACGCCTCTATTGGTACACCGTGGAGTTCGGGCTGGTCGAGGAGGCGGAGGGTCTGCGAATCTATGGATCCGGCATCGTCTCCAGTTCGGCCGAAAGCGTGTTTGCGCTGGACAGCGACAGCCCCAACCGCATCCGCTTCGACATGAAGCGGGTGATGCGTACCGACTATCGCATCGACGATTTCCAGCAGAACTACTTCGTGATCCCCAGCTTCGAAGCACTGCTGCGAGAGACGGTGGAGACCGATTTCGCGCCGCTTTATGCCGAGATCCTCGCCCAGGCGGACATCCCGATCGCGGCGATATTGCCGGAGGACGACGTGGTCACGCGGGGCACGCAGGCCTATGCGGAGAGCGGGGGCAAGGAGGGTGGCGATCGTTGAGGTGACAGCGGCGCAAGCGTAGAGGGCATTCGGCTAAGGGCTCGCCATTCCCGGTCGACCCGGCTACCCGATCCGCATGCCCCGTTCGCCCCGCATCGCCTTCCTCGTCGCCGCGCTGGGAATCGCCAATTATTCGGTGATGGACGCCGTGATGAAAGGCATGTCGATCGCGCACGGCGCCTATAGCGCGGTGCTGTGGCGATCGATCGGTGCGATCGTGCTGCTGGGGCCGATTTTCCTCCTGCGCCGTACGCCATGGCCGCGCCGCGCCGCGCTCAAGCTCCACTTCGCCCGCGGCGTGCTTGCGGGCACATCGGTCGTGCTGTTCTTCTGGGGGCTCGCACGGGTGACGATGGCGCAGGGCATCGCGTTAACCTTCCTTGCGCCGCTGATCGCGATGTTCCTTGCCGCCGCCTTTCTGGGCGAGAAGATCCGCCGCGCCGCAATCGGCGGCTCGCTGATCGCCAGCCTGGGCGTGCTCGCGATCGCCGCAGGGCAGGTACAGGCGCATGCCTCTACGCAAGTCGTGCTGGGCTCGATCGCCGTCTTCGTCGCTTCGATCCTCTACGCCGGCAGCCTGATCCTGCTGCGACAGCAGGCGCAGGTCGCGGATCCGATCGAGGTCGCGCTATTCACCAGCCTCGTGCTGGCGCTGGTGATGCTGCCGGGCGCGCCCTGGTTCTCCACCCTGCCGGCGGTCACGCTGTGGCCGTGGATCCTGGGGGCGGCGCTGGTCGGCTCGGTCTCCGCAGTGCTGCTCGCCTGGGCCTATGCGCATGCCGAAGCGCAGGTGCTGGCGCCGGTGGAATATACGGCGTTCGTCTGGGCAGCCCTGCTCGGCTATGTCGTGTTCGACGAGCGCGTCTCCGGTTGGACGGTCGGCGGCGCGTTGCTCATCATCCTGGGCTGCCTCGCCGCGATCCGCGGAAGGGTGGCAGCCGCCCCGCAGACCGAGGCCGCCGCATGACAAACATCCGTTTCGCCACCGTCGCCGACGTGGCCCAGATCCTCGCCTTCATCCGAGAACTGGCCGATTATGAGCGCGAGCCCGATGCCGTGTTGGCAACGGAGGCGATGCTGGAGGCTGCGCTGTTCGGCCCGCGACCGGCGGCCGAGGCGATAATCGCGGAGAGCGGGGACGGAGCGCCACTCGGCTTCGCGCTGTTCTTCCAGAATTTCTCCACCTGGACCGGGCTGCCCGGCATGTATCTGGAAGACCTGTACGTCACCCCCGCCGGCCGCGGGGCCGGCGTGGGCAAGGCGCTGCTCCGCCATCTGGCCGGTATCGCGGTCGATCGCGGCTATGGCCGGTTCGAATGGTCGGTGCTCGACTGGAACCAGCCGGCGATCGACTTCTATAGCGCCATGGGCGCGGTCGGCATGGAGGAGTGGACCGTGCAGCGCGTGAGCGGCGAGGCACTGGCCCGGCTGGCGGGCCGCTGATGGCCTGGGTCTATCTGATCGTCGGCGGGTTGTGCGAGGTGGGCTTTACCACCTGCCTGCGCTTCATCGACGGCTTTCGCAGCATCCCCTGGACGATCGGCTTCCTCGTCTCGGTCACCGCCTCGATGCTGCTGCTCGAACTGGCGGCGCGGACCATCCCGATGGGCACCGCCTATGCGGTGTGGGGTGGAATCGGCGCGCTGGGCACCGTGATCGTCGGCATGCTCTGGTTCGGCGAGCCGATCACGCCGGTGCGCCTCCTGCTGATCCTGGGACTCGTCGGCTGCATTGCCGGGCTGCGACTGGCCGGCGGCCAGTAAGACCCTGACGGGGCTAGGCAAGCGCTTTCTTGTCTGACAACATGATGGCAAAGATCATGATGTCGGGGGAGGAAAGTCGATGAACGCCAGGTCGCTCCTGCTGTTGGGCGCAGCATGTCTCCTCCCGAATGCGCAGAGTTTTGCGGCGCCCGCCGCCCTGGCACCTGCGGGGACGAGCGCGGGCGTGGCCCTGTTGGCGCGAGACGATACCGGGCTGCGCTTCCGGACCGATCAGGGGGTGCTGGTCCTCACCCTCTGGGGCGACCGCATCCTGCGCGTGACGATGCTGCGGGAAGGCGCCGAGCGGACACCCGACGTCGCGCTCGTCGGCGCGCCGGCCCGGGTCGCCTGGACGCTCGACGAACAGGCTGACCGCTACCTGATCGCCACCCCCGCGATGCGCGCGAGCGTCGATCGCAGGACGGGGGCGGTGGCGCTGCTCGGCGGGGACGGCAAGCCGCTGATCGCCGAAGCCAATCTGGAGCGCCGCAAGCTCGGCGGCGCGCCCGATGCCGAGGGCGCGGTGCGCATGCTCTTCACCCTGCCGGAGGGGCGGGCGGTGTACGGCCTCGGTCAGCATCAGACGGGGCTGCTCGACTATCGCGGATCGATCGTGCGACTCCAGCAGGCAAACACCGATGTCGGCGTCCCGGTGCTGGTCTCGCCCGCCGGCTTCGGGCTGTTCTGGAACAATGCCTCGGTGACCGAAGTGGCCGTGGATACCCCGCAGGCCGGAGGAAGGGCGCTGTTCCGCTCGAGCGCGGGCGAGGGCGTGGATTACTTCCTGTTTGCCGGGCCGGATGTCGATCAGGTGATCGGTGCCTATCGCCAGCTTACCGGCGCCGCCTCGCTGCTGCCGCGCTGGGCCTGGGGGCTGTGGCAGTCAAAGGAGCGCTATGCCTCGCAGGCCGAGCTGCTGGGCGTGGCGGCGGAATATCGCCGGCTGGGCATTCCGCTCGATGCGGTAGTGCAGGACTGGCAATATTGGCCCGCCGGGCGCTGGGGCAGCCACGAGATGGACCCGAGCCGCTACCCCGATCCAAAGGGCATGCTCGATGCCCTGCATCGGCACAATCTGCACAGCATCGTCTCGGTTTGGCCGCGTCTCGATGTCGGACTGGAGAACACCAGGGCGCTGGAGGCGATCGGCGGACTGTACCCCAGGACCTACCCCAATGTGTATCCAGCGGGCCAAGGCCGCTGGTACGATGCCTTCTCGGCCAAGGCGCGCGCGCTCTACTGGCGGCAGATCTCGGAGCGCCTCGGGCGTGCGGGGTTTGACGGCTATTGGCTGGACGGCAGCGAGGCCGAACTGGGCGGCCAATGGGGCGAGATGGCCGAGGTGAACACCGCGCTGGGGGCCGGTGCGCTGGTCTACAATGCCTATCCGCTGCTGCATACGACCGCCGTGCGCGACGGCATGGCGGCAGAGTACCCTGCCAAGCGCCCGCTGCTGCTCACCCGCTCGGCCTGGGCGGGGCAGCAGCGCAACGGTGCCTTTACCTGGTCCGGCGATGTCAGCGGAAGGTGGGACGTGTTCGCCCGGCAGATCCCGGCGGGCGTCAACTTCTCGATGACGGGCAACCCTTTCTGGTCGGCGGATATCGGTGGCTTCTTCGGCGGCAGCCCCAGGGACCCGGCCTATCAGGAGCTGTTCACCCGCTGGCTGCAGTTTGCCGTGTTCAACCCGATGTTCCGCATCCACGGCACCGGCGAGGGCAAGGAGGTGTACAGCTTTCCCGAGGCGGTGCGTGGACCGCTGCTCGATGCGGTGGCGCTGCGCTACCGGCTGCTGCCCTTCGTCTACGCGCAGAGCTGGCAGGTGGCGACGCACGGCGCGTCGTTCCTTTACCCGGCTGGCATGGTTTTTCCGAACGATGCGAAGGCGCAGGACCTGCGCGACCAGTATCTGTTCGGGCGCGGCCTGCTGGTCAGCCCGGTGATCGAGCCGGGGGCGACGGCGCGGGCGGTGTACCTGCCCGCGGGTACCGAGTGGATTGATTTCTGGACGGGCGCGCGCCATGCCGGCGGTGCGACGCTCCAGGTCGCCGCCCCGATCGGACAGATCCCGGTTCAGGTGGCGGCGGGGACGATCCTGCCGCTGGGATCGCCGGTGCAATATGCGGATCAGTCCCCGGACCGGCCGATCGAGCTGCGCGTCTATCGCGGCGCCGATGGCCGCTTCACCCTGTATGACGATGCCGGGGACGGCCAGGGCTGGCAGCGCGGCGAGCGCGCGACAATCGATCTGGTGCTCAACGACAAGGCGGGCACGCTGACTATCGGCGCGCGCGCGGGCCGCTATCCCGGCATGGCGAAGACGCGCCGCTTCCGCGTGGTCACCGTCGCGCCTGGCACCGGTGTCGGTCTTGCCGAGGCACCGGGCCGCGAGGTCGTCTATGATGGCAAGCAGCAGGTGGTGGCGCTGTAACGGCGCCACCACGGACGATCAGAAGTTCGGGTCGAAGTTGAAGAAGATCGGGTTGGAGATCGCCACCATCGGCCCCGCGACCTTCTGGAAGTTGTCTACCCCCGGATAGGGCGTCTGCGGGCCTTCCACCTCGATCCGATAGTAGCTGCGGCCCATGGCGTCAGGCGTGTCGGTAAAGCCGACGCTGCCGTCCGCGCCGAGGTCGAGCGTGGCGAACACGTCTGCATTCTTGATGATACGGACCTGATAGGCCCCCTCTTCCCGCTTGCCCGAAAGGCGCACGGTGAAGCGCACCGGCCCGGCAGGCGCCTTGGCATTGTCCCCCATCATCATGTCGGCCTTGCCATCGCCGTTGACGTCGGCGGTCAGCTCGACGCGCGGTGCATAAGGGTTGGCGCTGATCGAGGCGCGGCCGCGGCCGATCGCGGCGATCACCGCCTCGCGTGTGCGCCCCGGCGCGAACACCCAGGTGGTCGGCGTGCCGATATTGTTCGCGGTCGCCTCCAGTGCCTGCGGGGCGGTGCTGCCCGGCACGGTGCCATGGTGCGAATCGCTCCCGCCGCGGGCGCCGATCTTGCGGCCCGAGCTCAGCATGTCGTCCCACACCATCAGGTTGGTCTTGTTCGGCGCCCAGCGGACGGTGTTCCACACCTCCAGCGAATCGACCATGTCGTAGGAATAGCCGAAATGGTCCTTGTTGGTCGGGTGGTTGGCCGAAAGGTGGACGTCCAGCCCGTCCTTGACCTTCTGCACCGCCACATCGCGCGCATCGCGGATGTCGAACAGCTTCTTCTCGTCATAGGGCTTGGCCGAGAGGATCACGGCATGGCCGCGCACCGTCGTCCATTCCGCGCCGTAGAGCAGCAGGAGCTTGTCCGAACGGAATTCGGGATCCGACCAGGTGTTGTGCGCGGTATCGCCGTTCACATGGTTGTCGTGGTCGCTGATCAGCAGGAAGTCGAAGCTCGCGCGCTCGGCATCGGCAATGATCCGCGCCACGGAATGGTTGGTCGAATCCTTGCTGTGCCGCGAATGGACGTGCAGGTCCCCCTTCATCCACACGCCATCGGTAAGGCTGGCGACGACGAACTTGTCGTTGGTCTGGGCAGAGGCGGCAGGCGCAAGCAGCACGGCAAGCGCGAGAGCGGCGACACGGAACATGGTTTCTCCGGCAGGCGAGGAACGGGCGGACGCCCGCCCGCTCAACTACCGCCGAGAACGTTGATCGTGAAGGCCACGACGCCCAGATTGAACACAAAGGCTGCAAGGCAGTGCAGCGTCACTACCCGCCGCAGCTGCCGCGTGGTGATCGACACGTCGCTGGTCTGGAAGGTCATGCCCAGGCAGAAGGCGAAGTAGATGAAGTCCCAGTAGTTGGGCTCGGGAGTCTTGGGGAACTCCAGCCCGCCCTTGTCGCGGCCGCCCGGTGCCTCGCTGTAGAAGAGATGGGCGTAATGCAGCGCGTACACGCCGTTGCTGAACGTCCAGCTGAGCGCGAGCGTGCCGATGATCAGCGCTAGTTGCGCGGGCTGGGGCGCCTTGCGCTCCATCAGCTCGCTGGCGATCGCGATCAGGATGATGACGGTGACGGCGCCGGTGATGCCCAGCAGCACCAGCCGGTTCGCATCGTTGTTGCAGGCCGAGCGCCGCATCGCATCGGACTGGTGCTTGAGCATCGGTATGCACAGCGCCAGGAACAGCGCGGCGCCGATATCGAAGGCGAGCATCGCGCCGGCGCGGATGCCGAGCTGCGGTACCAGAAACAGCCCTGCCGCAACGGTGGTCGCTGCGAAGGCGAGAAAGCGCGGCGGCGCGAGGACGTTGCCGACCCCTCGGGGTCGTGCCCCGCGCCGCCGCGGATTCTGGCTCAGGCTGCCTTGGCCTTCTTCGCGGCCTCGATCGCCTCGAGGACGATCTGGCGCGCTTCGGCGGCATCGCCCCAGCTGCCGATCCGCACCCACTTCTCGGACTCCAGGTCCTTATAGTGGGTGAAGAAATGCTCGATCTGCTGCAGCACGATTGAGGGCAGGTCCGAACGCTCGCCGACGTCCGAATAATAGGGGAAGGTGCTGTCGACCGGCACGCAGACCAGCTTCTCGTCGCCGCCGGCCTCGTCTTCCAGCTTCAGCACCGCGATCGGGCGCGCACGCACCACGCAGCCCGGCACGAAGGGTGACCGGGCGATGACAAGCGCGTCGAGCGGGTCGCCGTCGGGCGACAGCGTGTGCGGCACGAAGCCGTAATTCGCCGGGTAACGCATCGGCGTGTGCAGGATGCGATCGACGAACAGCGCACCGCTGGCCTTGTCGAACTCATACTTCACCGGTTCGCCGCCCGAGGGAACCTCGATGATGACGTTCAGATTGTTCGGCGGATCATCGCCAATGGGAATCAGATCGATGCGCATAGTGTCTCTAAACCTTGGTTGGCAGCGTCGCCCGTCTCAGCGGGCTTGCAGCAGCTTGTCGAGGCCAGCCTCTCCTTCGACCGTCTTGACGAGGTGCGGATAGCGCAGCCCATCATGATAGTCGATGCTAACCTCTCGGTAACGATCGTCCCGTTTCAGGGTAAGCTGGATCGGCGCCTTGGTGCCCTTGGCGGCCTTTACCGCGTCAATCAGCGCCTCGGTGGAATAGGCGCGGCCGTTCACCGCGACGATCTCGTCGGCGACAGTGATGCCGGCCTTGAATGCCGGGCCGTCCCAGGCGACGCCCGCGATCCCGCGCTTGCCGACGGCGAGGCCCAGCGAATAGCTGAGGTCGGCAGTACCCGGCCGACCCATCTTGTTGGGCACCTCGGTATAGACCAGCTTGTAGCCGTTGCGCTCGAACCCCTTGAGCGGTGCGCGCTCGGACACGTCGTGCAGCCGGGCAGTAAGCAGGCTGCGCCAGTCATAGGGCTGCACCGAGTCGAGCGTCTTCACCACGTCGTCGAAGCTGTAGGTCACCTCGCCATAGTCGCCGTCGCGGCCGCCGAAGAAGATGCGGGCGAAATCGTCGATGGACTTGGTGCCCTTGCTCTGTTCGCGGAGGATGGAGTCGACTTCCATCCACACCAGCAGACCCTCGTTGTAATAGTCCTCGCTGCGCTGCCAGCTGGTCCAGCCCTTGGGTGCCCGGGCGGTGATGATCGGATCGTTGGTGGTGTCGATCAGCGGCCGCCACTGCCGGCCGGCGCGGGTATCTAGGCTGGCCATGATGTTGGCATAGCCTTCCAGCGTCTCCTCCTTGGTGACGAGGCCCGAGCGCGCCTGAAAGACATAGCCCCAGAACTGGGTCTGGCCTTCATAGACCCACAGCGACTGGTCGCGCATCGGCATGCGGAAGTCAGGCGTCCACAGCTCGGCGCCACGGCGATACTTGCCGTCCCAGCTATGGGTATATTCGTGCGGCAGCAGGTTGCGCGCGGTCGGCTGCTCGGCCCATTTGGTGAAATAGCCGGGGGCCACGCCGTCTTCCGAGCTGCGGTGATGCTCGAGGCCGATCCCACCCATCTTGTCGCTGATCGACAGGAGGAAGTGGTAGTGATCGTAGTGCTGGGCGCCGAAGGTTTTCACCGCCTGTTCGACGAGGCGCTTGTGCGCGGCGATCTGCTCGGGCTTGGCCTCCAGCTCCTCGGGAGTGTCGGCGACGACGTCCAGCGTCACGCGCTCGGAGAGCGGGAACTTGCGGTAATAGCGACCTGCGATCACCGGCGAATCCATCAGGATCTCGTAGCTGGTGGTCTCATAGGCATAGGTCGCGCCGTTCACCTTGGCGGGCACCGCGCCGGCGGCGGTCCAGCCTTCAGGGTATTTCACCGTGGCCTGGATCGGGATGCGGCGGGTGAAATAGCCGGCAGGATAGAGGCTGAGCGAGTTGAACTGCAGGCTCATCATCTCGGGGGTCATCACGATGCGGCCCTGGTTGCCGTCGGTCGCCGAGACGAACTGGAATTCGGCCTCGATGGTCTTCGCGCCGGCGGGCACGTCGACATGGAAGGCGAACACGTCCACCGCATCGCGCGTCCAGGGCAGGCGCTTGCCGTTCGCCTTGATCTGCAGGCCCGCCAGCTTTTCGATCTCGCCACGGGGACCGTGCTTGCCGGGCAGCCATTCGGGGAAGAGCAGGGTAAGGCGGCCGCTCTTGGCGACGGGGATCGTCTCGCGCACCCGGAAGATGCCGCGCAGTGTGTCGGTCGCGTCGATGTCGACCTTCAGCGTGCCGGGATAAGCGATGTCACGCGCGGCCGGGATCGTTTCGACGATCGGCAGCGGCTGCGGTGCGGAGTTCTGCGCGAGTGCGGGCGCGGTAGTGGCCAGCAGCAAGCCGGCGAGCGAGATGGCACGAACCAAGATGACAACCCCCATTTCAGGATCTTCGCGAGCAAGAAAGCGCTTCGTTCGGGCAACATTGTTGCTCGCGAATGTCCGGGGGGCAAGGGGATTTGGCCGCCGTCGCGTGGCGACCACAGTCGTCGCTCTCCCCCCTCCCGCACACGGTAGGGGGGAGAGCGACTCTTTACTCGGCTGCGATGCCGGCCTTGGCGAACATGTCGCCTTCGATCGCATCCTCGTTGGCGATCGTGCTGGTCTTGGCCTGGCGACGCTTGTCGAAGCTCTCCCAGACCTCGTTCCACTGGCCGCGCGTCGCCGCCTTCGAATATTCGGTGGCGCGCGTCTCGAAGAAATTGGCGTGCTCGACGCCGTTGAGCAGCGGGGCGAGCCAGGGCAGGGGGTGCTCGTCGATCATGTAGATCGGCTTGAGGCCCAGCTGGCCGAGGCGCCAGTCGGCGATGAAGCGGACATACTTCTTGATGTCCTTGGGCGTCATGCCGTTCACCGGGCCCATTTCGAACACCAGGTCGATGAACGCGTCCTCGATGCGGACGGTCTTCTGGCACATGTCCAGAATGTCGTCGCGCACGCTCGGCGTCATGCAGTTCCGTTCCTTGCAGAAAGTGTGGAACAGCTTGATGATGCCCTCGCAGTGCAGGCTCTCGTCGCGGATCGACCAGGTGACGATCTGGCCCATGCCCTTCATCTTGTTGAAGCGCGGGAAGTTCATCAGCATCGCGAAGCTGGCGAACAGCTGCAGCCCCTCGGTGAAGCCGCCGAACATCGCCAGCGTCTTGGCGATGTCCTCGTCGGTATCGACGCCGAAGGTGCTGAGGTAATCATGCTTGTCCTTCATCTCCTTGTACTGGAGGAAGGCGCTGTATTCGGTCTCGGGCATGCCGATCGTGTCGAGCAGGTGGCTGTACGCCGCGATGTGCACCGTCTCCATGTTGGAGAAGGCGGTGAGCATCATCTTCACCTCGGTCGGCTTGAACACGCGGCCGTACTTCTCGTGGTAGCAATCCTGCACCTCCACATCGGCCTGGGTGAAGAAGCGGAAGATCTGGGTGAGCAGGTTGCGCTCGTGATCCGACAGCTTCTGCGCCCAGTCGCGGCAATCCTCGCCCAGCGGCACTTCTTCCGGCAGCCAGTGGACCTGCTGCTGGCGCTTCCAATATTCATAGGCCCAGGGATATTCGAAGGGCTTGTAGGTCTTGCGGGCTTCGAGAAGCGACATGGGGGTACTCCGGATCAGAACAATTTTTGAATGGCGAAGAGAAGGAGCGCTGCCCAGGCAACCAGCAGCAATGCTCCTTGAACGCGAATGGTACGAGGTGACTGGCCTTCCTCAGCCGCCTCATGGCTGCGGCGGGGCGTGAGAAGAAGTCGAAGGGCCTCGAAAATCCCGTGGGATGCGATGGCTACATATCCCCAGTGCATGATGTTGTCTTTGACGGGCAGCATGCTGAGCAGCCCCAGAATGCCAAGGCCTATAATCAGCTTCAGGGCAAACCAGTGCTTACTGGTTGCTTGATAGCCGCCGCGCTCGAGTTGAACGGTATCCCTCACGCCACCCCTCCCACGCTCGCAAAGGCCAGCGCGAAGCCGGTGAGGAACAGGCCGAGCGCGACCAGCATCATGCCGCCGATCCGCAGCGCATAGGTCGCCGGCTCGCTTGGCCGGATGCGCAGCAGCCCGCGCGCGGCCGCGGGGCGGAGGAGGACGATCAGTCCTGCCGTGCCCGAAGCGATGCCGAGGCCGGCCTGAAGGGCGAGCGTGCGCGTCATTGGTCGATCACCCGTCCGCGGACGGTCTTCATCCCATCGCGCACCACGATGCGTTCGCGATAGACGACCTTGCGGCCACCCTGTGCACCGACGCCGAGGAACACCACACCGATGAAGAAGCCGAAATCATACCAGCCACCATTGTTCGGCACCGCATAGACGGCGACGTCGGGCAAGATCAGCGACAGCCCCCAGGCGACGGGAAAGATGAAGCCGTGCCACAGCCCGAGCAGGAAACCCGGCGCCTGCGGCTGCACCGCGCTCGGCACCTGGTGCGCGCAGGCGGCGAGCAGGGCAAGAGCGGCAAAGGCGAGGAGGGCGCGGGGCTTCATGCGGCTATCCCTGCGTATGGCTGACGTCCCTTGGGGTAGCGTGCATCGATTGCCGTGCGCGTGCGTTCGGTGCGCGAACCCCTAGCAGGAGAAGACCCATGGCAGATCTGAGCGTAATCAAGGAGCATATGGAAGTCATTGGCGCCGATGGCGTCCATGTCGGCACCGTCGACAAGGTCGAGGGCGACCGCATCAAGCTGACCAAGAAGGATTCGGGCGCGCAGGTCGAAGGCGCCGAGGGCAGCCATGAGGGCCATCATCACTTCGTCTCGGGCGGCCTGGTCGCCGAGGTCGAGGGCGACACGGTGCGCCTGTCGGCCAATGCCGACGTAGCCGTCGAGCTGTTCGAAGAAGAAGCCTGACCGCCGGCGGCGGGGGCGGCGCATGCCTCCCTCGCCCTGCCGCGTGCACCGGCGTGCCTGGCCAAGCGTCGGCCACCGCGATCCCGCCATCCCTGCGGACAAGGCGCCGAAAGCGCGAAGGTCGATACGATGCAGGCGCATGCGATGCTGTCAGCGATACCTTACTCTGTGCAGGAGCCGGAGTTCGGCGCTGCCAAATCCACGGTCGCCGATGGTATCGAAACTGCGCGTGCGGCGCTACCGAAATAGCGTGTCTCAGCACGTTTTTGGTTGTGGATAATTCGACATCTAGAGGGCGCTTCGCGGGCACTACCCCCAGATATGGTATGCGGAGGGCCGGGACAGCTTGACGCAACCCCGGCCCCGGTAGTCAGGTGAAGGACCATCGCGCCGGAGCATCCGACGCCATCAGCGAAATGCGGAACGCGATCACCGCGATCCAGAACAACGCGAAAAACAAGGCACCCCATTTCAGGGCGACGCGCTTGCGGCGTTCGAGCTTCTGCATGATGTCAGCTCCTTTCCATCAGGATAGCATCAGGATAGCCCGATCAGGGCAGCAGCACGTGATCGACCACATGCACCACGCCGTTCGACTGCGGCACGTCGGCGATCGTCACCATGGCCTGCCCGCCCTTGGCATCGATAAGCACGACATTGCTGCCCGACAGACTGGCCTTCAGCGTCTCGCCCTGCACGGTCGTAAGCATCGCGGTGCCGCCGCCGGCCTTGATCTTGCCGACGAGCTGGGTCGCGGTGACCTTGCCCGGCACGACATGGTAGGTGAGGATGCTGGTCAGCGTTCCCTTGTTCTCGGGCTTGAGCAGCGTGTCGACGGTACCGGCGGGCAGCAGCGCAAACGCGGCATTGGTCGGTGCAAAGACGGTGAAGGGGCCCTTGCCGTTCAGCGTATCGACGAGACCGGCAGCCTTTACTGCCGCCACCAGCGTGGTGTGGTCGGCCGACTGCGAGGCATTCTCGACGATGGTCTTGCTGGCAACCATCTCGGCGCCGCCGACCGTCTTCGACTGCGCGAAGGCCGAGACCGGCGTTGCGGCGACGACGAGACCGCCCAGAGCGGCTATCATGAACTTGGAAACGGGCACCATTCTTCTCCTCATCCTGTAACAGGTGGAACAAGAACTATGGAACCATCGTCGCGTTGCGGCCCCCGTACTTAGGGGAAGTTTCATCCTTTTGTTCAAGTTGTTGAAAAAGGACGAATAGATACGGGCGCTGTATCGCGAACTGCCCCTTTGTGCAGTCCCCGAACGCAAAACGCCCTCCCTGTCCGGTGGACGGGAGGGCGCGACGCTTCCGGAGGACGATCGCAAACCGATCGCGGGTGCCCATCTTACTGACAGGCAAGGCACTCGTCGTAGTCGGTCGACTCGCCTAGGTCGAACTTGGGCTTCTCGATCGTGTTGTCGGCCTCGACCCCGCCGGCGAACCCGGCGCGCTGCACCGACTTCGAGCGGAGATAGTAGAGCGACTTGATGCCCAGCTCCCAAGCGCGGAAGTGGAGCATCAGCAGGTCCCACTTTTCCACGTCGGCCGGGATGAACAGGTTGAGCGACTGCGCCTGGTCGATGAACGGCGCGCGATCGCCCGCAAGCTCCAGGATCCAACGCTGGTCGATCTCGAAGCTGGTCTTGTATGTGTCCTTCTCTTCCGGCGTCAGGAAGTCGAGGTGCTGGACCGAGCCGCCCTGCTCGAGGATCGAATTCCACACCGCGTCGGAATTCTTCGACTTCTCCTTGAGCAGCTTCTCCAGATACGGATTGCGCACCGAGAAGGAGCCGCTGAGCGTCTTGTGGGTGTAGATATTGGCCGGGATCGGTTCGATGCAGGCGCTGGTGCCGCCGCAGATGATCGAGATCGACGCGGTCGGCGCGATCGCCATCTTGCAGCTGAAGCGCTCCATCACGCCCATGTCGGCGGCATCCGGGCATGGCCCGCGCTCGACCGCCAGCGCCATCGAGGCTTCGTTCACCTGCGCGCTGACATGCTTGAAGATGCGCAGGTTCCAGCTCTTCGCCATCGCGCCTTCGAACGGGATGCCACGGGCCTGGAGGAAGCTGTGGAAGCCCATCACGCCGAGGCCGACCGAACGCTCCCGCGCCGCCGAATAGCGGGCGCGGGCCATCTCGTCGGGCGCGCGCTCGATATAGTCGGTCAGCACGTTGTCGAGGAAGCGCATCACGTCCTCGACGAACAGCTTGTCCTTGTTCCACTCGTCCCAGGTCTCGAGGTTGAGCGAGGACAGGCAGCACACCGCGGTACGATCATTACCTAGATGGTCGCGGCCGGTGGGCAGCGTGATTTCCGAACACAGGTTCGAGGTCGAGACCTTGAGGCCCAGATCCCGGTGGTGCTTCGGCATGGTCGAGTTCACGTGATCCGAGAACACGATGTACGGCTCGCCGGTGGCGAGGCGGGTCTCGACCAGCTTCTGGAACAGCGCGCGCGCATCGACCGTCGAGCGGACCGAGCCGTCCTTCGGGCTCTTCAACTGCCATTCGCGGCCATCGCGCACGGCTTCCATGAACGCGTCGGGGATCAGTACGCCGTGGTGCAGGTTGAGCGCCTTGCGGTTGAAGTCGCCCGAGGGTTTCCGGATCTCGAGGAACTCCTCGATCTCGGGGTGCGAGATGTCGAGATAGCAGGCCGCCGAACCGCGGCGCAGCGAGCCCTGCGAAATTGCCAGCGTCAGCGAATCCATCACGCGGACGAACGGGATGATGCCGCTGGTCTTGCCGTTCAGGCCCACCGGCTCGCCGATGCCGCGCACGCTGCCCCAATAGGTGCCGATGCCGCCGCCGCGCGAGGCGAGCCAGACATTCTCGTTCCAGGTCTGGACGATACCGTCCAAGCTGTCCGGCACCGAGTTGAGGTAGCAGCTGATCGGCAGGCCGCGGCCCGTGCCGCCGTTCGACAGCACCGGGGTGGCCGGCATGAACCACAGCTTCGAGATATAGTCGTACAGGCGCTGCGCATGCGCCTGGTCGTCGGCATAGGCCGAGGCAACGCGGACGAACAGATCCTGATAGCTTTCGCCGGGGAGCAGGTAGCGGTCCTTCAGCGTCTCCTTGCCGAAATCGGTGAGCAGCGCGTCGCGCGCATGATCGACCTCGACCGGATAGGGCTGCGGCACGATCGCCTTGCTGTCGAGCGCCTTGCTGGCGGGGGCGGCTTCGATGGTGGCGGTCTCGTTCACGCTGTTCTCACTATCCCTGAATTCCATGACTAGGACCCCTGTCTTCCTTGCCTACGCAGTACCGACTCGGGGCATTAGCAATCGTAGCACCAGGCCGGTTTGCGCGAGAACAAAAAGTGTCCATCGGCCCGGCGCCCGGCACGAATTTACCCAAGCCGCATATGGCTATGCGGACAATGGGTTACCAGTGCTTGGGTTTGCCCCTTGGTGCGACCACTACAGATTGTGCCAATCCGAGTTCGGGCACAAGAGCCCAAATGAAATCGGAATGCAACGGCTCATCGCTGAAATGACTCGGCTCGTGGCGGGACGGACCGGCCGCCAAAGCCGCGACGCGCGGTCTTCCCTTGCCTCCAAGAAAGGCAAGGGAACGAACGTGGAACTGCAAATAAATTTTGGGGGATGAATCACGATCGCCACAACTGCTGGTAGCGGTCACGGCGCAAGCTGCACCATGGGGGCTATCGCAGCGGGAGATAGAGTTCGGTCACCGATTCCCGTTCCGGCACGTCGGGAAAGAAGGCGACGCGGCGGGCGAAGAGCGGGAAGTCCCCGGGTTCGTCGCCGCTATCTGGCAACCATTCGCGGTAGAGGAAGAGGGCGGCGGGTTCTAGGTCGTCTGCCTGACCCACGACCCGCAGCATGGCGCAGCGGCTCGCCGGGATCAGGCCGGGCTCGATGCCGTGCTCGGCGTCTGCCACCGGGTGCGCAACACCCGCGCCCAGGTCGAGCCGATAGTCCTCCGGCGGGGTGGTGCGCGGATCGGTGTGGAAGATGGTGTAGGTGGCACTTGCCGGCGGGCGGTGGCCGGTGGTCTTGCGCCAGGCGATGAAGCGGCGGATCGTGTCGCCGAGACGGGCGGGGTCGCCGCGGTGCGTGAGGAATGCCACCGGGGTGGCGGGGACGTCGATGATAGCCACGTCGGCAAGCTTGAATCGGGTCTGCATCGTCTGGCTCCTTGCTTGGGTTAGCGGCGCGAGGGCCGCGTGCCAGGGGTGCCAGTCCGGCGCCGCGCGGAACTGCGAGGGCGCCTGACCGAAGCGCTGGCGAAAGGCCCGGGCGAAGGCCTCGGGCGCTTCATAGCCGGCCTCCAGCGCAATGCCGGTTACGGCCTCGCCCGGCCGATAGGCGAGGCGGTAGGATGCCCGCTTCATCCGCACGAGCTGGACGTAGCGGTGCACCGACAGGCCGAACAGCGCGCTGAACTGGCGGTGGAAATGATGCTTCGAAAACGCCGCGACGCCCGCCAGCGTCTCCAGGTCGAGATCCTCCTCGGCATGCGTGTCGACATGGTCGAGCACGCGCTGCATCCGGGCATGGTAGCGGGCGAGCGGCGTCTGCATCTTTTCCTCCGTGGCGACGCCTTCCTAAGGCAGGCGCCTGCCGGCCTGCCCGACCGATCTTGCCCTATGTCAATCGGGGCAGGATTGCGCTTGTGCTGCGGCAGGTTAGGCTGCTCCCCAACTACGGAAAAGGGGTAGGCGATGCGGACTTGGGGTGTTGCGATGCTGGCGCTTGTCGCGGCCAGCCCGGCGGTGGCGCAGGTGCAGGTAGAGGAGGTGCCAGCGACGCGCATCGCCGCGGATCTCGCGGCAGGCAAGACGAGCAGCGCGGCGGTGACCGCCGCCTATCTCGCCCGCATCGCGGCAATGGATCAGAAGGGGCCGACGCTCCGCTCGGTGATCGCGGTGAGCCCCGATGCGCTGGCCCAGGCCCGCGCAAGCGACGCGCGCCGCAAGGCCGGCAAGCCGCTGGGTCCGCTCGACGGCGTGCCGGTGTTGATCAAGGACAATATCGAGACGAAGGAACTGCCGACCACCGCTGGCAGCCTGGCGCTCAAGGACAATCGCACGGGTCGCGATGCTCCGGTGGTGGCGCAGCTGCGTGGGGCGGGCGCGGTGATCCTCGGCAAGACCAACTTGAGCGAATGGGCCAATATCCGGTCGGATCACTCGATGAGCGGGTGGAGCGCGGTCGGGGGGCTGGTGCGCAACCCCTATGCGCTCGATCGCACCTCGTGCGGCTCGTCGAGCGGATCGGGGGCAGCGGCAGCGGCGAGCTTCGCCGCGGTGGCGGTCGGCACCGAAACCGATGGTTCGGTGGTCTGCCCCTCGGTGATGAACGGGCTGGTCGGCTTGAAGCCGACGCTGGGGTTGGTGAGCCGTACCCACGTCGTGCCGATTAGCCACAGCCAGGATACGCCGGGGCCGATGGGGCGCAGCGTGACGGACGTCGCGTTGCTCTTCTCGGCGATGGTCGGCGAAGATCCCGCCGATCCGGCGACCAAGGGCGCAAATGCCTACCGCAAGGACTATGCGCAGGGCCTAGCCGCGGACGCGCTGAAGGGCATGCGGATCGGCTATTGGCGGCCCGAGATGGCCGACGATCTCGCCGCCCGCTTCGACAAGGCGCTGGGCGAGCTGCGTGCGGCCGGCGCGACGCTGGTCGAGGTGAAGCTGCCCAAGCTTGAAGGGCTGGGCGAGGCCGAGGGGCTGGTGCTCTATACCGAACTCAAGGACGATCTCGCCGCGTACCTCGCGACCACGCCGGCGGCGGTGAAGGTGCGAACGCTGGCCGACGTGATCGCGTTCAACAAGGCGCATGCGGGCGAGGAGATGGCATTCTTCGGCCAGGAAACCTTCGTGAAGGCCGAGGCGACCAAGGGCCTCGACGATCCCGACTACAAGGCAGCCCGCGCCAAGTCGCAGCGGCTGGCGGGGCCGGAGGGCATCGACGCGATGCTCAAGGCGGCGGGCGCCGAGGTGCTGGTAACGCCCACCTATGGCACGCCCTGGCTGAGCGACCCGGCGCATGGCGATCAGTTCGTCGGTCCGTCGGCGAGCGAGCTGCCGGCCGTGTCGGGCTACCCGCACCTCACGGTGCCGATGGGACTGGTGAACGGGCTGCCGGCCGGGCTGTCGTTCATCGGCACCGCCTATTCGGACGGACTGCTGCTGCGCACGGGCTATGCGTACGAGCAGGCGAGCAAGGCGCGGGTGGCGCCGGCGTACCGGACGACCATCCCGGCGGATCTGGGGCCGCGCGGGCGGTGAGTTGTGATGCCTAGCCCCTCCCCTTCAGGGGAGGGGGTGGGTGGGGCAGAGTCTCACCGAGACTAACAGGCGTTCTGGAATCCCTCCACCCCCAACCCCTCCTCCGAGGAGGAGGGGCTTAGACGTCCACAATCACCGCTCGCTCAGATAATAGCGCTCGACTTCCTTCAGGTCTCCGTCGAGCTGGTACACGATCGGCTGGCCGGTCGGGATTTCCAGGCTAACGATGTCCTCGTCGGCGATACCCGACAGGTGCTTGACCAGCGCGCGCAGCGAGTTGCCGTGCGCCGCGATCAGCACGCGCTTGCCGGCCTTGAGCTCGGGGGCGATGCGCTGCTCCCAATAGGGCAGCACGCGGGCGATCGTGTCCTTCAGGCTCTCGGTCTGCGGGATCGGAATGCCGGCATAGCGCGGATCCTGGGTCAGATCCCAGGGCGAGCCTGCCTCCGGGAGCGGCGGCGGCACGTCGAAGCTGCGGCGCCAGATCTTGACCTGCTCGTCGCCGTGCTTGGCCGCCGTCTCCGCCTTGTCGAGGCCGGTCAGGCCGCCATAATGGCGCTCGTTGAGGCGCCAGTCCTTTTCTTCCGGCAGCCACAGCCGGTCCATCGCTTCCAGCGCCAGATGCAGCGTCTTGATCGCGCGGCTCTGGAAGCTGGTGAAGGCGAGATCGAAGTCGAGGCCCTTTTCCTTCATCAGCGTGCCGGCGGCAGTCGCTTCGCGCACGCCCTGCTCGGTCAGGTCGACGTCCCACCAGCCGGTGAAGCGGTTTTCCAAGTTCCAGGCCGACTGGCCGTGGCGGATCAGGACGAGCGTGGGCATGGGCGTTCTCCTTGTAACTGCGCGTCGCCGTCCTTAGCGAAAGGGCCGACAGGGACAAGCGCAGGAGACGACAAGCATGGCATTGGTTCGACAGACGCTGGTCTATGACGGCCCCGGCGGTCCCTTCGAAGGCACCGCGCTATGGGACGATGGCCTGGGCCATGCCCGGCCGGGCGTGCTGGTCTTGCCGAACGTGCTCGGCGCCAAGGAGGCGGATGTCGACAAGGCCGAGGATCTTGCCCGGCTCGGCTATGTCGCGCTGGTCGCGGACGTCTTCGGCCAGGGCAAGCGCACCGCGATGGGGGATCCCGCCTATTCGCGTTACATGGACGAACTCAACGCCGATCGGGCCTTGCTGCGGGATCGGCTGGCGGTTTCCCTCGGCACGCTCGCCGGCTTGGCGCCGGTGGATCGTGACCGCCTCAGCGCTATCGGTTTCTGTTTCGGCGGCAAATGCGTGCTCGACATGGCGCGCGCGGGGCTGCCGATCCGGGGTGGGGTGTCGTTCCACGGAGTCTATGACCGGCCGAACCTGCCCGACGACGCGCCGATCGCGGCGAAGCTGCTGCTATGCCATGGTTGGGAGGATCCGCTGTGCCCGCCCGACGCGACCGTGGCGCTGGCGCAGGAACTGACCGAACGCGGGGCCGACTGGCAGCTCCACGCCTATGGCCATGCCGGCCACGCCTTCACTGATCGGAGCCGCGTCCAGAGCAAGAACCCCGCGATCACCTTCGAGCCGAAAGCCGATCGGCGCAGCTGGCAGGCGATGACCAACTTCCTCGCCGAGCTGTTCGCATGAGATGACCGCGGGCGCCGCCTGGAACGCACTGCTGGCGCGGATCACCCCACGCACGGTCGATGCCGGCGAGTGCGTGGCCTCGGTGCTGCTGGCGATCCTGGTGGCGCATGCGATCGGCGGCGACAACGTCGCGTGGGCGGCATTCGCGGGCTATATGGTGATGCGCGGCCATGCCAGCGAGACGGTATTGCGGGGGCTGTTGCGGATCGTCGGCACCGTCGCGGGCGGCCTGCTGGCGTTAGGACTGGCGCCGCTGGTCGCAACCACCTGGCTCGGCAGCGCGCTGGCGATGCTGGCCGTTGGGACGCTCAGCCTCTACCGCGCGCTGACCGCGCGGCGATCCTATGCCTGGCTGTTCTTCGGCCTGACCTTCGCGATGGTGCTGCTCGACAAGATCGAGACGCCGTCGACGGCGCTAGACCAATTCGTGCTCACCCGCATCCTTGAGACGGTAGCTGGTACCCTTTCCTGCATGGCGGTCAGCATCGTCTCCACGTACACGCTGCGCCGTCGCTGGCCGGGCGAGCGGACCCCGCCGCCGCATGAAGCGCGGTGGCATCCTGCCGCCTTCGCGCATGCCGCCCAGGCGGGGATCGCGCTGGCGCTGCTGATCGGCGTGGCGCGGGCACTGGCACTGCCGGCGCTCGCCCAGAGCGCGGTTGGCGTGATGGCCGTGATGCTGGTGCCGACGCAGGGACTGGGCGCGGGTGGCCTGGTGCCGGTGAGCGTGCGGTTTGTGCAGCGGTTCGTGGGTTGCCTGGCGGGGGGCGCGATGCACCGCTGCTGATCGCCGGGACGGCGGCAGGCGTGGCCATCGGTCGCCGCATCGAGAATGGACCGCACAGCTATCGCTATGTCGGCACCCAGTTCACGCTGGCGGTGCTCGTGATGCTGGTGCCGGACAGCTATGCCGAGGGCGACGTTACCCCGGGGATCGAGCGCCTGGTCGCGGTGCTGATCGGCATGGCGATCCTGGAGCCGGTGTTGGTACTCGGCCACTGGTTCCCACCGCGCGGCATCCGCTCCATACCCCCGGCGCCGCGCGGACTGGACGAACCGGGCGGGGTGTGATGCCGTGCGAACGTTAAGCGAAGTAAAAGGGCAACGTCACGCCAGTTTTATCGAAACGCCTCCCAACTGAAACATGGCCCCCCTAGCGGCGCGTTCGCAACTGCAACATCCAGCGAGACCTGGGGGGTCCGTCATGAAATTCCACCACGCACTTCGCGCGACCGTTTCGGTCGCCGCCTTCCTGACCGCCGCCGCCGCGCTTCCGGCGCAGGCGCAGCAGGCCAGCAAGGTCGCCGCCGACACCGACGCCGACACGGGCAGCGACAGCGATACCGATACCGCGAGCAACATCGTCGTCACGGCGAAAACGACGCGCTCCGCCACCGCCATTTCCGCGGAAGAAATTCAGAAGATCCTGCCGGGCGTCTCGCCGCTGAAAGCGATCCAGACGCTGCCCGGCGTGCTCTACATCACCGCCGATCCCTGGGGGAACAACGAGCAGAACGCCCAGATCTTCATCCACGGCTTCAATTTCCAGCAGCTCGGCTACACGATGGACGGGATTCCGCTGGGGGACCAGAGTTACGGCAACTACAACGGTCTTTCGCCGCAGCGCGCGGTGATCTCCGAGAATGTCGGGCGCGTGGTGGTGACGACCGGCGCCGGCGATCTCGGCACGGCCTCCACCAGCAACCTGGGCGGCACGATCGAGACCTTCTCGGCCGATCCGGCAAAGACGATGGGCGGCACGCTCAACCAGACGGTGGGCAGCTATGGCACCTCGCGCACCTTCCTGCGCCTCGATAGCGGGGCGTTCGGCCCGAACGAGGAGAACAGCGCCTATGTCGCCGGTGTCCGCCAGCGCGCCCGCGCCTGGGACTTTAACGGCATCCAGGGCGGCTGGCAGGCCAACGCCAAGTTCGTCCATGACGGCGCGGCCGGCAAGCTGACCCTGTTCTTCGACTATTCCGACAAGATCGAGCCGAACGAGGACGCGACCACCTTCTTCAAGCCGTCGGCCGGCGGCACCGCGACGGCGGCGCAGCTCTACACCCCGCGTACGCGCCCCTTCTACTATTCTGATCTGACCGGCATGCGGGCCTATATGGACGCGTTCGGCAACACGCCGGCGTCGAACGGCAGCAATTATCGCAACTATTATTCGGATGCGCAGCGCACCGATTACCTCACCTATGCGCGCTATGACGCCAAGCTGGGGGATCGCGCCACCTGGTCCAATACCGGCTATTATCATCACAATGACGGTGTGGGCGTCGTCGCCGGACCGCTCGGTCAGTCGATCACGGTGATTCAGGCCTATCTGGATCCGAACTATGCCACCGGCACCAAGTATCGCGCCAACGCCAATGCCTCGGCGGCGCTGGTCGCTGCGACCGGCGGTTCGGGCCTGGTGACCCGCACCACCGAGTATCGCATCGACCGCACCGGCGGCATCTCGAACCTCGATCTCGATTTCGGGGCGCACCAGGTCCAGCTCGGCGCCTGGTTCGAGCATAACAGCGCGACCCAGTGGCGCCGCTGGTACGGGTTCGACATCAACAACCCGAACGCCAGCACCCCCTATATCCGTCCGTCCAATCCGCTGTTCACCCAGTATCAGGGCGAAGCGCGCGTCAATGTGCTGCAGCTTCACCTGCAGGATGCCTGGAAGGTCAGCGACAAGCTGCGCGTCGAGGCGGGCGTGAAGACCAGCGCGCAATGGGCCAATGGCTATTTCGTCGTGCAGCCCAAGGCGGGCTCGCTCTCCGGCCTGACCGGCAACCTGCCGAGCGGCCGGATCAACACGCAGAACTGGTTCCTGCCGTCGCTGGGCGCAACCTACGACCTGAACGGCCATGAGCAGCTCTACTTCAACGTCCAGAAGAACCTGCACCAGTACATGGCCTATCTGGGCGGCGGCTCGCTTTCACCCTGGTTCACCGGCAGCCAGTCCGCCTTCGATGCCTTCGCCAGACAGGGCAAGCCGGAAAGCAGCTGGACCTACGAGGCGGGCGCGCGCACGCACCGCAGCTTCGACGGCATCCTGAGCGGTCTCGACGCGCAGGTGAACTATTACCACGTGACCTTCAGCAACCGGCTGCTGGCGATCAGCACCAACCCCGGCGGCATCGCCGGCGGCGCGATCACCGGGGGTACCTCGATCCTGGTCAATGTGGGCAGCGTGCACACCGACGGCGTCGACGCGGCGTTCACGCTGCACTTCGGTCGCGCGCTGTCGCTCTACAACGCCACCTCGTACAACAGCTCGACCTATCAGAGCGATTACAGCTCGACCGCGCTGGGCATCGGCGCGGCGGTGCCGGGCTGCATCGGCGGCTATGTCGTGTCGAACGGCGTGGTGCCGACCTGCGGCAAGCAGGTGCCGGGCTCGCCGAAGTGGATGAACAAGTCGGTCGCGACGCTGTCGCTCGGCGCGTTCGAGGCGCAGGTGACCGGTGACTATGTCGGCCGCCGCTACGCGACCTACACCAATGACACGAGCGTGAAGTCCTACTTCCTCACCTCGCTGCGTCTGGCGGCCAAGCTGCCGGCGGAGCTGGTGCGGCTGAAGAAGGCCGAACTCAGCCTCAACGTCACCAACCTGGCCGATGTGGGCGGCTGGTCGACCATCTCGGTGGGGTCGGCGACCAACAGCTACTCGGTCTATCCGATCGCGCCGCGCCAGTGGTTCCTGACCTTCTCGTCGGGCTTCTGATCCAGGCGGCTGCACAAGGAAAAGGCCTCGTCCCGGCGGACGAGGCCTTTTTTCTGCGTCACCACCCCAGCGCGCGCCGGGACGGCGGAAGGGGTCAGTGGACGAAGCGCGCCACCACGTCGCGGTAGGAGCGCGACACCTTCACCTGCGCGCCCGATTCGAGCACCAGGAAGCATTCGCCGTTGGTGTGCGGCTTTACCTGGCGCACCAGATCCAGGTTGACGATCGTCGAGCGGTGCACGCGCTGGAAGCGGCGCGGATCGAGCCGCTTTTCCAGATCCTTCATGGTCTCGCGCAGCACAAGATTATTCTCGCCGGTGTAGATCACCATATAGTCGCCCGCAGCGTCGATCCGCTCGATCGTATCGACGTCGACGCGGAAGATCTGGCCGCGATCCTTGATGTTGATCAGCTTCTCGAAGCGATTCGCAGCGGGTTCGCCGCCGTCGGTAGTCGCCATCTCGTCCACCGCGTCGGGAGCGACTTCGGCCAGCACTTCCTTCAGCTTCTCCACTTCCTCCACGCCGCGCTTTTCGGCGAGGCGCTGGCGGACGCGATCGAGCGTGTCGGCCAGCCGGGCGGGTTCCACCGGCTTCATCAGATAGTCCACCGCCTGCGCCTCGAAGGCGCGGATCGCATGGTCGGAATAGGCGGTGACGAAGACGAACAGCGGCGGTTCTACCTCCATCAGCCCCTGGATCACCGAAAACCCGTCGAATCCCGGCATCTGGATGTCGAGAAAGACGAGGTCGGGCTTGTGCGTCTTGATCGATCGGATCGCTTCACGGCCGTTGGAGCATTTGTCGATAATTTCGACATCCTCATGCTCCTGGAGCCGGAGCTCGAGTCCCTGGATTGCCAGGGATTCGTCGTCGACGAGGATGGTACGGATGGTCATGCGGCCTCTCGGTTCGGTTCCTCAAGCTGGAACGGTATCTCGATCTCAACGCTGAAACCTTCCCCGGGTTTCGTTCGCGTCTCGAAACGATGGTCAGGCCCGAAAGCCTGTGCCAACCGCTCCCTGATATTGGCGAGCCCCACGCCAGTCGAAAGCGTCGGCCTGGGACGCGCTTCGATCAATCCCGGACCCGTATCGGACACGGCGATCTGCACCCTATCGCCGGTGAGTCGAGCCGAGACGATGATGTCGGCACCCTCTTCCTGCGTGCTGACGGCATATTTGATCGCGTTTTCGACCAGGGGCTGGAGCAGCAGCGACGGCAGCCGGCCCTTGGCGACGCGCGGATCGAGATCGAAATGCATGCGCAGCCGATCGTCGAAGCGCATCTTCTCGATCTCGAGATACAGCTTCAGCGTCTCGATTTCCTGCGCCAGCGTGACATGCGCAGTCGGTTCGTTGGCCAGCGTGTAGCGCAGGAAGGAGGAGAGGCGGGACAGCATGATGTTGGCCCGCTCGGTCTGCTTGAGCAGCACCAGTGTCGAGATCGAGTTGAGCGTGTTGAACAGGAAGTGCGGGTTCAGCTGGTAGCGCAGCATCGCCAGCTGCGCGCTGGAGGCCTGGTTCTCCAGGATCTGCATGCGATCGATCTGCTGCTCGACGATCAGGTAGAAGTTGATCCCGAAATACAGCGCCGACCAGCCCGCCAGCACGGTGAAGGTGAGGAAGCTGGCACCGAGCACCCGCGCCACGGTGATGCCGGGTTCGGCCGCGTTGAACGAATAGGTGAAGGCCTCCAGCGCCGCATAGAGCAGCGTCGCTGCCCCCAGCGTCGCGAGCGTGAGCAGTACCGCCGGGATGCGCGGCAGGCGGCGGTAGAAGCCGTAGAGCGCCGACAGCAGCAGGGTGAGGCAATAGCCGACGATCGCTTCGATGATCGCCTTGATCACGATCTCGAAGGAAAGCCCGTTCGAGATCGACGAAACCGAGCGCAGCAGCAGATAGCCGCTCCAGCCGGTTGCCTGCAGGATCCAGAAGGCGCGGCCCTTGTCTTCGAAGAAGGGACGGGAAAACAGGTCGGGCTTGGAAAGGCCCAACAATTTGACGCGCGGAAGCGGAAGCGAAGTCTTTGCCACAGCGCGCCTCTACCATCGGCGGCGGCCGGGGGCAAAGGCCGCCACAAACGCAAACCGCCGCCCCGGTTGCCCGGGACGGCGGCGTGTTTCGCGCTTGGTCGGTCGACTTAGAAGGCGACGACGAGCGAGCCGGTGATCGAACGCGGCGTGCCGATGATGGCGTTGCCGATCGAGTAGCGGTTCGGCAGGCCGACGAAGCCGCCCGAGCCGCTGAGGCCGCCGACGTAGAACTCGTCGAACAGGTTGCTGACGTTCACCTGGAAGAAGGTCTTCTGGTTGTTGATCAGCTTGCCCAGGTTGAAGCGAACATCGACGTCCACGGTGATGTAGGACGGGATGCGCGCGCCATAGACCTTCACCTGCGAGGCATCCGGGCAGATGCCGCCGACGAGCGAGCCCGCGCAGGTGTAGACCGGCAGGTTCTCGTCGTTGACGAAGCGTGCGCCGGTGTACTTGCCCTGCACGCCCAGATCGAACAGGCCGACGGTCGCCTGCGCACGGCCACCGAACGTCCAGGTCGGCGAACCGCCTTCGCGCTTGCCCTTCGTCTGGAAGTAGTTCGTCGTATAGGTGGTCACACCGTTCGCGGTGGTGGCAACCTGGCCGGCCTCGATGTTGTCGCGGATCCGCGAGTGCAGATACGAGCCGAACGCGTAGAGGTTCAGGTTGCGGATCGGGGTGTACTGGACCGAGGCTTCGGCGCCGTACTTATCGACGGTGCCGAGGTTGCGATACACGCTGGTGTCGCTCTCGATGTCATAGACCGAGACGGTGCGGTTCTGGAACTGGGTGTACCAGCCAGAGAGCTGCGCCTGCACCTTGCTGGTGTTGTAGCGCAGACCCAGGTCGAACGAGTCGGTCGTCTCGGGCTTCGGCGACGCCTGCGTGCTGCCCTTCGCATAGTAGAAGGAGTTGTACAGGTTGTCCGTGCCGGGGACCGAGAGGCCCTTCGCGTAGCTGGCATAGACGCTGAAGCCGTTGCCGAACTTGTAGGTCGCGCCGACGTTCGGCAGCGCGCGGTTGTAGTTCAGCGTGCGGCCCTGCGGCGGGGCGAAGCCGATGACGCAGGCGTTCTTCAGGTTGGCGCAGGAACCGGTAGTCGGGCGGTTGACGCTGCCCACCGTGCTCGTGCCCGGCGCGAAGTAGGTGTAGGGGTTGGCAGCGGCATAGGCTGCAACCTGGTTCGGCGCCACGCAAGCAACGTTGCCGTTGGCCTGCACGGTGAAGCAGTACTGGGTCAGTTCGCGACGGAAGAACGGTGCGCGGACGCCCAGATTGACGGTCAGCGCCTCGTCGAGGAACTGGCCGCGATATTCCGCCGAGACCTGGTTCAGGATCGCCTTCGAGCGGCGATTGCGCTTCTCGATCGCGGCGCCGGTCGAGTCGAGGATCGGGCTGTTGACCGGGAACACGTCGAACGGCTCGCCATTGGCCTGGACGAAGCCGGCTTCGCCGGTCTGGCGATGCTTGCCGTAGTCCAGCGTGTAGTTGAGGCGGAGACGATTGTTCTCGTTGATCTCGTAGGCGAGACCGGCAACCGCGCCGAAGCGGCGGGTCTGGGTCTGGCTCGGCGCGACGCCGAGGATCGTGTCGAGGGTGTCGCCGTCGCCGTTCAGGTCCCGGCCGACATAATAGCCGAAGCCGCCCGGCGAACCGTTGCCGTTGTTGCCGGTGGTGTTGATCACGCCGACGACGCTACCGGTACCGCAGGTGCGGTTGGTGGTGCTGCCGAGGTTGCCGCAGCCTTCGAGCAGGCTGACGGTGCCGCCGCCATTGGCCTTGGTGTACTGGTAGCTGGCGTCGAGCGTGAAGATCAGCTTGTCGCTGAGCGAGAAGCGCGAACCGAAGCGGACGCTGCCGGTGTTCGACGGGTTGTAGCGGCGGTCGAATTCCTGGCCGCAGCTGGCGCCGGCGGTCGGCGCGGCGGGGGCCGGCGACAGGCCGTCGGCAACGCCCGGACGGGCGGTGACGCTGACAACGCACGGATAGTTGATGTTGTAGAAGCGCTCGCGGCGGGTCAGCGGGAAGCGGTTCGCGGTGTTCGGGCCGACGATGCGGGTCGCCGACGCGTCCGTGCGCAGCGGCACCGAACCGAAGAAGTTGTTGCGGTTCTGGTTGTACTGGCCGGCCACCGACACGAAGTCGCCATTGTCGCCCAGGCTCTTGTAGATGCGGGCGTTGTACTGCTGCTTCTTCAGCTTGCCGTAGTTGTTGAACGGCTGGTTGGCTTCGGTGCTCGAACCCGAGAAGAAGGCGCGGATGCCGGTGTGGGCGATGTCGCCGGTGTCGACCATGCCGAACATGCGGTAGATCGGGCGGTGCATGTTGCCGCCGACGCCGATATAGTCACCATAGGTGCCCGACAGCATCGCGCCGAACTGCTCGGAGGGAACGCGGGTGCGGATGTTGACGGTGCCGCCAACGGCCGACGCGGTCGGGCTGTCGACGTCGGTGGTGCCCAGGTTGACGCTGATCGACTCGAGCGTTTCCGGGTCCTGCTGCTGGTTCGAATAGATCGCGTAGTTGCCGGTGTCGTTCAGCGGAATGCCGTCCAGCGTCTGCGAGATGCGCGAGCTGTCGAAGCCGCGGATCGTGAAGGTACCACCGGCGGCACCGGTTGCGTCGTTGTTCTGGAAGCTGACGCCCGGCACCATGTTGATGATGTCGTTGACGGTCTGGCCGGGGCGCTGGCGGCTGATGAGATCGCGGCCCACGGTGATGCGCGACTTGGGAACGTCCGGGATGACGACCGATTCGTTGACTGCGCGCGCGCCGGTCACGACGATCTCGCTCGGTTCTTCGAAGCTGGTGGAGCCGGTCGACTGCGCAAAGGCGCTCGCCGGAAGAAGCAGCGCGGCAAAGGCCACGCCCGCATAGAGGTTGGTTCGCATCTAGAGTTCCCTTTTAGAGCCAGTGGCTGCTGCCAGTCGCGGCGCTTGTCACACCGTCTGTTCCGGCTGCCCCCCTGCGTGGAATTGATTGCGAAATTGTGACAGTCAATCCTAGCTTAACGTTCCAAGATGGTGCGTTGCAAAAACGCATCACTCGGAGGCGTTTACAATCGATACCCAATCCGCCTCGCTGATGACGCGGATTCCCAGATCCGCCGCCTTTTTCAGCTTCGAACCGGCCCCGGGACCGGCGATCACCAGATCGGTCTTGGCGGAGACCGAGCCGGAGACGCGCGCGCCCAGTCGTTCCGCCTGCGCCTTCGCCTCGTCGCGACTCAAGGTCTCCAGCGTGCCGGTGAACACCAGCGTCTTGCCGGTCACTTCCGATTCGCGCGCTTCGACGACGAAGGGTGGCGGCGTCACCGCCTCCAGCAAATCCCGCCACACGCTGCGATTGTGCGGCTCGTGGAAAAAGTCGGCGAGCGCATGGCCCACCGCTGCGCCGACATTTTCGACGCCGATTCGCTCGGCGATGGCCTTGTCGAGGCGGGTGCGGTGCTTCGCCTCGGTCTCGCCCAGGACGGGGAGCGTGGCATCGCGCAGCGCGATCAGCTCGTCGGCCAGGGCTTCCAGCGCGGGCAGGGTGACGTAGCGCTTGAGCAGGTCGCGTGCGGTGATCGCGCCGATGTGGCGGATGCCCAGCCCGAACAGAAGCCGCGCGGCATCGGGGGCGCGCTTCGCCTCGATCGCGGCGAGCAGGCTGTCGACGGACTTTTCCTGCCAGCCTTCGCGCCCGAGCAGCTGTTCGCGGTAGCGCGCAAGGCGATAGATGTCGGCGGGTTCGGCGATCCAGCCGAGATCGAGCAATTCGATCAGGGTCTTCTCGCCCAGGCCGTCGATGTCGAGCGCACCCCGGCTGACGAAATGCTTGAGACGCTCCAGTCGCTGTGCCGGGCAGATCAGTCCGCCGGTGCAGCGGACATCGACTTCGCCTTCTTCCGCCACCGCCTCGGAGGCGCAGATCGGGCAGTGGGCGGGGAAGTGCCACGCGTCGCGCAGCGCGTCGCGCGTCAGGTTCTCGACGATCTGCGGGATCACGTCGCCGGCGCGCTGGAGCACCACGCGGTCGCCGGGGCGGACCCCCAGCCGCGCGATCTCGTCGGCATTGTGCAGCGTCGCGTTGCTGACGACGACGCCGCCCACCGTCACCGGCTCCAGCCGCGCGACCGGGGTCAGCTTGCCGGTGCGGCCGACCTGGATGTCGATCGCCACGAGGGTCGTCTGGGCGCGCTCGGCGGGGAATTTGTGCGCCAGGCCCCAGCGCGGCGCGCGGCCGACATAGCCCAGCCGCTCCTGCCAATCGAGCCGGTCGACCTTGTAGACCACGCCGTCGATGTCGAAGGGCAGATCGGCGCGCCGCGTCTCGATCGCGCGATACTGGGCGAGCGCATCGTCCAGCGTTGGCGCTCGGACGAACAGGTCGGAGACCGGAAAGCCCCAGGCGCGGATGCGGTCGATCGCCTCATACTGCCTCTCGGCGAGCGGGTCGCTCAGCTCGCCCCAGCCCCAGGCGAGGAACCGCAGCGGCCGTGCGGCGGTGACCCCGGCATCCTTCTGGCGAAGCGATCCCGCAGCGGCATTGCGCGGATTGGCGAACTGGCGGGCGTCCTTGCCCGTCTCGGCCGCGTCGGCGAGCAGCCGGGCGTTAAGCGCGGCGAAATCGGCCTTCGCCATGTAAACTTCGCCGCGCACTTCGCACACCGGCGGCGCGCCTTCGATGCGGTGGGGGATGTCCGCGATGGTGCGGACATTCGGTGTCACGTCCTCGCCGATCCGGCCATCGCCGCGGGTGAGTGCCTGGACCAGCAAGCCGTGCTCGTAGCGCAGCGAGCAGGACAGGCCGTCGATCTTGGGCTCGGCGGTGAGTTCCACCACGGCCTCGTCGGGGAGCTTGAGGAAGCGGCGGACGCGGCCGAGGAAATCGGCGATGTCCTCGTCCGAAAAGCCGTTGTCGAGGCTGAACATCTGCCGTGCATGCGCCACCTTGGCGAGCGGGCCCGAGGGTGTCGCGCCGACCTGCCGCGACGGGGAGTCGGCGCGGACCAGCGCTGGGAAGGCCGCTTCGATTTCCGCGTTGCGGCGGACCAGCGCGTCGAAATCCGCGTCGCTGATCTCGGGGGCGTCCTCGTCGTGATAGCGGCGGTTATGGTGCGCTATCTCGGCGGCGAGCTTTTCCAGCTCGGCGGCGGCTTCGTCGGGCGTGCGGGGTAGCGTCATGGCGCTGCGCTAGGGGATCGGGGCAGTTGATCGCAAGGCCCTTTGCGGCCATCAGCCCAGCCCATGCGTATTGCGACCATGGCGAAGCTGATCGGTGGAATTCTGCTCTGGATCGTGGTGGCACTGTGCCTGTTCCTGACGCTCGTCCCGCCGTTCCTCGATCGGATCTATTATCGCGGGCAGGAGACAGCCCATTTCGACGGGGAGCGGTTCGCCAATCCCGATGGCGAGACGGCGCCCGCGCCGGCGCTCGCCTTCGTGTTCCTCGCGCACCGGATCGGCAGTGCCATGCAGCAGCCGGTATGGCCGACCAGCGTTGCCGTGGCCCAGAGCCGGCCGCCGGCGCGGGTGGCGGGGCAGGCGATGCAGGTCACCTGGATCGGCCATGCCAGCGTGCTGATCCAGACCCAGGGCCTGAACATCCTCACCGATCCGGTGTGGAGCGATACGGCCGGTCCCCTCGGCATGGGGCCTCGGCGCGTGGCGGCGCCCGGCGTAGCGATCGCGGACCTGCCCAAGATCGACCTCATCGTGGTGAGCCACAATCATTATGACCATCTCGACCTCGCGACGCTCAAGGCGCTGTGGCAGCGCGATCGGCCGGTGATCGTGACCGGCCTCGGCAATGACAGCGTCATCGGCCAGGCGGGCGTGCCGGCGCGCGGGCTCGACTGGGGGCAGAAGCTGACGCTGCAGCCCGGCATCGACGTGGTCGTCACCCGCAACCACCACTGGAGCAGCCGCTGGTTCGCGGATCGCAATCGCGCGCTGTGGTCCAGCTTCGTGGTGACCTTGCCCGGCGGCAACCTGTTCTTCGCCGGCGATACCGGCTGGGGCGACGGCAAATGGCCAGCCGAGGCCGCCGCGCTGGGCCCCGTGCGCTTCGCGGCGATCCCCGTGGGCGCCTTCCGGTTCAAGCCCGGGCAGATGGCCGCGGATGCCCATATCGGCCCGCGGGACGCGATCCGCGTATGGGACGGGCTCGGGCGGCCCTGGGCGCTGCCGATCCATTGGGGTACCTTCCGTCTCTCCTGGGAAGCCTATCGCACCCCACCCGACATGCTGGCGGCAATGCTGCGCTGTGGCGGCACCGATCCCGCCCGATTTGTCGATCATCCGCTGGGGCAGCGCTTCGACGTGCCGGCGATCGGCACGCCGCCCGCGCCGCCGAGCGACGACGGGATCGCCCGCTGCCGCGCGGAGGGGCGGTTCGACGGTTTCCGCTGATCTTGAGCGCCTCGCGTCCGGCATCTAAAAGGCGGCGGGGCACAAGGGGCGTATGGGCAGCGGCATCGGCGCAACGCGCGACTATCGGACCAGCATCGAGGGCGTCGGCAAGGCGCTGGGTGTCGGCAGCACGCTCGGCGGGCTGCTGATCCTGATGCTGCTGATCGGCGCGGGTCAGCGGGCTCCGCTTGCGCTGGGAGCCGGGCTATTGCTGGGCGGGCTGTTCACCGGCATCGCGCTGGCAGCGGTCGGGGGGCCGATATGGCTGGTTCTGCACGTGCTGGGGCTACGGCGAGGCCGCTTTGCCGCACTGGTGACCGGAATGCTCGGGCTGGGTCTTTACCTGGGGGCGCAGGGCTATGGCACCGCGCTCTACACCATTGCGCCGATCGATACGCGCAGCTGGCTGCTCGGGCTGGTGCTCAAGATCGCGCAGAGCCTGGTGGTCGCATTGCTCGCCGGGGGCATCGGGCTGGCGATGTGGCGGATCGCCTACCGGCCCGCCGCCTGACCGATGAGCCGCTTTTCAGAGAGCGCCTAACGCCCCATATTCAACGGCATGGCGATCCAGATCCGGACCAACCTTGCCGAGCCCGAGACGGGCCAGGCGTTCATCCCCCACCGTCCCCAGCGCCCGGAAAAGGCGGAGGGCGGCAAGAAGTTCAAGCTCGTCTCCGACTATCAGCCCTCGGGCGACCAGCGTTTCGCGATTCCGGAGCTGGTCGAGCAGGCGCGGGCCGGCGAGCGCGACCAGGTGCTGCTCGGCGTCACCGGATCGGGCAAGACCTATACGATGGCCAAGGTGATCGAGGAACTGCAGCGCCCCGCGCTGATCCTCGCGCCGAACAAGATCCTCGCCGCGCAGCTCTACGGCGAGTTCAAGAACTTCTTCCCCGAGAACGCGGTCGAATATTTCGTCAGCTATTACGATTACTATCAGCCCGAGGCCTATGTGCCGCGGTCGGACACGTACATCGAGAAGGAAAGCTCGATCAACGAGGCAATCGACCGGATGCGTCACGCCGCGACCCGCTCGCTGCTCGAACGCGACGACGTGATCATCGTCGCCTCGGTCTCGTGCCTCTACGGTATCGGCTCGGTCGAGACCTATTCGGCGATGATCTTCGACCTCAAGAAGGGGCAGGTGGTCGACCAGCGCGAGATCATCCGCAAGCTGGTGGCACTCCAGTACAAGCGCAACGACGCCGCCTTCGGGCGCGGCGCCTTCCGCGTGCGCGGCGACAATCTCGAGCTGTTCCCCTCGCACTATGAGGATACCGCCTGGCGGATCAGCTTCTTCGGCGACGAGATCGAGGAGATCGTCGAGTTCGATCCGCTCACCGGCAAGAAGGTGGCGAGCCTCGACTATGTCCGCGTCTATGCCAACAGCCACTATGTCACGCCGGGGCCGACGCTCAAGCAGGCGATGGAGGCGATCCGCCACGAACTGACCGAGCGGCTCAAGGAACTGGAGATCGAGGGCAAGCTGCTCGAACTCCAGCGGCTGGAGCAGCGGACGAACTTCGATCTGGAGATGATCGCGGCGACGGGCTCCTGCGCGGGCATCGAGAATTACAGCCGCTTCCTTACCGGCCGCCTGCCCGGCGAGCCGCCGCCCACGCTGTTCGAATATCTGCCCGAGAACGCGCTGCTCTTCGTCGACGAGAGCCACCAGACGATCGGCCAGATCAACGGTATGTCGCGGGGCGACCACAAGCGCAAATTGACCCTCGCCGAGTACGGCTTCCGCCTGCCCAGCGCGATCGACAACCGGCCGCTGCGCTTCAACGAATGGGACGCGATGCGGCCGCAGACCACCTATGTCTCGGCCACCCCCGGCGACTGGGAGATGGAGCGCACCGGCGGCGTGTTCGTCGAGCAGGTGATCCGCCCCACCGGGCTGATCGACCCGCCGGTGGAGATCAAACCCGTCGAGGAGCAGGTGCAGGACCTGATCCAGGAGTGCAAGGCGACCGCGGCCAAGGGCTATCGCACGCTCGTCACCACGCTCACCAAGCGCATGGCCGAGGACCTGACCGAATATATGCACGAGGCGGGCGTGAAGGTCCGCTACATGCACTCGGACACCGAAACGCTGGAGCGCATCGAGCTGATCCGCGACCTGCGGATGGGCGTGTACGACGTGCTGATCGGCATCAACCTGCTGCGCGAGGGGCTCGACATCCCCGAATGCGGGCTGGTCGCGATCCTCGACGCCGACAAGGAAGGATTCCTGCGCTCCGAGACCTCGCTGATCCAGACGATCGGCCGCGCCGCGCGCAACGTCGAGGGGCGGGTGATCCTCTATGCCGATCGCATGACCGGCAGCATGGAGCGCGCGCTCGCCGAGACCGGGCGCCGCCGCGAGAAGCAGATGGCGTATAATCTCGAACACGGCATCACCCCGGCGACGGTGAAGAAGAATATCGGCGACATCATCGCCCATGTCGCCTCGAAGGACGGCGTGACGGTGGAGATCGACGCCGATCGCCCGCACATGGTCGGCCACAATCTGCGCGGCTATATCGAGGAGCTCGAGAAGAAGATGCGCGACGCCGCCGCGAACCTCGAGTTCGAGGAGGCAGGCCGCCTGCGCGACGAGATCCGCGCGCTGGAGGCGGAGGAACTCGGCCTGCCCGAGAGCGAACGCAAGGCGCCGGTGATGGGGCGGTCCAACGAGGGCAAGCCGGGTACGCGCAAGACGCGCTATGGGAAACAGACCAAGACGAAGTTCGGCGGGCCGCGACGGGGATAGCGGCGCGGCAAGCCGTTGATTCCCGCCGCTCGTTCGGCAACACTCCCCGCCGTGCAGCCGGAGCAACCGGCGCCCGAGGGGAGAGGCTGTAATGAAAACGCGCGCGATGGCCGCAGGGGCGGCGCTTGCCATTCTGGCGGCATGCGGGGGCGGCGGATCGGCAGGCGGGGCGGTCACGTCGCCCGCCCCCGCACCGGTGCCGAGTCCGACGCCCAGTCCTTCACCGTCACCGTCACCCTCGCCGACGCCATCCCCCGTCAGCTACACGCCTGCCGCTGCCTTCCGTGTAACCAGCGGCGCGACCATTCCGATCGGCAAGTGCGTCAACATGGGCAACCATCTGGAAGCGCCGAGGGAGGGCGATTGGGGCCGCGCGATCGTCGATGCCGACTTCGCCATCATCAAGGCGGCAGGGTTCGACACGATCCGCCTGCCGGTGCGCTGGTCGAACCACGCGCTCGCCGCTGCGCCCTACACGATCGATGCGGCCTTCCTCGCCCGCGTCCGCCAGGTGGTGGACACTGCCCGCGCAGCCGGGCTCAACGTGATCCTCGACCTCCATCACTATGAGGAAATGGCGACCGCGCCGGCGGCGCATGCCGAACGCTTCGCCGGGCTGTGGAAGCAGATCGCGGTCGCCTTTGCCGACGAACCCACCGCCAGCGTGTGGTTCGAGCTGATGAACGAACCCAATGGCGCGCTGGACGACAGCAACCTGAAGGCCATTCTCACGCCGGCGCTGGCGCAGGTGCGGCTCAGCAATCCCACCCGGCCCGTGATCATCGGGGGGCAGAAATGGAGCGGCGTGCCCAGCCTCGCCACGCTGCAACTGCCGGACGACCCCAATCTCGTGGTCACCATTCACACCTATGATCCCTTCAACTTCACCCATCAGGGCGCGACGTGGATCAGCCCCACGCCACCGCTCGGTCGGGTGTTCGGCAGCGCTGCCGATTATCGGGAGCTCGATGCCAATCTGGCCACGGTGCGCGAGTACATGCGCGCGACCGGACGGCAGGTGTTCGTCGGCGAATATGGTGCCAACGACGATCCCGGCGTGCCGCTTGCCCAGCGGATCCTGTATTACGGCACCCTGTCATCGGCCTACGCCTCGATCGGCGTGCAGAGCTGCGCCTGGGCCTATACCAACACCTTCAGATTGCGTGACGGCAATGCCTGGCTGCCGGGCATGCTGGAGGCGATCCGTACCACGACAACGCTGCGCTAGCGTTTGCCTGCGACCGGCCGGCTCGGGGCTGCGGGGGGCGGTGGTTGAGGCGGGAGGCCGCGTCGCCCATAAGCCGTCCATGCGTTCGTTCCCCCTGCTGGCCATTGCCGGCCCCGCCATCCTCGCCGGCTGCGTGCCCGCCCCGTCCACGCCCCCGCCCGCCGCGGCACCGCGATCGGCGCCAGCCCCCGCGCCCGCAGCGCCGCGTCCTACACCGACGTTGAGCGCGGACTGGCGGGACTGGCCGCTGACGGCGGGCGACTGGCGCTATCGCGCCGAGCCGGGCGGCGGTGGTGGCGCCAGCTTCGGCGTAGCGGGAAGTCTGCCGGTCCTCCGCCTGCGCTGCGACAGGGTAACGCGGCGGGTGACCATTGTCCGGACCGGCACCACGGCGTCGACGCTGACGCTGCGGACTACCAGCGCGGTCCGCGCTATGCCGGCGGTGCCGGATGCGCCGGGCACGATCGCCCTCAGCATTGCTGCGAACGACAGCTTCCTCGATGCGATCGGCTATAGCCGCGGTCGGTTCGTGATCGAGGGCGGGGGGCTGCCGACGCTGGTGATCCCCGCCTGGCCGGAGATCCTGCGCGTGGTGGAGGATTGTCGGAAATGATCCGGCGCGGCGCAACAAGCGCCAGACTTTCAGAATCGCACCGATAAAATTCTTTTACAAGACTTGTTCTGCGACTCAGGGGTGTCCTACATGTCAAGTGTGTCGAGAGGCACAGGCTCTTCAACAAGCGAAAGGAGGTGATCCGATGTCTCATGGTTCAGCAATGAGGTCGGTTCAGTTCGTTCGGGAGACGCGCCGCTGAACCTGCCGCGCGGACGGAAGCCCTCCGTCCGTAGAGCCGTGCGGGAGGACTTTTCCTCCAATC
The DNA here is from genome assembly GCF_025960285.1 of Sphingomonas sp. R1. Classification (GTDB taxonomy): domain Bacteria; phylum Pseudomonadota; class Alphaproteobacteria; order Sphingomonadales; family Sphingomonadaceae; genus Sphingomonas. Next base: position 2,072,903 of record NZ_CP110111.1, on the reverse strand, counting down.
AACGCCGGCCATTGCAGGTGAAGCGGTCCGCATGGTCTCCCGGGCTGGAGCTCTCCGGCCGCTGACCATGTCGGGGGTCGTCGGGTACCCTGGATAGGGGCCCGGCGACCTCTTTCATTTCGGGCCCTGCGCGCGAGGCCCGCGGCGCGCATCGCGGCGGATGGTTAGCAAAAAGTTACGCGAGCGATATGGACTTGCCCCAACTTGGCCGCGCCCGAGTCGTCCGGGCACGGATGTACCCCGGTCGAACAGGGCGACGGGGTGCCACATGGCGCAGACGGAACAGGGCAAAGGCATAGCGCTGGGCAGCGCTTCGCTCCGCGCCATGCTGGAAGCCCTGCCGTCCCCGGTGATGCTGATTGACGGCAAGGATCGCATAATCGCCGCCAACGCTGCCTTCTGCGCCCTTGTCGGGCACGATCGCGACTATTGGCTGGCCACGCCGATGGAAGCGTGCCTTCCCCCGGATCGCGTCCGACGATACCGCGCGGCGCATGCGCAGGTGCTGTCCACCGGCGAGGACCTCGAAAGCGAAGACACGATCGACGGGCATGACGGACTGCCCCGCCACGTCGTCACCAGGCGTCGGCGCGTCGAGTTGGACGGCGAGGCGCTGGTCCTGACGATCCTCACCGATGTCACCGCCCTTCGGAATGCCGAGGCGCGGGCGCGCCACTTGGCCTTCCACGATGCGTTGACCGGGCTGCCCAATCGCGCGGCGCTCAACGAGCAGCTTGCCGCGGCACTGTCGGCGTGTCCGCCCGAGCAGCCGGCGTTGCTGCTGATCGATCTGTACCAGTTCAAGGACATCAACGATGCATTCGGTGAATGCACCGGCGATGCCTTGCTGCGGGCTTTTGCCGACCGGCTCGCGGGCACCGCCCGCGGGTCGGACCAGGTGGCACGAACCGGCGGCGATACGTTCGCGCTGTTGATCGCCGATTGCCCGGATGTCGCCGCCGCCGAGGCAGAATGCCGGCGGGCGCTGGCCATGGCGGCGTTGCCGATCGCGAGCCCGGCCGGCGCGGTCGCGCTCGGTGTTTCGATCGGCTGTGCCGGGGCGGAGCCCGGCATGACGCCGGAGGACCTGCACCGGCGCGCCGAATTTGCCCTGTACGAAGCCAAGCAGCTTCCCGCCAACGAGTTTCGGCTGTTCGATGCCGCTTTGGCCGCGGACGTGCAGGCCCGCCGCGCGCTGGAGACGGACCTGCGCGCCGCACTGGCGGCCGGCGACCAGCTCGACGTGCATTATCAGCCGGTGATCGACGCCAGCGGCCACCGCGTCGTCGGCGTCGAGGCGCTGGTGCGCTGGCATCATCCGACGCAGGGAATGATCCCGCCGGTCCGCTTCATCCCCATCGCCGAAGCCAGCGGGTTGATCGTGCCGCTGGGCGAGTGGGTGCTGGATCGCGCCGCGGCGATGATGGCGCGCTTTCCGGAGATCTCGCTGGCGGTAAATCTCTCGCCGATTCAGCTGCGCAGCCCGCAGATCGCCAGCCGCATCCTCGCGATTCTCGCACGCCACGACATGAACCCCCGGCAGTTGCAGCTGGAGGTGACCGAAAGCGCCATGCTGGCGATGGATGTCGGGGTAGAGCAGGGGATGCTGCGGCTTCGCGAGGCCGGGGTGCAGCTCGTCCTCGACGATTTCGGCACGGGCTATTCCAGCCTGTCGCACCTCCACAAGCTGGCGATCGACCGGGTGAAGATCGACCAGAGCTTCGTGCGTGACCTGGGCAGCTCGCATGATGCACGGGCGATCATTCAGGCGGTGCTCGGCATCGGCCAGTCGCTCGGGATCGGCGTGACGGCGGAAGGGGTGGAGGACGAGACGCAGCAGCTGTTCCTGCGGGCGTTCGGCTGCCACGAGTTCCAGGGCTATCTGTTCTCTCGGCCGCTGCCGGCCGGCGAGGCTGCGGCGTTCCTCGAGTCGCATGCCGCGCGCCAGGCGGCCTGAGCGACGCTAGCATAGCGGGACGCGCCCCGGCTCGGTTGCGCACCCGTGGGGTGGGCGGGCTGCAGCGCTTCTCCAGCGCTTGCGCATAGGCCAGCGCTTCGTACCCGCCGTCATCATTTAATTGGCCGCTGCGAGCAGCGCGGGCAGCTACGACTCCTTGGCGAGCCCCTTCAGCCGGTACAGCACGTCGAGCGCCTCGCGCGGGCTGAGCGCGTCGACGTCGATGCCGTCCAGTTCGTGGCGCAGCGCGTCGACCTTCTCCTCCTCGGCCTGGGCGGCGGCGGCGAACAGGGGGAGGTCGTCGAGGCCGGCGGCGAGGCCACCGGTTTTCGCCCGGCCTGCTTCCAGCTTGTCGAGCACCGCCTTGGCGCGCTTGACCGTGGCGGGCGACATGCCCGCGAGCCGCGCGACGGCGATGCCGTAGCTGCGGTCGGCCGGGCCTTCCGCCAGCTCGTGGAGCAGCACCAGCTCGCCCTTCCATTCGCGCGCCCGGACATGGTGGAGGGTCAGGGCGTCACAGCGTTCGGCCAGCCGGGTGAGCTCGTGATAATGCGTCGCAAACAGGCAGCGGCAGCGATTATCCTCGTGGATCGCCTCCACCACCGCCCAGGCGATGGCCAGCCCGTCATAGGTGGAGGTACCGCGCCCCACTTCGTCGAGGATCACGAAGCTGCGCGGGGTGGCCTGCGCCAGGATCGCGGCGGTTTCGACCATCTCGACCATGAAGGTCGAACGGCCGCGCGCGAGATTGTCCGAGGCGCCGACCCGGCTGAACAGCCGGTCGACCAGCCCCAGTGTCGCGCGGGTGGCGGGGACGTAGCTGCCGGCTTGCGCCAGCACCGCGATCAGCGCGTTCTGGCGCAGGAAGGTCGACTTGCCGCCCATGTTGGGGCCGGTCACCAGCCACAGCCGCGAGTCTTCGGAGAGCTTGCAGTCGTTGGCGACGAAGCGGCCGCCGGCGCGCGCAACGGCAGCTTCCACCACCGGATGCCGCCCGCCCTCGATGTCGAAGCAGCTATGCTCGACGAGCTCCGGCCGCGCCCAGCCGCCTTCGGCCGCGCGTTCGGCAAGCCCGGCGGCGACATCGATCCGGGCGAGCGCATCGGCGGTGGCGGCGATCGGCTCGCGGCGGGCCAGCGCTTCGCCGGTCAGTTCCTCCAGATGCGCGGCTTCGGCGGAAAGCGCATGGGCGCCCGCCTGGGTCACCTTCACCGCCACGTCGTGCAGTTCGGGCGCATTGAAGCGGACGACGCCGGCCAGCGTCTGGCGATGGGTGAAGCCGCTGTCGGGCTTCATCAGCGCGTCGGCCGAACGGGCAGGCACTTCGATATGATAGCCGAGCACGCCGTTGTGGCGGATCTTGAGCGCAGTGATTCCGGTGCGGGCGCGGTACTCGCCCTCCAGCGCCGCGATGGCGCGGCGGCCGCCGGCGCCGGCGTCGCGCAGATCGTCGAGCGCCGCGTCATAGCCCTCGGCGATATAGCCGCCATGCGCGGCATCCACCGGCGGTTCGGGCACCAGCGCGCGGGTGAGCAGGTCGATCAGCGTGCCGTGCCCGCGCAGCTGCGGCGCGAGGTCGCGGAGCAGCTGCGGCGCCTCGGCGATCCGGTCGAGCTTCTCGCCGAGCCGCCAGGCGCCGTCGAGACCGTCGCGCAGCTGGCCGAGATCGCGTGGGGAGCCGCGGCCGGCAGCAAGGCGGCCGAGCGCGCGGCCGATGTCGGGCAGCGCACGCAGCGTCGCACGGATATTGTCGCGCAGCCCCGCATCGTCGTGGAACAGCGTAACGAGATCGAGCCGCGCGTCGATCGCGGCCCGATCCATCAGCGGCGCGGCGATGTCGGCACCGAGCAGGCGGGCGCCGGCGCCGGTGACGGTGCGGTCGACCGCGTCGAGCAGGCTGCCCTTGCGGGCGCCGGCGGCGCTGACGGTGAGTTCCAGGCTTTCGCGCGTCGCTGCGTCGATCGCCATCGCGGCCTCGGCGCGGCTGACGCGGGGCGGGCGGAGAAAGGGGAGGGAGCCCTTGGCGGTATGCTCCAGATAGGCGACTAGCCCGCCGGCTGCGGCAAGGCCCGCGCGCGAGAACTGGCCGAAGCCGTCAAGCGTCGCCACCCCGAACAGCCGCTTGAGCCTCGCCTCCCCGCCGGCGCTGTCGAAATCGAGCTTGGGGCGGAGCGCGGTTGCGAGCTCGGCGAACTCGGTCGCGTCGCAGGCGATCGTCTCGGCGGGGTTCAGCCGGGCGAGCTCGGCACCCAGCCGCGCGGAGTCCGTCTCGATCAGTTCGAACCGCCCGGTGGAGATGTCCGCGCAGGCGATCGCCACGCCGCCGCCGGCTTCACCTACCGCCACGCACCAGTTGGCGGTGCGGCTGTCGAGCAGCGCCTCCTCGGTCAGCGTGCCCGCGGTCACCACACGGACGATTGCGCGGGATACCAGCGCCTTGGAGCCGGCGCGCTTCTTCGCTTCCTCGGGCGTCTCGGTCTGGTTGGCGATGGCGACGCGCTGGCCGGCCTTGATCAGCCGGGCGAGATAGGCCTCCATCGCATGCACCGGCACGCCGCACATCGGGATCTTGTCGCCGTCATGCTCGCCGCGTGAGGTAAGCGCGATGTCGAGCACGCCGCTCGCGATCTTCGCGTCCTCGAAGAACAGCTCGAAAAAGTCGCCCATGCGGTAGAACAGCAGGCAATCCCCCGCCTCTTCCTTGAGCGCGAGATACTGGGCCATCATCGGGGTAGGGGCGGCGGAGGACATCGCGTCTCGCTACCGGATGCACGGGGGGCGGCACAACCGCCGCCATGGGGTGACGCTGGTGGAAACTGGGGATAAGGCGCGCGCCATGCAGAGCTTCCCGTCCCCGCAGATGCCCCGCGTGCTGCAGTGGCGCTGGATCGCGGCGCTTGCCCTGGCCTCGGCGCTGCCCTTCCTGTTCGTACGCATCCCGCCGCTGGTCGACGTCCCCGGGCATATTGGGCGGTTTGCGGTGCAACTGGCACCGGCGGACAGCGTGCTGCACCGCTATTTCAGCTTCGCCTGGCGGCCGACGCTCAACCTCGGCAGCGACCTGATCGTCCAGGCGTTGCACCCGCTGGTCGGGGCGGTGGCAGCGATGTGGCTGGTGTGCGCGGCGGTGCCGGTGCTGACCGTGCTGGGGCTGCTGGGGGTGGCGCGGCGGTTGAACCGACAAGGGGCCGCGGCGCTGCCCTGGGCGCTGATCCTCGTCTATAACGACAGCTTCCTCTGGGGCTTCGTCAACTATGCGCTGAGCGCGGCGCTGGCCTTGTGCGGCTTCGCAGCGTGGATGCGATGGGACGCAAGGCCCGGGCTTCGCGCCCTGTGCTTCGCGATCTTCACCCCCGCCCTCTTCCTCGCCCATGGCGAAGGCGGGGCGCTGCTGATGCTGTGGGTCGCGGCATTCGAGGCGGAGCGTGTCGGGCCGTTGCGGCTCAAGGCGCTGGCGGCACGGCTATGGCCCCTCGGTTTCGCGGCGATCCCGGTCCTGTTCGCGCGCGGTGACAAGGGTGGGGCGACATTGTGGAATTGGCCGAGCAAGGCGGACGCGCTGTTCAACCTCGTTCGCGACCAAAGCCTGGCGCTGGACGTTGCCACCGCGCTGGCGATCGTCGCCGTGTTGGTGCTCGGACGGCTGTGCGGCGCGCGCCTCGTGCGGCCCGGCGCCTGGGCGGTATGGGGCAGTCTTGTGCTGTTCCTCGTTGCGCCGTTTCAGCTTTCCGGCACGGCGAACGTCGATGCGCGGTTGCTCGCCCATGCGCTGATGCTGGCGCTGGTGCTGCAGGACTGGCGCGGCACCGGCCCCCGCCTGCGGCGCGGGCTAGTGATCGTCGGCGCAGCGCTGCTCGTGCTGCGCTTCGCCGTCACCACCATCAGCTTCGTCGGCTATGGCCGCGACTATGCGCGTCAGCTCGCGGCACTCGGTCATGTTGCGCCGGGCAGCCGCGTGCTGAACCTTACCCTCAGCGACTGCGGCGTGCGTGGCTGGCGCCAGCCGCGTACCACCCACCTCGCCGCGCTCGCCACCGCGGAACGCGATGCCTGGGTCAACGCCCATTGGGCGGTGCGGGCGGTGCATCTGCTCCAGGTCCGGTTCGCCCCGCCGGGGTACGCGATCGATCCGTCGCAGATCGTCTATGCGCCTGGCTGCCATGGCACGACCGGTACCGGCAATCACCGGCTCGGGATCGCGCAGGTCCTGCCTCGCCTGCCGCTCGATCAGGTCGACTATCTCTGGCTGATCGATGTGCGACTGCCGCCGGGCCCGCGTGACCCGCGGCTGGTGCCGATCTGGCGCTCCGGTGACAGCGCGCTCTACGCGATTCATCATATTAAAGCGACGTAGGGGAAAGCACGGAATTCCCCTTCTGCGGTTTGCAATCGCTGCCTCGTGCTGCTTTAGGGGCCCAAACAGTCCGAGAAATTAGGAGCCGAGCGGATGGCCGAAGAGAGCAACGTCCAGTTTTCCGATCGCGAGGCACTTCGCTATCACGCCGAAGGCCGCCCGGGTAAGATCGAGATCGTCGCCTCGAAGCCGATGGCGACCCAGCGCGATCTGGCGCTGGCCTATTCGCCGGGCGTCGCGGTGCCGGTGCTGGCGATCTCCGAGAACCCCGCCCTCGCCTATGACTACACCGCCAAGGGCAACCTCGTCGCGGTGATCTCGAACGGTACGGCGATCCTGGGCCTCGGCAATCTCGGCGCGCTGGCGTCCAAGCCGGTGATGGAAGGCAAGGCGGTGCTGTTCAAGCGCTTCGCCGATGTCGACTCGATCGATCTCGAGCTCAAGACCGAGGACGTCGATCGCTTCATCGACGCGGTCGAGCTGATGGAGCCGAGCTTCGGCGGCATCAACCTCGAAGACATCAAGGCGCCGGAATGCTTCGTGATCGAGCAGACGCTGCGCGAGCGCATGAACATTCCGGTGTTCCATGACGACCAGCACGGCACCGCGATCATCGCCGCCGCCGGCCTGATCAACGCGCTGTACCTCACCGGCCGCGACATCAAGACGACCAAGATCGTCGTCAACGGCGCCGGCGCCGCCGCGATTGCCTGCACCGAGCTGATCAAGGCGATGGGCCTGCCCAGCGACAATCTGCTGATGTGCGACCGCACCGGCGTGATCTACCAGGGCCGCGAGGGCATCAACCAGTGGCAGTCGGCGCACGCCGCCAAGACCGATCGGCGCACGCTGGCGGAGGCGCTGGAAGGCGCGGACGTCTTCCTCGGCCTTTCCGCCGCGAACGCCCTGCCGGCCGAGCTGCTCGAGAAGATGGCGCCCAAGCCGATCATCTTCGCCATGGCCAACCCCGATCCGGAGATCACCCCGCCCGAGGCCAAGCGCGTGCGGCCGGACGTGATCATCGCCACCGGCCGTTCGGACTATCCGAACCAGGTCAACAACGTGCTCTGCTTCCCGTTCATCTTCCGCGGCGCGCTCGACGTGCGCGCGACCGGCATCAACGATGCGATGAAGGTCGCCGCCGCGCGCGCGCTGGCCGAACTCGCCCGCCAGCAGGTGCCGGAGGAAGTGGCGAGCGCCTATGGCACCTCGCACAGTTTCGGCCCGGATTACATCATCCCGACGCCGTTCGACCCGCGCCTGATCGAGATCATCCCCTCGGCGGTGGCGCAGGCGGCGATGGATTCGGGCGTGGCGACGCGGCCGATCATCGACATGACGGCCTATCGCCAGCAGCTGCGTGCCCGCATGAACCCGACGACCTCGGTGCTCAGCATGGCCTATGAGGGCGCCCGTGCGCAGCCCAAGCGCGTCATCTTCGCCGAGGGCGAGGAAGAGGTGGTCCTGCGCGCCGCGATCGCCTTCCAGGAGGGTGGCTATGGCACGCCGGTGCTGGTCGGCCGCGAATCGGTGCACGACCGGCTGCGCGCGCTCGGCGCCAACCCGGATCACTTCGAGCTGCACAACAGCGTCAACTCGCCGCTGGTCGAGGAGATGGTGGAGACGCTGTACAAGCGCCTCCAGCGCCGCGGCTATCTGCACCGCGATTGCGAGCGGATGGTCAATCGCGACCGCAATATCTTCGGCTCGCTGCTGCTGCGCATGGGCCATGCCGATGCGATGATCACCGGCGTGACGCGGACCTATGCCGAGACGATGCGCCAGGTGCGTCGTGTCATCGATCCGGTCGAGGGGCGCACCCCGTTCGGCATCCACGTGCTGGTCGGCCAGTCGCACACCGTGTTCATCGCCGATACCACGGTGAACGAGCGTCCGAATGCCGAGGAACTGGCGGACATCGCCGAGCGGACCGTGCAGGTTGCCCGCCGCATGGGCCACGAGCCGCGCGTGGCGCTGCTCAGCTACTCCACCTTCGGCAACCCCGAGGGCAAGTGGATCGACAATATCCGCGATGCGGTGAAGGTGCTCGACGCGCGCGGCGTGCAGTTCGAATATGAAGGCGATATGGCGCCGGACGTTGCGCTCAACCCCAAGCTGCTCGCCAACTATCCGTTCGCACGCCTCTCCGGCCCCGCCAACATCCTGATCATGCCCGGCCTGCAGTCGGCCAACATCTCGGCCAAGCTGCTGCGCGAACTGGGCGGCGATTCGATGATCGGTCCGATGCTGATCGGCATGGAGAAGCCGGTCCAGATCGCGCCGATGACCGCAACCGCCAGCGAACTCGTGACGCTGGCGGTGCTGGCCGCGGGCGAAATCGCGCGTTGAGGGTCAGGCGAGCATCGACGGATCAGCCGTCGATGCTCGCGCCCACCGCGGCATTGACCAGCCCGCCATCCACCGTGACGGTCTCGCCGACCAGATAGTCCCCGGCCCGGCTGGCGAGGAAGATCGCAGCGCCGGCCATGTCCTCGGCCACCCCGATGCGCCTGGCGGGAATCGCCTGCGCGACACTGCCGCCATGGTCGCGCGCGGCCTTGTTCATGTCGCTGGGGAAGGCGCCGGGGGCAATCGAGGTGACGTGGATCTGGTCGCGCACCAGCCGCGCGGCCATGCGCCGGGTGAGGTGGATCAGCGCGGCCTTCGATGCCTGGTAGCTATAGGTTTCCCAGGCATTCAGCCGCTGCCCGTCGATCGAGGTGATGTTGATCACCTTGGCCGGGCGCTCGGCGCTGCCCGCCGCCTTCAACAGGCCGTGAAGGGCTTGCGTCAGGAAGAAGGGCGATTTGACGTTCAGGTCCATGACCTTGTCCCAGCCCTTCTCCGGGAAGCTTTCGAACGGCTCGCCCCAAGCGGCGCCGGCATTGTTGACGAGGATGTCGAGCTGCTGCTCGCGCTCGGCCAGATCGGCAGCGAGCGCGCGGCATCCTTCGACGGTCGATACATCATGGGGCAACGGGATTGCGTTCGCCCCCAGCGCCGCGCACGTCTCCTCGCAGGCCTCCGCCTTGCGCGAGGAAACATAGACCTTCGCGCCCGATGCGACGAACCCTTCCGCGATCATCCGCCCGATACCGCGCGAACCCCCGGTAACCAGCGCCACGCGACCATCCAGGCGAAACAGCGACGATACGTCCATGCCAAACTCCCTCTCCAGGCCTGCCCCGATCGAGGCGGCCATTATTATCCGCCGCGCTTCAGCGTTTCGCGGGCGATGATCAGCTGCTGGATCTGGCTGGTGCCTTCGTAGATCCGGAACAGCCGCACGTCGCGGTAGAGCCGCTCGATCCCGTAATCGGCGATATAGCCCGCGCCCCCGAAGATCTGCACCGCGCGGTCAGCGACGCGGCCGACCATCTCGCTGGCGAAGTATTTCGCCGCCGCAGCCTCCATCGTGGTGTTCGCGCCTGCATCCTTGGCTGCGGCGGTCTCCAGCACCAGCGCGCGGGCGGCGAGCGCCTCGGTCTTCGAATCGGCCAGCATCGCCTGGATCAGCTGGTGCTCGGCGATCGGCTTGCCGAACTGCTTGCGCTCACCGGCATAGGCGACGCAGTCGGCGATCAGCCGTTCGGCGACGCCCACGCACACCGCCGCGATGTGCAGCCGCCCGCGATCGAGCACCTGCATCGCAATGCGGAAGCCTTCCCCTTCCGCCCCCAGCCGGTTCGCCACCGGCACCGGCACATCATCGAAGCGGACATCGGCGACGCGGGCGCCCTTCTGCCCCATCTTCTTCTCGGGTTCGCCGATCGAGACGCCGGGCAGGTCGCGCGGCACCAGGAAGGCGGAGACGCCCCGACCGCCGGCTTCCTCGCCGGTGCGTGCCATCACGGTAAAGAGCTGCGCCTTGTCGGCATTGGTGATGTAGCGCTTGGTGCCGCTCAGCCGATAGACGTCGCCGTCGCGCACCGCGCGAGTCTGGACGGCGCCCGAGTCCGAGCCGACATCCGGTTCGGTCAGGGCAAAGCTGGTGATGATCGCGCCGCGGGCGATCTTGGGCAGCCAGTGCGCCTTCTGCTCGGGCGTGCCGGCGATCACCAGCCCCTGACTGCCGATCCCGACATTGGTGCCGAACGCCGAACGGAAGGCGGGCGTGGTCCGGCCCAGTTCGATCGCAACCCGGGCTTCCTCGGCCATGGTGAGGCCCAGCCCGCCATGTGCCTCGTCGATCGAAAGCCCGAACAGCCCGAGCGCCTTCATCTCCTCGACGATCGGCTCGGGGATGGCGTCGGCCGCCTCCACCTCCGCCTCCAGTGGGCGAAGCCGCTCTGCGACGAAGCGGCGCACCGTGTCGATCAGCGCGTCGAACAGCTCGGGTTCGAGGGCCATGGCCATCCTCTCGGTTCTAATTATCGGCAGATATAACGGCAGAACCGCGTGTCGCAAGCCATACCCGATCTTCCAAAGTCTTTCGTTTGCGACATTCGGGGCGGCTCTGTATCGGGAGGCGGGGACGCAACGGAGAGAATACAGATGGCAGGTCGCACCGCCGAAACCCCGCCCGTACCGCCCAGCCGGCGCGTGGCGACGCCGACGATGCTCGCCTATGGCTTCGGCGCGGCGGCGTACGGGGTGAAGGACTTCTGCTTCGTCACGTTCCTGCTGCTCTTCTACAACCAAGTGGTGGGGTTGCCCGCGGCGCAGGTCGGCTTCGTGATCATGTGCGCGCTGCTGTTCGACGCGTTCGTCGATCCGGCGATCGGCATGCTGTCGGACCGGACTCGCAGCCGCTGGGGGCGGCGCCATCCCTGGATGTATGCCGCCTGGCTGCCGATCGCGGTGGGCTGGCTGTTCCTGTGGAATCCGCCGACAAGCTGGAGTCAGGGCGCGCTGCTCGGCTGGCTGTTCGTCTCCGCCGTGGTGGTGCGCACCGCCGTCTCCGCCTTCGAGGTGCCGTCGCAGGCGCTGAGCCCCGAGCTCTCCTCCGACTATGAGGAGCGCACCCGGATCATGGCCTATCGCTTCCTGTTCGGCTGGGGTGGGGGCATGGCGATGCTGATGCTCTCCTATGGCTGGTTCCTTGCCGAGCGGACCGGCCAGCCGCACGGCCAGTTCGACCGCGCCGGCTATCCCGGCTTCGCCATCGGCGGGGCGGCGCTGATGGTGGTGGCGATCCTCGGCTCGGCGCTGGGCACGCACCGCGAGATCAAGAATCTCCCGCCGGTGGAGATCGAACCCCAGCCGCTGCGCCAGAGCATCGCCGAGCTGTTCGCCACGCTGCGCAACCCGGCCTTCCTGGTGCTGATGACCGCGGCGCTCGCCTATTTCGTGGCGCAGGGCATCAGCTTCTCGATGTCCAATTACCTCTACGCCCATGTCTGGCGCTTCGGGAACCTCGCCTTCCAGCTGCTCGGTGCGACCTTGTTCCTGGGCGTCGTCCTCGCCTTCCTGCTCGCGCCGCGGCTCGCCCGCTGGCTGGGCAAGCCGACTGCGGCGACCATCGCGCTGGTCGGCGCGGTGCTGCTGCTTGCCGCACCCTATGTCCTCCGCCTGGTCGGCCTGTTCCCGGCGCCCGGCGATCCGCTGCTGCTGCCGGTGCTGTTCACCATCTTCACCGTCAATGCGACCTTCGCGGTTTCCTCCACCATGCTCGGGGCCTCGATGCTCGCCGATGTGGTCGAGCACAGCGAGGTCGAGACCGGGCGGCGTTCCGAGGGCGTGTTCTTCGCCGGCTTCTTCTTCGTCCAGAAATGCTCGAGCGGGCTCGGCATCTTCGCGACCGGCCTGATCCTCAGCGTCTCCGGCTTCCCCGACGGCGCCAAGCCGGGGACGGTGCCGGATGCGGTGATCGACCGGTTCACGCTGATCTTCTGCGCCGTCTACCTGCTGCTCGGCGGCATCGCTGCGTTCTTCTACCGCCGCTTTCCCTTCGGCAAGGCGGAGCATGCCGCCCGGCTGGCGCAGCTCGGCGCGCGGGCCGACTGACGCGGAAATGCCCGCCGGGCATGCGACCCGGCGGGCATCCTTTCCTCCCCAGGAAAGACGTCAGGCCACGCGGCCCAAACGGTGGTAGAGGTTGGAGAACTTCACCGATTCCGGCTTGTCCTTCACCGCCTGCAGATGGGCCCCGACGGCCTCGCGGAGCAGGCGGAAATCCTCGGTGGAAAAGACGGCGCGGCTGCGCTGCGGTTCGTTCGACATGACATACTCTCCTGGTTACGCTGCTTCGCTGGTGAACTGGGCGGCTTCGGTGCTCTCGGCGAGCGCGGTGGTGGAGCTGGCGCCCCCCGCCACGGTCTGGGCAATGGCGTCGAAATAGCCGGTGCCGACCTCGCGCTGGTGGCGCGTCGCGGTGTACCCCTCGGCCTCCGCCGCGAACTCGGCCTGCTGCAGCTCCGAATAGGCCGCCATGCCCCGGTCCCGGTACCCACGCGCCAGCTCGTACATGCCGTAATTGAGGCTGTGGAAGCCGGCGAGGGTGACGAACTGGAACTTGTACCCCATCGCCCCGATCTCGCGCTGGAAGCGGGCGATGTCGTCCTTGTCCAGGTTCTTCTCCCAGTTGAAGCTGGGCGAGCAGTTATAGGCCAGCATCTTGTTGGGATGCGCCTTCTTGATCGCCTCGGCGAAGCGGCGGGCGTCGTCGAGATTGGGCTTCGACGTCTCCCACCACAGCAGGTCGGCATGGGGCGCGAAGGCCAGCCCGCGCTGGATGCAGTGATCGACGCCGGTGCCTTCCTTCAGCCGGAAAAACCCCTCGGGGGTCCGCTCGCCGGTGAGGAACTGGTGGTCGCGCTCGTCGACGTCCGAGGTGATCAGCTTCGCCGACTCCGCATCGGTGCGGGCGCAGATCACCGTCGGTACGCCGCACACATCCGCCGCCAGCCGTGCCGCATCCAAGTTGCGGATATGCGCCTGGGTGGGGATCAGCACCTTGCCGCCCAGATGGCCGCACTTCTTCTCGCTCGCCAGCTGGTCCTCGTAATGGACGCCCGCCGCACCCGCGGCGATGTAGGACTTCATGATCTCGAAGCAGTTGAGCGGCCCGCCGAACCCGGCTTCGGCATCGGCGACGATCGGCGCGAACCAGTCGCGCGTCGCGCCGCCTTCCATATGCTCGATCTGGTCGGCGCGCTGGAGCGTCGCGTTGATCCGCCGCGCCAGCTCGGGCCCGGCATTGGCCGGGTAGAGCGACTGGTCGGGGTACATCTGCCCGGCAGTATTGGCATCCGCCGCGACCTGCCAGCCCGACAGGTAGATCGCCTTGAGCCCCGCGCGGACCATCTGCATCGCCTGGTTGCCCGAGAGCGCGCCGAGCGCATGGACATAGTCCTCGGTGCGCAGCAACTCCCACAGCTTCAATGCGCCGCGGCGGGCCAGCGTGTGTTCCACCGGCAGCGAGCCGCGCAGCTTGGCGACATCGTGCGCCGTGTAGGGGCGCTGGATGCCCTCGAACCGCCCGGCGGGGGCGGGGACCAGATCCTCGAAACCAAGCGACTGGGACATTGTGAATTCCTTGACTGACTGCCTGAACCTTGTGTGGCTAAGTTTAGGAAGTTTGTGCTTGTGGGGAACTCAACTTCGGCTTCGCTCAGGGTGTGGGTGTGTGGTGGGTTGCGGGGTCTCCTTGTTTGGGTGTAAAGTATTTACAGGTTGATCTCAGTTCTCGGACGAGAACGTACCAGGAACGCAGCGTGTAGGAAAGCGACAGGCAGAAGGTGTCGACCTTCCAGCTGTCATCCCGGCGGAAGCCGGGATCCATTGCCGCTCCGCCGCGGCAGGAGGGGCGTCCGACAGGCGAATGGATCCCGGCTTTCGCCGGGATGACGGTGGAGAGGGGGGGGATTCCTCCCGCGCCGGGGAGGAGCCGAGAAGGAGCAGGAGCACCCATGGCCGAACGCAAACTCTTCGCCGGGCACGCCATCCGGCGGCTGCGCTTCCAGCTCGGCGTCACCCAGGCGGCGATGGCGGAGGCGCTGGAGATTTCGCCCAGCTATCTCAACCTGGTCGAGCGCAACCAGCGGCCTATCTCCGCCGCGCTGATGCTCAAGCTGGCCGAGACCTATGACTTCGATCCCCGCCGCCTCGCCGCGGCCGAGCCCGGCGGCGGGGCCGAGGCGCTGCGGCGGCGGCTGGCCGATCCGCTGTTCGCCGATCTCGCCATCGATCGCCACCAGCTCGAGGAATGGCTGGCCGGCGCGCCCGATGGGGCCGAGGCGTTCGCCCGTGCCTATGACCGGATGGGCGGCGGCGGCCCCATGCCCACGCCGGGCGCCGCGCAGGACCCCGGCCCCCAGGTCCGCCGCGCGATCGAGCGCTGGCGCAACCATTTCGCCGATCTCGACGCCGCCGGCGAGGCGCTGGCCGACGAGCTGCGCATGGCCAGCGAGCCGTACGGCGCGATGGCCGATCGGCTGCGGGTGAAACACCAGCTGGCGGTGCGAATCCTGCCCGCCGAGGTGATGGTCGATACGCTCAAGCGGCTCGACCTCCATGCGCGGCAGCTGCAGCTGTCCGAGGCGCTCGATCCAAGTGCCCGCGCCTTTGCGCTGGCCGAGCAGCTGGCGGTGGAGGCGCGCGACGAGATCGAGGCGCTGGTCCGCGGCGCCGAGCTCGACCGCGTGGCCGCGCGGCTGTTCCGCCGGCACCTGACCGCCTATTTCGCCGCCGCGGTGATGATGCCCTATGCCCGCTTCCTGCGCGCGTGCGAGGCCAGCGGCTATGACCTGGAGCTGCTCCAGCGGCGCTTCGGCGCGAGCGCGAGCCAGGTCGCCCACCGGCTGACGACGCTGCAGCGGGTGGGCGCGCGGGGACTGAGCTTCTTCCTGATGCGGTTCGATCGCGCGGGGCAGGTCTCAAAACGCTATGCCGGCGCCAGCGGATCGGCGCTGGTGGAGGCGGCGGTGCCGTGCCCCTTGTGGAACGCCTATGACGCCTTTGCGCGGACCGACGAGACGGCGGTGCAGCTCGTCGAGCTGGAGGACGGCGCGCGCGCCTTCACCATCGCGCGCTGCGTGCATCCGCATGGGGGCGCGCCGGGCGGTGTGCGCCCGCGCTTCGTGATCGCGCTGGGCCTGCCGGCGGCGGAGGCGGGGACGCTGGCCGCGGCACGCGGCGTGGACCTGGCCGGCCGCGCCGCGCCGATCGGGCTGGGGTGCCGGGCGTGTACGCGGGTCGCGTGTCCGCAGCGCTCGGCGGCGCCTGCGGGGCGGGCAGCGGCGGGGAGCGAGCGGGAGCGCGGGGTTACGGCGTTTGGGTTTGCGGGGGATTGAGGTTGGCGAACATTGGTGGTGCGGATAATTTCGGTGGTTTCAGCCACTGAATGATGGTTTGTTGAGGGTGTGAGAAAGGGCTTCCGTTCATGGCTGACTTGCCAACGGCTTCTGAGATTTCCAACGCTTTCAGTTTGCTGGCGCCGGGGTTCTTGATTGTCTCGATCAGGTTGCGGTTCAAAGACGGAGCGAGGCCAACTTTCAAGGAAGGCCTCATGAGCTACGCTTTCGCCTCATCTGCTTATTATGCGGCGTTCTCACCCGTATTTCACGTGAATGGTTCTGTGGAACTGCCTTATTGGCTCTGGTCGCTACTATATTTTTTCGTCATGCCATGCCTGATCGGTCTTGCTGTCATGTTCATTGATCAGCGAGAATGGGCATATGCTCTCGCCCACAAATTGAAGCTGACCCTACCGCACCATATTCCTGCGGCGTGGGATTACGCTTTGTCGCGGACTGGCGGTCCAAAATATGTCATTCTGAAGCTTCGTGACGGCACGAAGTACGCAGGAATTTATGGCAGTGCGTCTTTCGCTTCATCCAGCAAGGAGGAGCGGGACATATTGCTCGAAGATGTTTGGGATTTGAACGAATCCGGGGCCTGGACCCGTTTGGATCCTCCCCGTTCGCTTCTTGTTTGTGGAGGCGATATCAGTTGGATTGAAATATTTAGGTGAGGAAGGTGTCATGACCAAGAAGGTTTCTGGTGCTCCTGGGCGCGGGCCTCAGAATGGCCATCGGCCATCATCAACGGGCTTCCATGTTCCCGGAAAAATTTCTGGGGGCTACCAACCCCCGACCGGTGAACTCGGTCCCCCTCCAACCGGGGGCAGTGGTGGAAAAGAACCGCCCAAAAAGTGAGGGCGCTATCAGCGCATGGGGTCCGTAAGGCGCCCGCTGATGCTCAGTTTGGTATGCCCATTCAACCGTTAGTTGACTTTAAAGCGTTCGCGTATATATGCCCATTCCATACAGACCCCTCGTGGATCCTCGCCGCTTGATCGGCTCTGGTGAACCGAGCATATAGACCCCGGGGACGCCGTCAGGTGTCCCCGTATCTATTTGGGGGGTATCATGGCTTCAGCGCCGCCTGTGATCGCGCCAGCGCGCATCCGCATTTTTGTCGACTTCTGGAATTTCTCCCTTTCGCTTCGCCGAGAGGATGATGCGTTCATGCTTGATTGGAAGCCGGTTGCTGGCGTTATGGTGGCAGAGGCTTCACAGCTTTTAGGCGCGCCAGTAATCTATGAGGCGATGCATGTGTATGGGTCTTACGACCCAGCGAAGCCTGCTGACGGAAAGTTCCGTAACTGGTTTACCACTTGGTTGGATAAGCTTCCCGGCGTGCATACGGTCATGCTTGAGCGACAGAAGAAGCGCAACCACATAACCTGTCCGCAGTGCCACGGTGAGGTTAAGGACTGCCCGCATTGTCATGCCGATCTAAGGGGAACCGAGGAAAAAGGTATTGATACGAGAATGGCTACAGACCTGGTCAGCCTCGCTTGGTCCAATGCGTATGATGTCGCTATCATCGTTTCGTCAGATAGAGATTTCGTGCCTGTCGCGGATTTTCTGCAGTCGAAGGGCATCAAAGTCATTCACGCAGCATTTCCCCCAGCAGGGTCTCAGCTCTCTCAACGATGCTGGGGCAACTTCAATGTCATAAACTTGATGGATAAATTTCGGAGATAGTAAAAAATTCGATTGCGTCCAAAAGAGGCCAAAACGCCCCGCGATATCAGGCGCGGGGCATCTGGGTCGCATCGTCGAATAAGCGGTTACCCCTCCACCCCCAATTGCCAAAGCACGAACGCCATCTCGTCGGCATATTCGCGCAAGCTCTCCCAGCGCCCGGACTTGCCGCCATGGCCGGCGCCCATATTGGTCTTGAGCAGCAGGATGTTGTCGTCGGTCTTGGTCGCGCGCAGGCGGGCGGCCCATTTGGCGGGCTCCCAATAGGTCACGCGCGGGTCGTTGAGGCCGCCCGAGATCAGCATCGGCGGATAGGCTTGGGGCCTCACATTGTCGTACGGGCTGTAGCTGCGGATCAGCTCGAACGCCGCCTTGTCCTCGATCGGGTTGCCCCATTCGGGCCACTCGCCGGGGGTGAGCGGCAGGCTTTCGTCGAGCATGGTGTTGAGCACGTCGACGAACGGCACGTCGGCGATCACCGCGCCCCACAGCTCGGGGTCCGAATTGACCACCGCGCCCATCAGCTCGCCGCCCGCCGACCGGCCGGCGATGGCGATCCGGCCCGGCGCGGTATAGCCGAGGGTGATCAGCCCCTTCGCCACGTCGACGAAATCGTGGAAGCTGTTGGTGCGCTTCTCCAGCTTGCCCTCGTGATACCAATGCTGGCCGAGATCGTCGCCGCCGCGGATATGGGCGATGGCGAAGGCCATGCCGCGATCGAGGAACGACATGCGGCTGGTCGAGAAGCCCGGCGGGATGGCGTGGCCATAGGCGCCGTACGCATAGAGATAGAGCTTGCCGGTGCCGTCGCGCGGGAAGTCCTGCGGGTAGACGATCGAGACGGGGACGGCGGTGCCGTCGCGCGCGGTGATGGTCAGGCGCTCGGTGCGGTATTTGGTGCCGTCATAGCCGCTGGGGATCTCCTGGACCTTCAGCGTCTCCAAGGCGCCGGTGGCGATGTCGTAATCCTGGACGGTGCCGGGGGTGACCATCGATTCATAGCCGAGCCGGAGCTTGGTGACGGCGTACTCCGGGTTGTCGCCCAGGCCCGCGACATAGCTCGCCTCGGGGAACTTCAGGCGCGTGGGGGGCACGCTCGCGTCGTAGCGGTGCAGCTCGATCTGATCGAGCCCGTCCTCGCGGCCCTCGACGATGAAGAAATCGGCGAAGCAGGTGACGCCGGTCATGTAGAAATGGCGCGAGGGGGCGATGCGCTCGGTCCATTCGGACGGCGCGGTGATCGGCGCGGTGACGAGGCGCCAGTTGGTGTCGGTATCGTTGGTGTGGATGAACAGCGTGCCGTCATGCTCGTCCACGTCATATTCGCGGCCCGGCTTGCGCGGGGCGACGCAGATCGGCGTGGCGGCGGGGTTGTCGGCGGGGAGCAGCCAGACCTCGCTGGTCACATGGTCGCCGGTGGCGATGGTCAGCCACTTGCGCGACTGGGTCTCGCCGACGGCGACGCGGTAGCCTTCGTCCTGCTCGCGGAACAGCTCGATGTCGTTTTCCACCGGCTCGCCCAGCTTGTGCCAGCGGGCATTGTCGGTGCGCCAGTTCTCGTTGGCGAGGCCGTAGAGAAAGCCCTTGGAATCCGCCGTCCACACGATCTCGGAGAGCATGCCCGAGATGGTGTCGGGGAGGAGCTCGCCGGTGGTGAGGTCCTTGACCCTAACCTCGAACCGCTCCGAGCCGTTGTCGTCATAGGCATAGGCCAGCCAGCGGCCGTCCGGGCTGGCGGAGATTTCGCCGAGGCGGAAATATTCCTTGCCGGCGGCGAGCGCGGGTTCGTCGAGGATCAGCTGGTCCGCGCCGCCGGCGGCGGGCTTGCGCCACCAGCGCGGATATTCGCCGCCGACCTCGTAGTCGGTCCAGTAGATCCAGTCGCCGTCGCGCTGGGGGACGCTGGCCTCGTCTTCCTTGATCCGGCCGCGCATCTCCTGGAACAGCGTCTCGGACAGCGGCTTGAGCGGCGCCATGATCGCGTCGAAATAGCCGTTCTCGGCCTCGAGATAGGCGAGAACATCCTTGTCCGTCACCTCGGGGTAGCCGGGGTCGCGCAGCCAGGCCCAGGGGTCCTGGATGGTGATGCCGTGGCGGGTGAAGCTGTGCGGGCGGGTGGCGGCGACGGGCGGCGTGGGCGTTTCGGTCATGGAGACCTTGTAGGAAGCCCGCGCGCATGGACAAGCCCCACCGCCGGGGGCGGCGACCGTCCTCCGCGCCGGTGCGGGCGCGCAGGACGGTCGGGCACGGTCAGAAGGTCAGGCGGATGCCCGCGGCATAGCGGCGGCCGAACCGCTCCCACTCGATCGTCTGCGCCTTGATCGTCGGCGTGGGCGTGCCGGTGGCGGTGAGCAGGTTGCCCGGCTCCGAATAGCGGCGGCCCGGCTGGTTGAGCACGTTCTGCACATCGGCATAGATTTCGAAGCGCCGGGTGATCGCATAGCGCGCCGAGATGTCCATCTCCTCGTCCGCGGCCCAATAGGTGTCGCCGGCATCGGTCAGGTCGTCGGCGATCGTGTCGAGCCAGTCGCTGCGGCGCTGATACTGGACGCGGAGCGACAGGCCGTACTTCTCGTAATAGCCGCCGACATTGTAGATCAGGTCCGACGTGCCGGGCAGGCGCACCTTGCGCGACGGCACCGCGCCGATCGCGGGCTTGGTCACCTGGCTGTCGTTGAGCGTGACGTTGGCGGAGATGCCGAAGCCGCCCATCCAGTCCGGCAGGCCCAGCGATCCGGTCCAGGGTTCGAGCTGCAGCTGCGCGGCCGCCTCGGCCCCGAAGATGCGGCCATCGCCGCCATTGGTGATGCCGGTGAAGACATAGGACGAGCGGTCGATCCCGTTGCTGTCCAGCGCGTTCGATCCGAAGGTGCGTGACTGGCGATACAGCACGTCCTCCACCCGCTTGTAGAACAGGCCCGCCATCAGATAGCCCTGCGGACGGACATACCATTCGAAATAGCCGTCGACGCCATAGGCGCGCTCGGGCTTCACCGCCGGGTTGCCGCCGGAGATGACCTGGTTGGTATCGTTGATCACCACGTTCGGCCGCATCTGGTCGTAATCGGCGCGCGCGGCGCCCGAGTTGAACGACAGGCGCAGCTTCTTGGTGGTGTCGACATTGTAGTTGATGTGCAGGCTCGGGAAGGCCAGCGTCTGGCTGGAGCTGGCGGTTACCGGGCCGGTGGCGGCACCCAGCGTGGCGACGGCCTTGCCGCGATTTTCCAGCCGCTCGACGCGCACGCCGCCGAGGATCGAGCCCCAGTCGTAGCGCAGCGTCCCCATCACATAGCCGGCATAGACGCGCTCGCGCACGTCATAATTGTTGGCGGTGTTGGGCGTGAAGGCGAACTGGCTGCGCGCGGCATTGGCCACCGTGCGCATCTTGTCCGTATCGAAATAGCGGAAGGTATAGTCCATCGGGATCTTGCCGGCGAACGGATCGCCGAGCGAGAAGTCCGTGTAGCTGGTCGGCACGCCGATCGCGGTGAGGCCGGCGGCGGTGTTGACCAGGATCTGCTTCTCGTCGGCCACCTTGGTGCGCTGGTCGAACTGGAAGCCCGCCTTCAGCGTCGCGTCGCTGCCCAGGAAGCGCGTCTCGCGCGCCAGCACCACGCGGCCGGTATAGGCCTTGGTCGTGTCGACGGCGTCCAGCACGGTGAGCGACGACGCGGGCTTGGTGAAGGTGTCGATCGCGACGACGCGGGTGCCGGCCGAATAGCGGGTGGGGCTGCTCAGCTGGTTGGTGGTGTAGAGCATCAGCCGCGAGCGGTTCGGGTCGCTGAAGTCGTAGGCGACCGTCGGGCGCAGCGTGCGGGTGCTGGGGCTGTCCCACGAAAGCTCGCCGACGACCGAGCGATCGTCCTTGGATTCGGTGTAGTTGCCCGCCCAGGAGAGGTGCCAGCCCGGCGCGATGTCATGCTCGCCGACCAGGCTGTTGGTGAAGATCGACTGGCGGAAGGCGCGCAGCGTCGAACGCTGGCGGATGTCGATGCCGTAGATCGTGCCCTTCTGGGGCGTGTTGCCGATGCAGACATCGGCATAGCCGGTGGTGGTCGGCGTCGGGTTCACGTCGCGGGCACAATCGGCGGTGTTGGCGACGAGATCGCTCTGCCGGTCGTCGAGATCGAAGCGATAATTGTCGCGTGCCTCGTCGTCCTTGAAGATGGTGTAGATCGAGCGCAGCGAGATGGTGTTGCGATCGTCGGGCTTGTAGTCGACCCGGCCCGAGGCCGACCAGTTGCGACGGGTGAGGCGATACAGCTTGTTCTCGGCCTCCGCCGCCCAGAAGCGGGTGGCGTTGCCCGGGCGCGCATCCTGCGAGACGCGCTCGTAATCGGTCTCGAAATTGTCGGTGATCATGCCGCGCTGGAAATAGCTGCCGGATACCAGCACGCCGATTTCGCCCCCGCCGACCCGGAAGCGGTCGGAGGCGACGGCGGAGACTTCATACTGCTTGCGCTCGCCCAGTTCGGCGATGCCATAGCCTGCCTTGCCGGCGAAATGCGCGCCCTTGTAATCGAACGCCGAGCGGGTGATGACGTTGACGTTGCCCGCCACCGTCTCGCCGGTCATGTCCGGCGTCACCGCCTTGGAGACGACGATCTGCGAGGCGATCGCCGAGGGGATCGAATCGAAGCGCGCGTCGCGGCCTTCGGGGCTGACGACGGTGATCCCGTCGAACGACAGCGTGGTCCAGTAGTTCGGCGCGCCGCGCAGCGAGATGTAGCGGGCCTGGCCCTGGTCACGCTCCACCGCGATGCCCGGCAGGCGGCTAGCGGCCTGGGCGATGTTCTGGTCGGGCAGGCGACCCACGCCGTCGGCGGCGGCCACGGTGACGAGCGAATCCGAGGCGCGCTGGATGCGCAGCGCCAGCGATTCGGATTCGGCGATCGGGCGCGCGCCGGTGACGATGATCTCGCCGGGAACCGGCTCCTGGTCTTGCGCGGTCTGCGCAGCGGCGGCCGTGGCGAAGATGCAGGCCAGCACGCTCGCGCTGGACGCGAGGATGCCCTTGTGTAGCGATGTCATGGAAGCCCCCTGATGGTCTCTCTTTGGATGAGGCCGCTATGGGGGTTCGAGGTCGTTTTCGTGTCGGTTCGGAAACGGTTTTGTTACAGCAATGAAATGTAACAATCGTCGATGGTCGGCGCAGTCCCCCGCCGCGTGGCGAGGGACTGCGCCGGATCGATCAGGCGCGCGTGCCGGTGATCGGGAAGCTGCCGAACGCACCCGCGGTCACGGTGCCGTCCAGCGCGTCGCCGGTCACGGTCGCCTCGCAGGTGAGCGTCATCGGCATCGGCACCGAGATGTCGAGCGACCAGCTGAGCGTGTCCCCGTTCACCTTGCCGTCCTTGATCTCGGTCTGGCCCATCGCGCCGTTGAAGCTGCCGGTGAAGCTGTCGCCGTTGCTGGTGACCGTGAGGGTCGCCTGCTGGTCGCCCAGCGGCGACTTGGTCACGGTGTTCCAGCTGCCATCCACATTCGCCATTTGGGTCTCTCCTGCTAACCTGGTTACTTGGCTGCCGGCGGGGTCTTTCCCGCCAGCGACGCCGCGCTGATCACCTCGACAGGCACGCCGAGGCTGTCAAGCTGCGGGCGGACCTTGGCGGCGTCGCCCACGACCACCCAAACGAAGCGATCCACGTCGAGTGCCCCGCGTGCCGCAGCGTCAAGCTGGGCTGCGGTGAGCGCGCGATATTTTTGCGCGATCGTATCGTAATAATCGTCCGGGCGGTGGCGGATGTCGTTCTGCTGCATCGCGCCGAGCACGGCGCCCGCGGTTTCGAATCGGCCGGCGAGTTCGCGGGTGGCACCGTTCACTTCGCGGGTCAGCTCGGCCGGGGTGACGCCCGCGGTGGTCAGGAAGTCGCGCACCTGCTGGCGGATCGCGCGGATCGAATCACCGGTGCGATCGGCCTGAACGGGGGCGTTGACCGAATAGGGAACGGCATGTTCGAGCCAGTTGAACCCGCCGCCCGCGCCATAGGACCAGTGCTTGTTCTCGCGCAGCTCCATGTTGATGCGCGACAGGAAGCCGCCGCCCAGCACCTGATTGGCGGTGGTGGCGACGAGCAGGTCGCCGGTGGGATCCAGCGGCGTCATCTGGCCGGCCTGGATCAGCGACTGGGGCGAGTTCGGCCGGTCGATCAGCACGATGCGCGCGCCTGCCGGCTGCGGCTTGCCGGCAAAGGCCTTCACGCCCGCGGCGCCCTCCCCCTGCCAGGCGCCGAAGCGCGCCTCGAGCGCCGCCTTCACCTGCGCGAGCGGCAGATCGCTGACGACGAAGATCTTGGCCTTGTCCGGCCGGATCCAGGCGCGGTGGAAGGCGAGCAGGTCGTCGCGCGAGAGCTTGGCCACCGCCGCGGGATCACCCGAGCCGTTGCCCAGCTTCGCATAGGGATAGCCGCTGCCGTAGAGCAGGCCCGGCAGCACGCGGCCGGCAAGGCCGCTGGGGTCGCTCAGCTCGAACTGGATGCCGGTGAGCGTGGTCGCGCGGATCCGCTCGACCTCGGCCGGGGCAAAGGCCGGGTGGCGGACGATGTCGGCGAACAGATCGACCGCGCCGCCCAGATTGGCGCTGGGAACGCCGAGCGTCAGATAGGTCCGGTCCGCCGAGCTGCCCGAGCCGATATTGGCGCCCAGCCGCTCCTCGGCCTCGGCGATCGCGATCGAATCGCGGCTGGTCGTGCCTTCCTCGAGCAGCGCGAGCGTGAGGTTCTGCGTACCCGCCTTGCCGTCCGGATCGGCGGTGACCCCGGCATCGAAGCTCAGCGAGACCTGGGTGATCGGCACCGCGCTCTGGCGGGCATAGACCAGCGCGATGCCGTTGGAGAGCGTGGTGCGCTCCACCGTGGGGAAGCGGATGTCGCGCACTGGCCCCACGTCCGGCAGGCCGCCGCGCGTCCCCTTGGGGATCGCCTCCTCCGCGGCGGGCTTGGCGGGCGGCACGGGGGCGGATTCCTGATAGGCCTCGCGCTCGCCGGGCTCGACGCGGATGGTGAGGGCCGGGCGCGACAGCCATTTGGCGGCAGCGGCGCGGGCCTTGGCCGGGGTCATCGTCGCGACCTCCGTGAGGCGGCGGCGGAAGATGCCCGGATCGTTCGAATAGAGCGCGCCCTCGGCCAGGGTGGCGGCCTGTGCGCGGGTCGATTCGAGCCCGGCGATGGTACCGGCGACGCGGGTGGTGGCGACGCGCTGCACCTCGTCCGCGGTCGGGCCCTTGGCGATCAGCTCGGCGAGGATCGCGTCGATCCGCTGGTTGACCAGCGCCGGATCGACGCCGGGCTTGAGGACCGCCTGGATCTGGAACATGCCCAGCTGGGCCATCGCGCTGGCGCCTGCCGAGACGCTCACGACCAGCTTCTCCTTGCGCACCAGCGCATTGTCGAGCCGCGAGCTGGCGAGCCCGCCCAGCACCTGCCCGAACACTTCGAGCGCGGACGAATCGGGATCGTTGAGCCCCGGCACCGCCCAGCTGCGCACGATCAGCGTCGCGGGCACCCGGTCCTTCATCACCACCGTCTTGGCGGCGGGAAGGGTGGGGATGGTCACCACGGGCAGCGCGCTCTTCGGGCCGCGCGCGATGGCGCCGAAATATTTCTCGACCAGCGGCCGCGCCTCGGCGGCGTCGACGTCGCCGGCCAGCACCAGCACCGCGTTGTTCGGGCCGTAATGGTCGCGGAACCAGCCCTTCACATCGGCAAGGCTCGCCTTGTCGAGATCGGCCATCGACCCGATCGGCGTGTGCCCATAGGGGGTGGTGCCGAGCAGTTCGGAAAACAGCAGATACTGGATCAGGCCATAGGGGCGGTTGTCGCCCTGGCGCTTCTCGTTCTGGACGACGCCGCGCTGCTCGTCGAGCACGCCTTGCGTGATCGCGGGGGTGAGCCAGCCCATCCGGTCGCTTTCGAGGAACAGCGCGCGCTCGAGCGCGGGCCGGGGCACCGTCTCGAAATAATTGGTGCGATCGAAGCTGGTGGTGCCGTTGAGATCGGTCGCGCCGACCTGCTTGAGCGGCTCGAAGAAGTCGCCGGGCGCGTTCTGCGAGCCGTTGAACATCAAATGCTCGAACAGGTGCGCGAAGCCGGTCTTGCCCGCAGGCTCGTGCTTGGAGCCGACATCATACCACACCGACAGCGCCACCACCGGCGCCTTGCGATCGGTATGGACGATCACGCGCAGGCCGTTGGCCAGGGTGAACTGCTCAAAGGGCAGCTTCACCTGATCGACGAGCGTGGCGAGCGGCGCGGGCGCGGCGGCCGGCGCCTGCTGCGCGAAGGCGGGCAGGGCGGGTGCGGCCAGCGCGATCAGCGCGGTACTGCAGAGCAAACGAATGGACGGCATCGAGACGGGATCCCCCACGGACGGTGACAGCCGATACCATAGCTGCGCGCGCCGGCTCGGCAAGCGGCGGCATGGCGGCGCCAAACCCCTTGCCGCGGGCGCGGCGCGGATGGTAGCGCTACCGGGAGGCAGCATCGACTGCGCCGAGACAAAAATGAGAGGATAGGCTGTTGCGCGTTTCGCTGACATTTTCGACGGCTGCGGCCGCCCTGGCGCTGTTGGCGGGCTGTTCCACCGGCGGCCCTGCCAAGAACGACACCGCGTCGAATGCCGCAACGCCGGCCGATGCGTCCGGCGAACCCCGCAGCCCGGACGGCAAGCACTATCTCGCCCAGCCGCTGGTCAAGGATCTGTTCTTCGCCGATCCGTCCGCGCACGTGTTCAACGGCAAGGTCTACGTTTATCCCAGCCACGACGTCGACATGGGCATTCCCGACGACGATCTTGGCAGCCAATATGCGATGCACGACTATCAGGTGCTGAGCATGGACCGCCCCGGCGGTCCGGTGACGGTGCACCCGGTCGCGCTCGACCTGAAGCAGGTGCCCTGGGCCTCCGAAAAGGCCTGGGCGCCCGACGCCGCCTTCAAGAACGGCACCTATTATCTCTATTTCCCGGCCAAGGATAAGCAGGGCGTATTCCGCATCGGCGTCGCCACGTCGAACTCGCCGGTCGGCCCGTTCAAGGCCGAGCCGCAGCCGATCCAGGGCAGCTATTCGATGGATCCGGCGGTCTTCACGGATGATGACGGCCAGAGCTATCTCTATCTGGGTGGCATCTGGGGCGGCCAGCTCCAGCGCTGGGCGACGGGCAAGTACGATCCCGATGCCGGCGATACCGATCTGAAGAAGGACGACCAGCCTGCGCTTTCCGGCAAGGTCGCGCGCCTGGCACCCGACATGAAGCGCCTCGCCGAGCCGCTGCGCGACGCGGTGATCCTCGACGAGAAGGGCAAGCCGATCCTCGGCGGCGACCATGATCGCCGGTTCTTCGAAGCCGCCTGGATGTTCAAGCGCGGCGGCAAATACTATTACATGTACTCGACCGGGGACACGCACTTCCTTGCCTATGCCATCGGCAGCAGCCCTTATGGTCCGTTCAGCTATGCCGGGCGTATCCTGGAGCCGGTGCAGGGCTGGACCAGCCATGGCTCGGTGTTCCAATTCCAGGGCAAATGGTATCTGGCGTATCACGACACCCAGCTGACGAATAAGAACCACCTCCGCTCGGCCAAGATCACCGAACTGACCTTCCGCCCGGACGGGACGATCGTCACGCTAAAGCCGTTCAAGGACTGACCAAGGCACCGCGCGGTTCGCGGGACACGGGCGAACCGCGTGGCATCTTCCACCGCGCGCGCTTTGGCGCTAGCACCCGCCGATGGATACCCCGAAGCTCGCCATCCCCCGCTCGCTGTTCGTCTACGCCATCCTCTATGGCGGTATGGTCTGCATGGCGGGCGTGCTGGGGGTGAAGCAGGTGGCCCTCGGGCCGCTCGCGGTGGAGGCGGGGATCTTCGCCTTCCTGCTGCTCGTCGTGCTGTCGAGCGCGGTGGCCGAGCTGCACGGCCAGGCGATCGCCACCGGGCTGGTGCGGCTGGGCTTCGTGCCGCTGCTGATGTCCGCCGCGCTGATCCAGCTTGTGCTGATCCTGCCGACCGATCCCGGCATGTACCCCCCCGCCGTCGCCGCCTTCCCGATCGTCGTCGGGCAGGGGATGCGTATGATGCTGGCCGGCTTCATCTCCTATGGCACGTCGCAGACGCTCAACGTGTTCATCTTCAACAAGCTGCGCGGGCAGGAGGGGCCGAGCGGCCTGGTCTGGTTCCGCGGCATGGTGGCGAGCGTGGTCTCGCAGATCGTCGATACCGTGCTGTTCATCAGCATCTCCTTCCTCGGCGAGCGCCCGATCCTCGAGCTGATGGCCGGGCAGATGCTGACCAAGGTGGTGTTGTCGATCGTGCTCGTGCCGTTCCTGATCACCGGCGCGGTTGCCCTCGGTCGCGCACTCGATGGACGTAGGGGCTAAGCGGCACTAAAGGGCCGCGCATGACCGACCACGCTCCCCATCCCGCGCTGCTCGCCAAGGCCGAAACGCTCACCGAGGCGCTGCCCTATCTGCAGCGCTATGCCGGCGCCACCTTCGTCGTGAAATATGGCGGCCACGCCATGGGCGACCCCGAGCTGGCGCGCGATTTCGCCGAGGACGTGGTGCTGCTGAAGGCGGTGGGGATCAACCCGATCGTCGTCCATGGCGGCGGGCCGCAGATCGGGCGGATGCTCAAGCGGCTCGGCGTCGAATCAACCTTCGTGGGCGGCCTGCGCGTGACCGACAAGGCCACCGCCGAGATCGCCGAGATGGTCCTCGCCGGATCGATCAACAAGGAAATCGTCGCCTGGATCGCAGCCGCCGGCGGCAAGGCGGTGGGCATCTCCGGCAAGGATGCCGGGCTGGTCCGCGCCGAGAAGGTGCAGCGCACCGAGGCCGATCCGCTGCAGGGCATCGAGCGGCATGTCGACCTGGGCTTTGTCGGCGAGCCGGTAGCGGTGGACATTTCCATCCTCCAGTCGCTGGCCGCCTCGGGCTTCATCCCCGTGGTGTCGCCGATCGCGCTGGGCGCGGACGGCCACACCTACAACATCAACGCCGATACCATGGCGGGCGCGATCGCCGGCGCGTGCGGCGCCAAGCGCTTCTTCCTGCTCACCGACGTGCCGGGCGTGCTCAGCAAGACCGGTGACCTGCTGACCGATCTGGACGCGGCGCGGGTGCAGGCGCTGAAGGACGACGGCACGATCTCGGGCGGGATGATCCCCAAGGTGGAGACCTGCGTGAACGCGGTTGCGGCGGGGGTCGACGCGGCGGTGATCCTCGACGGGCGCATCCCGCATGGCATGCTGCTGGAAATCTTTACCCGCCAGGGCGTAGGCACGCTCGTCCATAGCTGATCTTTCGCCGGATTGTCCGGCGGCAGATCCATCCTATATCGCTCCTGAAACGGTGTCGCGGAGAGAGACTTGACCCAGATTGGCCTGATGTTGCTGCAGATCGTGCAGGTGGTGCTGACGATCGTCTGGTGGATCATCGTCGTCCAGGCGATCCTGTCGTGGCTGATCGCGTTCAACGTCATCAACACGCACAGCGAGTTTGTGCGTTCGGTATGGACCGCGCTGCAGCGGATGACCGAGCCGCTCTATCGCCCGATCCGCCGCATCCTGCCGGATTTCGGCGCGCTGGACATCTCGCCGATGGTCGTCCTGCTGATCCTCTACATCCTGCAGACGATCGTGATTCCGCGGATCGCGCTCATGATCGCCGGCGCCGGGGTGTAAGTGCCGGCCTGGCGGCCCAGCGCCACCGGGATCGAGATTGCGGTGCGCGTGACGCCCCGCGCGTCGCGCGACGTGCTGGCGGCCGGAACGCACGAGCATTTCGCCGCCCGCCTTGCCGCCCCGCCGGTGGAGGGTGCCGCCAATGCCGCGCTGGTGCCGCTGGTCGCCAAGACCTTCGGGGTCGCCAAGCGCGACGTGACGCTGGTCGCGGGCGAGACGGCGCGGCTCAAGCGACTTTCGATCGCCGGGGACGGTGCGGCGCTGGAACAAATCGCCCGCAGCCTCTATGGCGAGGGGCATGACGGCTGAGATCATCGACGGCAAGGCATTTGCCGCGGGCCTGCGGGCCCGCATCGCTTCCCTGGTTCCTGCATTCGAAGCGGCGGCGGGGCGTGTGCCCGGTCTCGCCGTGGTGCTGGTGGGCGAGGACCCCGCCTCCGCCGTCTATGTCCGCTCCAAGGGCAAGCAGACCCGCGAGGCCGGCATGGCGAGCTTCGAGCACAAGCTGTCCGCCGACACGACGCAGGCCGATCTGCTTGCGCTGGTCGACCGGCTCAACGCCGATGCCAGTGTCGACGGCATCCTGGTCCAGCTGCCGCTGCCCAAGCACATCGACGAGCAGGAAGTGCTGCTGCGCATCCACCCCGACAAGGATGTGGACGGCTTCCACCCGGTCAATGCCGGCCGCCTCGCCACGGGTCTCGAGGGCTTCGTGCCCTGCACCCCGCTCGGCTGCCTGATGCTGCTGCAGGACAAGCTGGGCAGCCTGTCGGGTCTCGACGCGGTGGTGATCGGCCGCTCGAACATCGTCGGCAAGCCGATGGCGGCGCTGCTCACCAAGGCGAGCGCGACGGTAACGATCGTCCATTCGCGCACCCGCAACCTGCCGCATTATCTCCGCCACGCCGACATCGTCGTCGCCGCGGTGGGCATCCCCCATTTCGTCAAGGGCGAGTGGCTCAAGCCCGGCGCGACGGTGATCGACGTCGGCATCAACCGCACCGAGAACGGCCTGGTCGGCGATGTCGATTTCGACGGCGCGGCGAGTGTCGCCGGCGCGATCACGCCGGTGCCGGGCGGCGTCGGCCCGATGACCATCGCCTGCCTGCTGCGCAACACGCTGGTCGCCGCCCACCGCAATGCCGGGGTGCCGCTCGAGGCAGACGCGATTTGATCGAGCTGTTCGTCTCCTCGCTGGTCACCTTCTTCGTCATCATCGACCCGCCCGGCTGCGCGCCGATCTTCGCGGGGCTGACGGCGGGGACCAATTCGGTGCACCGTCGCGCGATGGCGGTGCGTGCGGTGATGGTCGCCTCGATCATCCTGCTCGGCTTCGCGCTGTTCGGCGAGGCGCTGCTGCACGCGCTCGGGATCAGCCTCAACGCCTTCCGCATCGCCGGCGGCATCATGCTGTTCCTGATCGCGCTGGAAATGGTGTTCGAGAAGCGCACCGAGCGGCGCGAGGACCGCGCCGAGAAGGTCAAGGCCGAGGATCCGGTCGACATCTCGATCTTCCCGATGGCGATGCCGATGATCGCCGGGCCGGGGTCGATCGCGTCGGTCATGCTGCTGATGTCGCAGAGCCAGGGCATCCAGCAGTCGCTGGTCGTACTCGCGGCGATGCTGACCATCCTGCTACTCACGCTGGGCGCGCTGCTCGCCGCCGGGCCGATCATGCGGGTGGTGGGCGCGAAGATCGAGGCGGTGGTCTCGCGGCTGCTCGGCGTGCTGCTTGCGGCGCTGGCGGTGCAGTTCGTGATCGACGGCATCCGCGCCGCGCTCGCGGCGGGGTGACCTCGGTGCCCCTCCCCGGGTAGGAGGGGCAGGTTCAGCGGTCGTAGCGGATCTTCCACAGCTTGTAGGGTGTGCCGTCGGGCAGCGGCACCGGCTCCAGCCAGCCGGGCACCTGGCCGCGGGCGAGCTGGACGTAGAAGCCCGTGGGGTTGTGCGAACGGTACACCGTCGTCTCGGCCATGTTCGGGCACAGCAGCAGATAGGCGGCCTTGTGGCGCGCCGCGATCGGCCGGAAGCCGTCCGCCGTGCCGGTAAAGGCGTGGTGGACGTCGAGGATCGCCTGGCCGTTGCGATGATAGGGCCCGGCCGCCGCATCATGGTGCGTCACCACGATCAGCCGCGGCCCGAGATCGACCTGGGTGAACATCGTCGCGGCCGGAATCGCATCGAGCGTGCGCAGCTGCGAGGTGCGGGTGCAGGCGATGTTCGCCTGGCGCACCTTGTCGATGCCGGGCTTGGCGGCGGTCTTCGTCGCCCAGGGCAGCTTCCCGCCGCTGGCGGCGATGCCGACGCCGACAAAGGCCAGCAGCGCGACGCCGATTCGCGCCCAGAGCGGCCCGCGCCGCACGAGCAGCGGCACCAGGATCCAGATCAGCGCGGTGATGCCCGCCACCGCGAGCAGCTGCGCGCCCGGGGCCGCGCGCATCTGCCAGAGCAGCATCGCGCCAGCAAAGCCGGTGAACAGCGCGATCGCCGCCCAGCCGACCAGCATCGGCGTCCGCCGCGCATGCCACACCGCTACCAGCGCGCCGGTCAGGCCGAGCCCGGCGACGATCGCCACCGGCACCGCCGTCTCCGCCGGGTGGCGATAGATCGGCCGCGCCTCGCGCACGTTGGACAGCCAGGTGCGGTACAGCTCGTCGGAGACTTGCTCCGGCCGGCCCAGGCATTGCGGGAAGAAATGGACAAAGCCTGCCACGATCAGCCCGCCGGCGATCGCCGCCAGCGCAAGGCGCACCGGCCGCGAGGCCGGGTTGGCGAGGGTGAGTGCCACCAGCAGCGCACCGGCGGCGACCAGCACGCTCAGCCATACCGGGGTCAGCGCGTCGCAGCGCATCGCCTGGTTGGCGTTGGACGCGAACAGCACGAAGCCGATCGCCGAGCCGCCCCCCAGCGTCAGGCCATAGACCATCAGGCGGAGCCGCTCGGCGGCATCCCATACCCAGCGCAAGCCGAGGATCGCGCCCGCCATCGCGCAGAAGGGCAGCAGCTCCAGCCCGATCGACAGCGAGAAGGCGCTCGCCAGCCCCACCGTCGCGCCGCCGCGTGCCCCTTTGGGGTCGGCGATGCCCGCGACGGTGATCGCCAGCGCGGCGAGCTGCCAGCCATGGTGGTCGATGCGCAGCGGGGCATACATCGGCATCGTCGTCGTACAGAAGGCCACGAGCAGCACCAGCGCGATCGGCCAGGCGAAGGGCGAGACCAGCCGGCGGACGGTCAGCGAGAGGCCCGTCATCGCGATCGACAGCGGCAGCAAGGGTGCGATGCCGCACGCCCATTTCTCCGCGGCCGCGGTGCCCAGAAAGGGCTTGAGCAGCAGAATAAGCCCGGCGATCGGCAGATCGACGATGCGCGACCAGTGGATGTCGAACCCGCCCAGCGCCGGATCCATCCGGTACTGGCGCAGATCGTACCAGCCCTGGCCGGCGAGCAGCGCGCGCACCTGCATCAGCCGCATGTTGTCGTCGGTATCGCCCAGCGTCAGCCAGTAGATGTTGCCCTGGCGCTGCTGGAGGTACCAAACGACCACGCAGGCCCAGGCGACCAGCGTCCAGCCGAGCCAGTGGCGGTCCAATTCGTCTCGCAGGCGGAAGAGCCGGGTAGGGATGGGCGTCAAAATCGCTTTCCTCGGATGCTGGCGCGCATTAGGGCGGGGCAGGGTCCAAGGGCAAGCGAGAGTGACGGCGGTACTTCAGAGAGTGGAAGCGTTGCGCGCCAGCGGCGTGCTGGGGCAGCTGGTCCGGTTCGTGATCGTCGGCGGGCTTTCCACCGTGGTATATGCGGCCGTCTACTGGCCGCTGGCCACCTATGTCATCTGGCCGGTGCTCGCCTCGGTGGCGGGGTTCCTCGTCGCGGTGATCTTCGGCTATGTCTTCCACAGCCGCTGGAGCTTCCAGGGCCACGGCGCCGAGGAGAATGCGGCGCTGAAGTTCAAGTTCTTCATGGTGCAATCGGCGGGCATGCTGATGAACGCGGCCTTCACCTGGGTGCTCACCGGTCCCTGGGTCCACGGCCCGACCTGGTGGCCGCTGGTGCCGGCGGTGTTCGTCACCCCCTTCGCCACCTTTGCACTCAACCGTTTGTGGGTTTTCGGCTGAATGGATCGCATCGTTTACGACCGCATGGCGGCGCATGATTCCACCCATTGGTGGTACCGCGCCCGCCGCGACATCCTGGCCGATTATCTCGACCGCTACGGCGCCGTGCCGAAGGACGCGCGCATCCTGGAGATCGGCTGCGGCACCGGGCACAACCTGCCGATGCTCGGCGCGTTCGGCGATGTCGATGCGATCGAGATCGATCCGGCGGCGCGCGACATCGCCAGCGCCCGGCTGGGCAAGCCGGTGGGGTCCTCGCCGCTGCCGGATCTGAGCGGCGTCGAGCCCGGCAGCTATGATCTGGTCGCGGTGCTCGACGTGGTGGAGCATATCGAGGACGACGTGGCCGCGCTCAAGGCGATGGCGCGGGTGCTCAAGCCGGGCGGCAAGATCCTGATCACCGTGCCTGCGCACCAGTGGATGTGGAGCGCGCACGACGTGGTGAACCACCACAAGCGCCGCTATTCCAAGCGCACGCTGCTCGCCGCGCTGGAGAAGGCGGGGCTCAAATGGAACAAGCTGCGCTGGTTCAACTCGCTCCTCTTTCCGGTAGCGGTGGCGGCGCGCTTTGCCGGCAAGCTGATGGGCAAGGACGACAGCGACGATTCGCCGCCGCCCGCCGCGCTCAACAAGGCGTTCGAGACGATCTTCGGGCTGGAGCGCCACCTGCTTGGCCGCCTTCCGATGCCGCCGGGCCTCTCGATCATCGTGCTGGCCGAGCCGAAGCGCTGAGCCTGGTTCTCCCTCCCGCCGATGGGAGGGGAACCCCGCTTACTCCGCCGCGTCGTTGTGCCGGGCCTGGGGCGACACGCTGATCGCACCCGAATCCTGGTGGCGATAGCCGAGCGAGGCATGCGCCTGCACGGGGCCGGCCACATCCGCGATCAGGTAGAGCGGCCGCCGCTTCGACTCGACGTACAGCCGCCCGAGATATTCGCCGATCATCCCCAGCACGAACATCTGCACCGCGCCCAGCACCACCACGACCAGCATCGTCGAGGTCCAGCCCTGCACCGCGCGGCCGAGCAGCCAGGCGATCAGGATGTAGAGCACCAGCAGCGCCGAGGCCGCCGTCAGCAGCAGGCCGACATGGCTGGCGAAGCGCAACGGTGCGGTGGAGAAGCCGGTGATCGCGTCGAGCGCGAAGCGGATCATCTTGCCGAGCGGGTATTTGGTCTCGCCCGCGTGCCGCTCGTGCCGGTCATAGACGAAGGGCACCTGGCGGAAGCCGATCCAGGCGACCATGCCGCGAATGAAGCGCGCCTGTTCGGGCAGCGACAGCAGCGCATCGAGCGCACGCCGGCTCATCAGGCGGAAATCGCCGGTGTCGAGCGGGATCGGCGTATCGGTGATGCGATCGAGCATGCGGTAGAAGATCGCGGCGGTCGCCTTCTTGAACAGGCTCTCGCCCTCGCGCTTGCGGCGGACGGCATAGACCACGTCGGCACCCTGCGCGGCCATCGTCGCACGCATCTCGGTCAGCAGCTCGGGCGGGTCCTGCAGATCGGCGTCGATGATCAGGATCTGCGCGCCGGCGCACAGGTCGAGACCCGCGGTGAGCGCGAGCTGGTGGCCGTGGTTGCGCGACAGGTTGATCGCCACGAGATGCGGGTCCGCGGCGGACAGGCGCTGCATCACCTCCCAGCTGCGGTCGCGCGACCCGTCGTTGACGAAGACGATTTCATACGATTCGCCCACCGCATCGCGCGCGGCGGCGCTGACACGGGCATGGAGCATGTCGAGGCATGCTTCTTCGTTGTAGCAGGGGACGACGACGGAAAGCTGGGGACGTTTCATGACCGAGGCTCTGTAGCGCTGCCGCAACCGCCCGTCGAGCGGGCGCGCATCAGCCGAACAGGCTGGAGACGAGCCAGAGATTGGCACCGGTGATCGCCGCGAACAGCAGCCAGCCGACCAGCTGTAGCCAGCGCGGGGATGCAAAGCGGCCCATCAGCCCCCGATCGGCAGTGAGCAGCAACAGCGGCGCCATCGCGAAGGGCAACCCGGCGGAGAGCACCACCTGGGTCAGCACCAAGAGCTTGCCCACCGCGTGATCGCCCAGCACGAGCACGCCGACCAGCGCCGGGACCAGCGCCAGCCCGCGCGTGATCAGGCGGCGGACCCAGCAGGGGATCTTGAGATCGAGAAAGCCCTCCAGAATCACCTGGCCCGCGATGGTGCCGGTAAAGGTCGCGCTCTGGCCCGAGGCGAGCAGGGCAATGCCGAACAGCGGGGCGGCGATCGCCGCGCCGGTGGCGGGAACGAGCAGGCGATACGCATCCTCGATCTCGCGCACGCCGGTATTGCCGTTAGCGTGGAAGGCCGAGGCCGCGACGATCAGGATCGCGGCGTTGACGAAGGTGGCGGCGAGCAGGGCTGCGATGATGTCGATCTGGGCATAACGGACCGCTTCGCGCTTGGCGGCTTCGCCCTCGCCGGACACGCGCGTCTGCACCACCGAGCTGTGCAGATAGAGATTGTGCGGCATCACCGTCGCGCCGAGAATGCCGATCGCAAGATAGAGCGCATGCGGATCGGCGAGCCGCGCGGGATCGGGCACGATGCCGGCGAGCACCGCGGCACCCTCGGGCGGTGACAGGAACAGCTGGACGAGGAAGCAGGCCGCGACCGTGCCGACCAGCCCGAGCATGATCGCCTCCATCTGGCGAAAGCCCTGGCCCTTCAGGCTCAGCACGATCACCACGTCGAGCGCGGTGATCAGCACGCCGATCCACAAGGGGATGCCGAGCAGCAGCTGGAAGGCGAGCGCGCTGCCCAGCACCTCGGCCACGTCGGTGGCGATAATCGCCAGCTCGGCGAACACCCACAAGGTCTTCGCCACGCCCGGCGAGTAGCGATCGCGTACCAGTCGGGCGAGGTCGCGCCCGGTGGCGATGCCCAGCCGCGCGCAGAGCGACTGGAGCAGCATCGCCGCTGCGCTCGACGCCAGGATCACGAACAGCAGGCCATAGCCGTAGCGCGATCCCGCCTCGATGTCGGTCGCCCAGTTGCCGGGGTCGATATAGCCGACCGACACCAGCAGGCCGGGCCCCATGTAGCGCAGCAGCTTGGCAAGCGGCGACAGGCCGGCGGGCACCGTCACGGTGCCGCGCACCTCGGACGGGCAAAAGGGCGCGGTGGCGGTGCGGGGCAATCGGAACATGGCGGGCTCGCGGACACGGGAAAGGCAACCGCCCTTGTGGCGGCGGGTTCCGGCGGCGGCAACCGGCCGTCCGGCGCGAAATCGTTACGGTATGGGTTTGACGCCCCCTGCTTTCGCAGTATAGCGAATGCGAATCAGTCGCAATCGCATCTAAGGGGAGTTTTCGTGATCCATTCCATCGTCCGCCTTGCCGGGGCGGCGAGCCTGTTCGCCTATCTCGCTGCCGTGCCCGCGCTGGCCCAGGCGCAGCAGACGGGCGCCGCCGCCGACCCGG
The DNA here is from genome assembly GCF_025960285.1 of Sphingomonas sp. R1. GTDB lineage: Bacteria > Pseudomonadota > Alphaproteobacteria > Sphingomonadales > Sphingomonadaceae > Sphingomonas. The sequence goes on along the minus strand of NZ_CP110111.1, from coordinate 2,036,434 downwards.
CGGCCGCCGATCCCGCGACCATCACCGTGACTGCGACGCGTCTTGCCACGGATACGCAGAAGGTGCCCGCCACCGTCACCGTCGTTACCGACGAGAAGATGGCCGACCAGCTGGTGAACGACGTGAAGGATCTGGTGCGCTTCGAACCGGGCGTAAGCGTGCCTCGCCAGCCGGCCCGCTTCGGCGCGGCATCGGGCACCACCGGCCGCGCGGGCAACGAAGGATTCGTCGTCCGCGGCATCGGCGGCAATCGCGTGCTGATCCAGGTGGACGGCGTGCGCGTGCCCGACGGGTTCAGCTTCGGCGCCCAGAGCGTGGGGCGCGGCGACTATGTCGATCTGGGCCTCGTCAAATCGGTGGAGATCCTCCGTGGGCCGGCCTCGGCGCTCTATGGCAGCGACGGGCTCGCCGGCGCGATCAGCTTCACCACCGCCGACCCCAGCGACTTCCTGACCGGCGGCAAGTCCGTGGGCGGGCTGGTGCGCGCGGGCTACCAGTCGTCCGATCAGGAATATAGCGAGACCGGCATCCTGGCGGGCAAGTCCGGCGACTGGTCCGCGATGGTCGCCTATACCCGCCGCGATTTTGCCGAGCTGGAGAACCAGGGCAGCGTCGGCGGCAGCGGCGCGGCGCGCACCAGGGCCAATCCGCAGGACGGCGATTCGAACGCGGTGCTCGGCCGGATCGTCTATGCGCCCGGCACCGGCCACACGCTGCGGCTGACCGGCGAGTATCTGGACAACCATCTCGACAGCAACGTGCTGACCAGTGTCACTGCGAGTGTCGCCGGGACCACCGCCAGTGACAGCACCAAGCGCAAGCGCGCCGCGTTCGACTGGACCTGGGACGGCCAGGGCGCGATCCAGCGCACCCGGCTCAGCCTCTACTGGCAGCAGGCCAGGGACCGCCAGTTCTCCGCCGAGGACCGGACCGTGCTCGCGGATCGCACGCGCCTCAACACCTTCGACAATCGCGTGTTCGGTGGATCGGGCGAGATCGTGTTCGGATACGAGACGGGCGCGCTCCGCCACCGCTTGATCCTCGGTGCCGATGCCAGCCGCACCCGGCAGGAGGGCATCCGCGACGGCACCGTGCCGCCGGCGGGGGAGACCTATCCCACCCGCGCCTTCCCGATCACCGATTTCACGCTGGCAGGCCTGTTCGTCTCGGACGAGATCAGCCTCGGCCCGGTGACGCTGTTTCCGGCGCTGCGCTTCGATCATTATGCGCTCGATCCGAAGAAGGACGCCGCGCTGCCGGCGTTCAACTCGGCCAGCCAGAGCGGGTCGCGCGTCTCCCCCAAGATCGGTGCGACCTGGGCGCTCAGCCCGGACGTGACCCTGTTCGCCAACTATGCCCAGGGCTTCAAGGCGCCCGAGCCGAGCCAGGTCAACCAGTTCTTCCAGAACCTCGCCTTCGGCTATCGCTCGGAACCCAACCCCAATCTGAAGCCCGAGACCAGCCGTAGCGTCGAGGGCGGCATCCGCTTCGGCGGCGGCGGGGTGCGCGTGCAGCTGACCGGCTTCCATGCCGATTACGACAACTTCATCTCGCAGGAAGTGGTGGGCGGCGCGTTCACCCCGGCCAACCCGGCGGTGTACCAGTTCATCAACCTCGACGAGGCGCGGGTGAACGGCATCGAAGGGCGGGTGGATGCGCAGCTCGGCCGCGGCTTGAGCGCCAACCTCGCCTTCGCCTATGCCGATGGCGACGTGATCCGGAACGGCACCAGGGCATCGCTCTCGACGGTCGATCCCGCCAAGATCGTCGGCGGGCTGGGCTATCGCGCACCGGATGGCGCCTTTGGCGGCCAGCTGACCGTGACGCACAGCACGCGCAAGGAGCTGAGCGCCACGACGGGCGTGTGCACCGCCGCCTGTTACCGGCCCGATGCCTTCACCATCGTCGATGCGACCGCCTTCGTCCGGCTGACCCAGGGGCTCACGCTGCGCGCGGGCATCTTCAACCTGTTCGACATCAAATATGCCTGGTGGAACGACGTGCGCGGCCTCGCCGCGAGCTCGACGATCACCGACGCCTACACCCAGCCGGGACGCAACGGCAGCGTCTCGATCAGCTACCGCTTCTGACCATCGGAGGGCACATCATGAAGTTTCGACAGATCGGGCTGCTGGCCCTCGGCCTCGCCGCGCTGCTGCCGGCGCTGCCTGCCCAGGCGGACGGCCCCGTCAAACCCCGCAGCACCGCCGAGGAACAGGCGTCGTTCGCGGCGGACCGGCGCGACATCCTCGCCATGGCGGGCACCTTCAAGGTCCGCTTCGACATGCAGGAATCGACCGCCTGGCGCGCCGACTATACGCCGATCGACCGATCGATCTCCGGCGGCAACGAAGTGGTGCGGGTGATCGAAGACACCGGCCGTCGCATCGTGCTCCAGCACCTGCTGGTGGTGGAGCAGGGCGGCAAGACCATGGTGATCAAGCACTGGCGCCAGGACTGGGACTATGAGCCCGCCCGCGTGCTCGTCTATGCCGGGCCGAACGAGTGGAAATGGGAAGCGGTGCCCGAGGCGATGCGACGCGGCCGCTGGTCGCAGACCGTCTACCAGGTCGATGACAGCCCGCGTTATGGCAGCTGGGGCCAATGGACCAGCGAGGCCGGCGTGCGGCGCTGGCGCTCCGGCTGGACCTGGCGTCCGCTTGCCCGGCGCGATGCGGTGCGCGGGCCGGTCTATGACCGCTATCTCGGCATCAACCGCCACCAGCCGACCCCGACCGGCTGGATCCACTGGCAGGACAACACCAAGATGGGCGTGATCGACGGCACGCTGCAGCCCGTCGTGCAGGAATATGTCCTCAACAGCTATACCCGCTTCGACGGCTATGACGTGAAGGCGGCGGACGCCTATTGGGCGGCGACCAAGGGCTATTGGGCGGCGATCCGCGCGGAATGGGATCGCATCGCCGATGCCAAGAACGGCATCCGCATCACCGAGGCGGCGCAGGCAGGCACGGTGATCGCCAGCCGGCTGCTGGAGATCGCCGACGAGATCCAGTCCGGCAAGACCAGGGAAGCCGATGCGATCGCGCTGGCGAAAAAGCTCATGGATCAGGCGACCAGGGCCGCCTGATCCTGCGCGCGGGCCGGGGAGTTCGAAGGCCACCGGCCCGCGCGCGAACTTCGTATCAGACGCTGGCCCGGGCGCGCTCCTCCACCAGCCGTTCGAACATGGTGAGCGGCATCGCGCCGAGGCGGATCACCTCGTGGAACTGCTTGAGGTCGAACTTCGGCCCGGCGATCTTCTGCGCGTTGGCGCGCGCGCGGGTCCAGGCGATGTGGCCCAGCTTGTAGCTGCACGCCTGGCCCGGCTGGGTGCAATAGCGCTCCACCTCGCGCTGCGAGCGGGCGCGCGGGAAGCCGGTGGTGGCGACCAGATAGTCGGTCGCCTGCTCGCGGCTCCACTTCTTGGTGTGGATGCCGGTATCCACCACCAGCCGCGCGGCGCGGAACAGGAAGGACTGGAGATAGCCTGCGCGCTCCAGCGGCCCGTGATAGGCACCGATCTCGTCCGCCAGCTGCTCGGCATAGAGCGCCCAGCCCTCGGTATAGGCGCTGAAGAAGCCGAACTTGCGGATCAGCGGGCCTTCCGCCGCCTGTGCGGTGCTGATCTGGAGGTGGTGGCCCGGCAGCCCTTCGTGGAAAGTGAGCGAAGGCAGGCTGTATTTGGGCCAGTCGTTCACGGTCTTGAGATTGATCCAGTAGATCGCCGGGCGCGAGCCATCCAGCGCGGCGCGGGTATAGTAGCCGTTCGACGCGCCGTCCTGGATCTCCACCGGCACCGCGCGGATTTCCAGCGGCGCCTTGTTGGGGTTGAGGAAGGCCTTGGGCAGCAGCGTGGCGATCTCCTGCACGCCGGTGTTGAGCCCGGCGATCAGTGCAGCGCGGCCCTCCGCCGTATCCGGGTAGAGCTGGTCGGGGCGCGCGTTGAGCGCGGTCAGTCGTTCGCCGACGCTGCCCGTGGTCAGGCCCTGCGCCTTGAGCAGCCCATCGAGCTGGGCGCTGATCTCCGCCACCTGCTCCTGACCCATCTTGTGGACCTGATCGGGGGTGAAGCTGGTGGTGGTCCATTGCTCCAGCGCGGCGGCGTAGATGTCCTGGCCGCGCGGCACGTCCCACAGCCCGGCCGAGCTGCGGCCCTTGGCGTGCAGCTGCTGGATCAGCGCATATTGGCGGTCGAGCGCGGGATAGACCTTCTCGCCGACGATCCTGGCCGCGCGTGCCTGCCAGTCGCCCTGCAGCTGCTTCGCGGCGGCGCGGCGGACCAGGGACTGGGTAAGCGTGTTCGCCGCGGGATCGGGCTGGCGCAGCTTCGTCATCTGCGCGAGGGTCAGCTCCAGGCAGAAGCCGGGCGCCACCAGCCCGCGGGCGGCGGCCGCCTTCTGGTCGGCGCTGTCCTGGTCGAGCGCGCCGGCAAAGGCATCGAGGCGATCAAGATACGCCTCGGCATCGTCCTGGGTGACGATGGTATGGCTGGTGTTGAGGAAGTCCGGCGTCGAGAAATAGGCGCCGCCCTGCTGGAAGATCGGGAAGGGGCGGCCGACCGAATCGATCTGGAACTTGTCCTGCGCCACCGTGCCGCTGCGCAGCGAATAGAGCACCACCTCGCGATCGAGCCGGGCGCCTTCGGAAAGGCTGGCCGGATCGAACGCCTCGATCCTGGCGATCGCGGCCTTGGTGTCGGCGAGGTTGCGCGCCTTGGCGGCGGGGCTGCCGTCGCTCAGCTTGTGCTTGAGGGCTGCGTTCGGCCCCTTGTCGAAGCCGAGCGAGGTGGCGAATTCGGGCGAGCGCTGGATGCGCTCCATCACGATCTGGTTGTAGACGGCGTTGATCTCGCCATCGCGGGTGCCCGCCACCGCGGCGCGCGCGGCGGCCGGGATCAGCGCGGCGAGCGCGGCGGTGCTCGACGATGCGAGGAAGTGTCGACGATCCAAGGTTTCCCCCTCCGATAGCTCTGATGCGGGGAGGGTAGCGCGGATTGGCGCGGGGTCCAGCTCTTCTTCCCCTTACCCCTTTGGGGAGAGTGCGTCAGGGCGACGGGCCCGAAGAACCACCGTCATTCCCGCGACAGCGGGAATTCATCACCCTCAGCGCTGGGGGAAAGAACCGTCATTTCAGCGCCAATGGATCCCCGCCTTCGCGGGGATGACGGGGGGTTTGGTCAAACAAGGTTGCCGTGCCGCCGCCGGAAGGCGACGTGCGCTACGTCACACCCGCTCGGCCGAACTCACCGCATCCGCCGCGCGCAGCGCCGCGAGCAGCTTCATCAGATGCGCGGCGTTGCGGACTTCCAGGTCGATCGTGTTGGTGTGGAAGGTGGTATCGCGATTGTCGAGCCGCAGCCCGAGGATGTTGGCCTTGTGCTGGCCGATCAGCGTCGCGACCGTGCCCAGCGCGCCGGGCTCGTTCTTCAGCGTCACCGCGATCTCGGCGACCCCTCCATCGGCCCTGTCGCCCCAGGTGAGATCCACCCAGTCCGCCTCTTCCACCGTCGCGAGGCTCGGGCAGTCGATGCGGTGGACGACGATCGGCTGATCGGGATGCCGCACGCCGAGGATGCGGTCGCCGGGGACCGGGCAGCAATCCTCGGCATAGGTGAAGGCGACGCCGGGGGTGAGGCCCTTGATGTCGATCGCATGGTGCTGCGGCGGCAGCTGGTCGTCCTCGCCGCTGGCCGAGCCCGGCATGATCGCTTCCATCACCTGGCCATCGGTCAGGCTGCGTCGGGCGATCGCCTCCATCAGCGATTCCTCGTCGGCGAGCTTCAGCCGCTTGAGCGCGTTGGCCATTGCCGCCTCGCCGGGCGGCACCGGCAGACGGGCGACGATATCCTCGTAGAGCTTGCGGCCCAGCCGGATCGTCTCGTCGCGCTCCTTGTGACGCAGGTGGCGGCGGATGGCGGCGCGCGCCTTGCCGGTGATCGCGAAATTGAGCCAGTTGGGCTGCGGCTCCTGCGCCTTGGAGCGCAGGATCTGCACCTGGTCGCCCTGCTCGATCTCGGTGCGCAGCGGCACCACCTTGCCGTTCACCTTGGCGCCGACCGACTGGTCGCCGAGGTCGGTGTGCACGGCATAGGCGAAGTCGATCGGCGTGGCGCCCTTGGGCAGCTGGATCAGTTCGCCCTTGGGGGTGAAAGCGAAGATGCGATCCTGGTACATCGCCATGCGGGTGTGCTCGAGCAGCTCTTCCGGGCTCTCGGCATGTTCGAGGATCTCGATCAGGTCGCGGATCCAGCTGACCTGGGTGTCGGGGCGAACCGCGCTCTGCTTGTAGGCCCAGTGCGCGGCGAGGCCGAATTCGGCCTGGGCGTGCATGTCGCGGGTGCGGATCTGGATCTCGATGCGGGTGTCGCCGGCATGCATGATCGTGGTGTGCAGCGAACGATAGCCGTTGCGCTTCGGCGTCGAGATGTAATCCTTGAACCGGCCCGGCACCATCGGCCAGCGGCGATGGATCACGCCGAGGGCGCGGTAGCACTCCTCCTCGGTATCGACGATCGCGCGAAAGGCCATGATGTCAGAGAGCTGCTCGAGGCTGACATGGCGCTCGGACATCTTCTTCCAGATCGAATAGGGATGCTTTTCGCGCCCCGTGATCTCGGCATTGATGCCGCCGCGGCCCAGCAGCAGCTTGAGCCCCGAGGCGATCTTGAGCACCCGGTCCTCGCCCTCGACGCGGAAGCTGTCGAGGCGCTTGGTGATCGATTCATAGGCCTCGGGCTCGAGCTGGCGGAAGGCGAGCGTCTGCATCTCCTTCATGAACTCGTACATCCCGATCCGCTCGGCGAGCGGGGCGTAGATTTCCATCGTCTCGCGGGCGATGCGGCGGCGCTTGTCCTCCTTCTTGATGAAGTGGAGCGTGCGCATGTTGTGGAGGCGATCGGCCAGCTTCACCAGCAGCACGCGAATGTCGTCGGACATCGCGAGCAGGAACTTGCGGAGGTTCTCGGCCGCGCGCTCGCTTTCGGTCTGCGCCTCGATCTTGGAGAGCTTGGTGACGCCGTCCACCATGCGGGCGACGTTGGGCCCGAACAGCCGCTGGATCTCCTCCGGCGTCGCGACCGTATCCTCGATCGTGTCATGGAGGATCGCGGTCGCGATCGTCTCGTCGTCGAGATGCAGATCGGTCAGGATGCCCGCCACCTCGATCGGATGGCTGAAATAGGGATCGCCTGAGGCCCGCTTCTGGGTGCCATGGGCGTTGACCGAGAAGACATAGGCCCGGTTGAGCAATGCCTCATCGGCTTCGGGGTCGTAGGAGAGGACCCGGTCTACAAGTTCATACTGACGCAGCACATTGTCTAGATGGCGTGACCGGCCCGGTTTTTGCAACCGATTTGACGCGCAAGGCCGGCTTGGTCGCGCCACTGTGGCCAGCGGGCGACTGCGCGCGGTTCCCCACCTCCGGATTTTGCGATACGGTATCGTCCATGGGTGGAGCCGTTCGAGAAACGCTGCAGGCGATGGCGCGGGAATGCAGCCTGCCGGCGGCGCTGGAGGCGATGGGGGAACGCTGGTCGTTCCTGATCCTGCGCGGCGCGTTCAACGGCATCCGCCATTTCGAGGATTTCCAGAGCGAGCTGGGCATCGCGCGCAACATCCTGGCCAATCGGCTCGCCCGGCTGGTGGAGCATGGCATCCTTGCCCGCGTCCCGTGCGCCGATGATCGCCGCAAGGTGGAATATCGCCTGACCGACAAGGGCCATGCGCTGCTTCCCACCATGGTGGCGCTACGCCAATGGGGCGAGCGTTGGGAGACCGGCGTGCCCGCCTCGCCGATCCTGGTCGATGCGCGGGATCGCAAGCCGATCGCCCCGGTGACGGTGCAGGCGCAGGACGGGCGCGTGCTCGGCAAGGGCGACCTGGTCTGGGCGCTGCCCGAGGAAATCGGGGATGCCGAGGAAGCCCGCGCCGCCGAGTAAATCGGCCCTGGGCGCCGCCAAGGTGTAAACGCTTCTATAATGCCCCTGTGCATCAGGGATTTTCGGCATGACGTTCGGCGTTTCGGCGATAGGGATCGGTGGCGTGCGCGGGGCGACGGCATCCTCGGCGCTGCACGGCACCACCGGCGACGCCGTGGACGAGACCGCCGAGGCGTTTCTCCGCGAGGCCAAGAAGAGCCCTGCCGAGCGCACCAAGGAAGCCGTACTCAAGCGCCACAGCCTCAGCCAGGCGCAATATGATGCGCTGCCGCCCGAGAAGCAGGCGGCGATCCGGCAGGAGATCGAGGAAGAGATGAAGCGCAAGCTGGGCCGCGCGCAGGGCGGGGCCTTCGCCGACGTCGTCGTCTAGCCGCCGATCGCGAGCAGGGCGGCGCGCACCGTCTCCGGGATCGGCTGCGGCCGCCGCGTCTCCAGATCGAGATGGACGCTGATCATCTCCACTTCGGCATGCAGCTCGCCGGTTTCGGCGTGGCACAGATCGGCCCGCATCGTCATGCTCGAATTGCCGAGCCGCTCGACGCGGACGAACACCTCGACCAGATCGTCGAAGCGGAACGGCCGCTTATATTCCACCTGCGCACGGACGACGTTGAACTCGGCTTCCATCCAGATCGGCCCGAGCCGGGCCAGATCGGCCCAGCGCCAGAATTCGGTGAGGCCGACATCGGCATATTCGAGATAGCGCGAGTTGAAGACGATCTTCTGGCCGTCGATCTCGGAATAGCGGACGCGGAAGCGGGTGGAGAAGGGAAAGCCGGGGCGGGACATGCGCCGTGCCATGCCCCGAGCGCGGCGGATTAGGCAAGCATCACATCGTCGGGACACCGTGCCGCCGATGGACATGCGCCCGAGCGAAGTTCCGGCGGCGGGGCGAGGCTAGGGCGTGGCGAGCGCGCCGAGCAGTTCATGTGCGCGCAGCGGCTTTTCGAGCAGCACGGCATAGCCGCTCGCCTCCGCCTCCACGCTGAGCGCCGGACTGGGATAGCCGGTCATCAGCACCGCGCGACCGCGCCAGCCGCGGGCGAGCAGGTCGCGCAGCAGCTGGATGCCGTCGCCGTCCGGCAGGCGATAGTCGGCGACCAGATAGGCTGCGTCGAGCACGGCCGGGTCGGCGAGGAGGGTGGCCACGCCACCATGCGCGCGCACCTGAAACCCGCGCCCGTGCAGCAGCAGCTGGGTCGAGCGGCGGACGCCATCATCGTCTTCGACGAGCAGGAGGCTGGGGCGCGGGGCGGGGCGGGATGTCGTCATGGAACAAGCCTGATCCGCGTGCCTGCCACGCCGATCGCGCGGCGTCTCTACGCAAATCCCCTAGGTCGCATCCGCTCCGGTCGCGCGCCCGGCTGGCCCAAGGGGCGGTTGCGAACCGACGGGCGATGCGGCAGCCTGTACGGCGATGTTCTTCGACGAGAATCGCGTCTGGCCACGGCCGGAACCGCAGCGCCCGGTGCCCGCGCCGCCGGGCAAGCGCGAGCGTTTCCTGACGCGGATGTTCCTCGTCTATGCGCTGATCCTGCTGCTCCTGCCGATCAGCGCAGGCAGCATCGCCGATCTGATCCGCTACCTGATCGGCCTGCTCTGACGACAATGCGGGCGCTCAGCCCAGTTCGTCATCCTTGTACTTGATCTGCAGGAAATTGCCGCGGGTTGCCAGCGCGTCCAGATCGCCCTGAGCGAGCTGCGCGGTCATCTCGGCGATTTCCTCGTCGATCACCTGCAGGCCCTGGGCGAGCTGCTGGTCGGGCGTCATGCCGTTGCGCGGCACGGTGCGCAGCGGCTCGGGCACCAGGCCATAGCCCTTGACCAGCTCGGGCAGCTGCTCGCCGATCAGCTTGCGCACTTCGTTGGCTGCCGGCGAGGCTTCGTCCAGCCGGGCGAGCTGGGGCGCCAGCGTCTCGAGCTTCACGCCGATCGAATCGACCAGCGTGCGGGCGGGGGAAGGCAGGGCCAGCCGCTGGGTCTCCAGCCAGCGCTCGGTGGTCGCGGGCAGCGCCTTGAGCGGCACCTGGACCAACTGCTCGACGCGCGGCGCGCTGGTGACGGGCAGGCTGGCGAACACCAGGGTCGCCAGGATCAGCAGCGCCATCACCGCCAGCGCCCCGAACATGCCGATGCCGGTCGGCAGCAGCATGCCGATGACGATCGCGGCGATGAGGATCACCGCGTCCGCCGCGGCGATCCGCCCGAGCCGGGCGAGGATTTCCGCCTCGCGCCGCTTGCGGCTGCGGGTGGCGAGCGCGCCCTCGGTGCGTGCGCGCGAGCGCTCGATCAATTCCTCGCCGCGGGCGAGCAGGCGGTCCACGTCACTCGGCATCGCGGCTTACATCGCCTCCAGCTTGAAACCGTCCGCCGGGCCGCTCAGGCGATTCTGCTCGGCACCTTCGGCGCGGGCGATATAGCCCTTCGACTTCTCGACTTCGTTCGACAGCGTGTTGACCGTCACCTTCATGCTGTCGAGCGCCTTCAGCTTGAAGGTGTCGATGGCATCCATCGTGTCGTAGATGTTCTGGAAGGCGCGCTGCAGCGTCTCGACCGGGATGGTCGCGCTCGCTGCCTGTTCGTGGATCGCCGCGGTCTGGCTCTTGAGCAGCTGACCGGTCGATTCGATCAGGTTGGCGGTGGTGGTGTTGAGCGCGGTGATCTGGTCGAGCACGAGCTTCTGGTTGTTGAGCGCCTGCGCCACGGTCACCGCGGTACGCAGCGCCGAGACGGTGGTGGTCGAGGCGCGGTCGACGCCCTTGATCAGCTCGACATTGTTCTTCTTGACCAGATCGAGCGCGAGATAGCCCTGCACCGTAACCGCCATTTGCGTCAGCAGGTCCTGGGTGCGCTGGCGGACATAGAAGAGCGCGGTTTCGCGGATCGCCTTGGCCTTGGCCGGATCGGTGTGATCCAGCTCGTTGGCCTTGTCCTCGAGCTTTTCGTCCATCGCCTTGGAGAGATAGATCATCTGCTCCAGCCGGCCCATCGCCGCCCACAGATTGGCGCGTTCGGTGGCGATCGCGGCATTGTCCTGCAGCAGCTCGTCCTTGCCGTTGGCCAGGCTCTTGAGCACCGCGTTGATGTGGCTCTGCGACGACTGGTATTTGCGGAAATAGCTGGTCAGCCCGCCGCCGCCGCCGAAGATCTTCGACAGGAACCCGTCCTTGCCGCCGATCAGCTTGCCGTTGCGCGAGGGATCGAGGTCTTCCACCGTCTTGCGCAGCGCCAGAAGATCGGCGCCGACGCCGCCCTCGCTGCCCATCGCGCGGACCGGGCGATCGAGGAAGCGATTGGACTGGCCGGCGGCCTCGCGAATCTCCTTCTGGCCCATCGCCGCGATCGCATCGACGCGCTTGCCGAACTCGGGCGAGTTCACGTCCTGCGCGATCAGATCGTCGATGAAGCCGTCGACGCGCTTGTCGAGTTCGGTCTTCTTGGTGTCTTCGACCGGCACCAGCCCGGCGGCCTTTTCAGGCGCCACGGCGGGCACGGGATCCGGGGGCGTCAGCACCAGACCCTGTTCTGCGGTTTCCGTCACAGTCGCCATCGTCGCTCTCTCTCCAACTCCGTAGGGATAACCATGCAGGCGAAGCACGTATCCCGCAAGTGTGTCATATGGCTATGGCACCTGCGAATGCAACTTGACCGACGATCGCCGGTGGCATTTGTATTGCTGCATAACAATCGGAGAGGGTGCGATGCAGCGGCGCGCAATGCTGGGAGCGATGGGGGCGGCGGGACTCGCGGCAGGCGGCATGGCGCGACCTGCCGGCGCCGCGCCCGAGACGAGCCTGTCGCTGGAATTCGCCTATGAGGCGATCGTCACGCTCGGCGCGGGCACCCCGGTGGGCAAGACGCCGTACGGCACGCGCAACCGCATCCCGATCACCGGCGGCACGTTCGAGGGCCCGCGCATTCGCGGCGTCGTGCTTGCCGGCGGCATGGACTGGCAATTGGAGCGGCCCGACCGGATGCTCGACATCTACGCCGACTACATGATGCAGGCCGAGGACGGCACGCTGATCCATGTGATCAACAAGGGCCTGATCAGCCATGATCCCGCGCGCCGCTATGTGCGCACGGTGCCCTGGTTCGAGGTGCCGGAGGGGCCGCACGCCTGGCTCAACCAGTCGGTCTTCACCGGCACGATCGGCGCGCCGCCCGAGGGCAAGGGGCCTGCGGTGCGGATCACGGTCCATCGGATCCTGTAACGAGAAATACGGGGGCCTTCCCGCGACGCACCAATTCGGCTATGGGCCCGCCCGTACGCGCGCTTCCGCGCCAATCAGGAAATCGCATGAACCTCCGTAACGTGGCGATCATCGCACACGTCGACCATGGCAAGACCACCCTCGTCGACCAGCTCTTCCGCCAGTCCGGCACCTTCCGCGACAACCAGCGCGTCGAAGAGCGTGCGATGGACTCGAACGACCTCGAGAAGGAGCGCGGGATCACGATTCTCGCCAAGCCGACCTCGGTCGACTGGTCGCCGGACGGCAGCGAAGAGAACAGCATCCGCATCAACATCGTCGACACGCCCGGCCACGCCGATTTCGGCGGCGAGGTGGAGCGCATCCTGAGCATGGTCGACGGCGTGATCCTGCTGGTCGATTCGTCGGAAGGCGCGATGCCGCAGACCAAGTTCGTGACCGGCAAGGCGCTGAAGCTGGGCCTGCGTCCGATCGTGGTCGTCAACAAGATCGACCGTGCCGATTCGCGCGTGCAGGAAGTGCTCGACGAAGTGTTCGACCTGTTCGTGACGCTCGAAGCGACCGACGAGCAGCTCGACTTCCCGGTGCTCTACGCCTCGGGCCGCAACGGCTATGCCTCGACCGATCCGGATGCGCGCGAGGGCACGCTGACCCCGCTGTTCCAGAAGATCGTCGACCATGTGCCGCCGCCCCAGGTGGACCCGGACGCCGAGTTCAAGTTCCTGGTGACGCTGCTCGACCGCGACAACTTCCTCGGCCGCATCCTCACCGGCCGTGTCGAGAGCGGCACGGTGCGCATGAACCAGCCGATCCACGCGCTGGATAACGACGGCAACATCATCGAGACCGGTCGCGCCTCGAAGATCATGTCGTTCCGCGGCCTGGATCGCGTGCCGGTGGAAGAAGCCAAGGCAGGCGACATCATCAGCCTCGCCGGCCTCGCCGTCGCCACCGTGTCGAACACCATCGCCGACACGTCGGTCAGCGTGCCGCTCCAGGCGCAGCCGATCGATCCGCCGACGCTGTCGATGCGCTTCGCCGTCAACGACTCGCCGATGGCGGGCCGTGAGGGCAGCAAGGTGACCAGCCGCATGATCCGCGACCGCCTGTTCCGCGAAGCGGAATCGAACGTCGCGATCAAGATCACCGAGAGCGAGGACAAGGACAGCTTCGAAGTCGCCGGTCGCGGCGAGCTTCAGCTCGGCGTGCTGATCGAGACGATGCGCCGCGAGGGCTTCGAGCTCGGCATCAGCCGTCCGCGCGTGCTGTTCCAGGAAGGCCCCGAGGGCCGCGAAGAGCCGTACGAGACCGTCGTGATCGACGTGGACGAGGAATTCTCGGGCACGGTCGTCGACAAGATGAACCAGCGCAAGGCCGAGATGACCGACATGCGTCCGTCGGGTGGCGGCAAGACCCGCATCACCTTCTCGGCACCGTCGCGCGGCCTGATCGGCTATCACGGCGAGTTCCTGTCGGACACCCGCGGCACCGGCATCATGAACCGCCTGTTCGAGAAGTACGGGCCGTACAAGGGCAAGATCGAAGGCCGCAAGAACGGCGTGCTGATCTCCAACGGCGCCGGCGAAGCCCAGGGCTATGCGCTGGGTCCGCTCGAAGAGCGCGGCATCCTGTTCGTCGGCCACGGCGAAGCGCTGTATGAAGGCATGATCATCGGCGAGAACGCCAAGACGGAAGACCTCGAGGTCAACCCGATGAAGGCGAAGCAGCTGACCAACTTCCGCGCTTCGGGCGGCAAGGACGACGCGATCCGCCTGACCCCGCCGAAGAAGATGACGCTGGAGCAGGCCATCGCGTACATCGACGACGACGAGATGGTGGAGGTCACCCCGAAGAACATCCGTCTGCGCAAGCGCTACCTCGACCCGAACGAGCGCAAGCGCGCCAGCCGGGCGAAGTCGGCCGCGTAAGCGACGGCGTTTCGGTACAGAAAGGGCCCCTGCCGGCAACGGCGGGGGCTTTTTCGTTGCGACGCCCCACCCCAAGATGGGCGAGACGCCACACCCCTATTGGTCCATGCGCAGTGCAATGCGCCTGCGGATATCCTCGACGGTCATCGACGTGCGCATCTCGAACGAGGATCGGTCCGGTTCCTCGCCCCGCGCCCGGCAGCGCGCGCGATAGGCCTCCTCGACCGCCTCGAGCTGCGAGAGCAGTTTGACGCGCTCCGGGCTGGTCTCGCGCTGCTTTTCGGAGAAGATGCGATCGGACCAGTTTCGCTGTCGCCGTTCCTCGGGGGAGATTCCGCCTTCGGCGTCCAGCACCGGGGTCAGCACCGGCGTCCAGGCCGGGCGGGCGGCCCGATAGCGTCGGTACATCCGGAAAGCATAGGCCCCGGTCATCGCGGCCACGGCGATGCAGGTGTCGATGTACCAGGACGCATGGGCCTGTGGCGCGTTGCGGACCAGCACCACCATCGCGGCCCCCAGCGTGGTCATGAAGACAAAATAGCCGACGAACTCGACGGCCTCGCGCCAATACACCTTCGCGGTGGCGACACTCATATGCTCCCCCTCGCTTCCGCCCGCCCTCTGCTACCCCGGGCGGGACGGCCTTATCGTTATGATGTCGGTTAAACCGCGAAGATCCTTAAGAATTGGTGCAAAGGCGATCGTTCGCGGCCCCCACGCCACCATCGCCTTCGGCGGGCGCCCCGTGGCTCCGGCGGCCTTCTTCCGGACGGGAGCCGCTAGTGTCGGAGGCGGCCTGTGCTCAGGCCATGCGGTTCCACGGCATGCGCTGCAGCGCCAACCCGAGCCCGCACCAGCCGCTGGCCCCGGCAAATGCCAGCATGAACCCGAAGAACCCGGCCGCGTAGAAGCCCGGCGCGAACCCCATCAGCCCGGCGAGCGTGCCGGCGAATACCAGCACCCCGACGATCATCTGTACCTGGCGAAAAATCGACATGCGCGGCGCACCGAGGCCCACCAGGGGCAGCCCGGCAGCGCTCCACGCGTCGATTCCGCCATCCAGATTGCGGACCCGGTCGCCGACCAGGGCTTCGGCCAGCGCGCAGGCCCGGCCACCGCGGGCGCCCTTCTGGCACTGGAAGATGAGCAGCCGGTCGGCCGGCAGATCGGCATCGGCGAGGAGCGTCGGGAGCGCGCCCAGGGGCATCGAGGCGGCGTGAGGGATGTGGCTTGCCCGAAACTCGTCGGGTTCGCGCACGTCGATCAGCAAGGCCGCGCCGCTGGCGAGCAGCCGATGCGCCTCGGGCGCCGAAATGGTCACGGTCATGCGTCGTCCTTTCCGCAGAAATGCGCGTGGAGCACCGCCATCAGGTCGCGGGCGGCGGGGTGGGTGATCGAATAGAAGAGCGTGCGATGCGCGCGCCGCGCGGCCACGATGCCTTCGTCCTTCAGCTTGTTCAGGTGCTGCGACATCGAGGTCGGCGCGATGCCCGTCGCTGCGATCAGCGCGCCGACGCTCTGCTCGCCCTCGACCAGCGCACACAGGATCAGCAGCCGATTGGGATTGGCGAGGCCGGAGAGCAGCGCGGCGGCACCGGCGGCCTTCGGCGCCATTGCATCCATCAGGGGATTCACGAGGAGACTTGTGCTCATTCCATGGATATATCAATTCATATAAACACGAATCAATAGGGAGCTGCCCATGGCCAAGGATTATCGCGCGCTCACCCAGGACATTTCCGCCTATTCCGCCCAGCTGCGAAAGCTCGCGCCGGAGACGATGGCGGGCTTCCATGCCATGGCCAAGGCGGCCGGTGCCGAGGGCGTTCTCGACGCCAGGACGAAAGAGCTCATCGCGCTCGCGATCGGCGTGACCCAGCGCTGCGACGGTTGCATCGGCTTCCATGCCAAGGCGCTGGTCGGCATGGGCGCGAGCCGCGCGGAAGTCGCCGAGGTGATGGCGATGTGCGTGTACATGGGCGGCGGCCCCGCGCTGATGTACGCGGCCGACGCCCTGCGCGCCTATGACCAGTTTGCCGAAGCGGCAGCCTGAACGCCCTGCCCGCGCCGGGGGGGCCGCACAACGCACTTTCGCTTCCCGTGCGGCCATGATCTAAGGGCCCATCCTGTCAGGAGGGTGCGTGATGTTGCTGGCCGCGTTGCTGTTCGGAATGCCGCTCCAGGACCGGGCGGCCGCCGCTGCACCCACCAGCGCGACCGTCAACGCGCCCCAGCAGGCGGTGGACGGCACGCAGCGCTGGTCGGTGCTGGCCGATCCGTGCGCCTCGGCCCAGACCAATGGCGATCAGATCGTGGTGTGCGGCAAGGGCGAGCAGGCCCCGCGCCTGCCCTTGCCGGCGGAGCGCGGTCCGCCAGACCGGCCGATGCCGAGCAACCCGAACCTCAGCGGGATCGGCGCGCTGGAGGCGGTCCCCACGCCCTGCGCGGCGCGGGTCGGCGGCTGTCAGGTGGGCATCGACATTTTCGGCGGCGCTACCGCGCTGGTCCGCGGCGTCGGCAAGATCATCGATCCGAACAGCTGCTGTGAGGATCCGGGCGAATCACGCAATTTCATCAAGCTGGTGAGCGATGCCGGCAAGGGCGTCGGCCGGGCCTTCCGCAAGAAGCCCGACAAGTCCAACCGCGTGCCGATCGATCTCAACGATCCGGTGCCGTTTCGCTCATCTCCAGCAGCACGGCCCACTCCTCCGGGCGCACCGGCGTCACCGACAGACGCGACTGGCGCACCATCTCGAGGTCCTTGAGCCGCGGCTCGGCCTTGATCCCGGGCAGCGGCACCGGCTTGGAGAGCGGCCGCAGTGCCTTGACCTCCACGCTCGCCCATTTGCCGTCGTCGCCGTCCGGCTGCCAGGCGCGGGTGATTTCCATGATGCCCACTGCGGCCTTCTGGATATTGGAATGGTAGAAGATCGCCTGATCGCCCGGGACCATCGTCTTCAGGAAGTTGCGTGCGGTATAGTTGCGCACGCCGTTCCATTCGGTGCTGCCGTCGCGCACCAGGTCATCCCAGCCATAGACATCGGGTTCGGAGCGAAGGATCCAGTAGGCCATGCCGCCCGTTACCCAGCTAAACCGCGGCTGAACAGCCGGTTCCGCACCGATTAAGCCGCGATTCCCTAGAGGGAGGCATCGGCGCCGCGCGACTCGCGGGCGCCCGGAGGTGAGGAGAAGATCGATGAACCATCTGGCCAAGAAGCTGGTGCTGGGCATCGCCACGGGTGCGAGCCTGCTCGCCGCCGTCGCGCCCGCCCAGGCGCAGGACTGGCGCTGGCGCCGCCATTATCGCGATCGCGGCGACGCCGCCGGTGTCGCCCTGGTCGCGGGCATTGCGGGCCTGGCGATCGGCGCCGCGATCTCGAACGACCGGCGCTACGACTATGACCGGCGCTTCTATCGCGAGCGCGGCTATTATCCGACCGACGGCTATTGGTACCGCGACAATTATCCGCGCTATCGCTATTACGAAACCTGCGACGTCCGGCGGGTATGGGATCCCTATCTCGAGCGCCCGGTGCTGATCCGCTACTGCAATTGAACCGATGCGCGCGACCATCTCTAGAGATGGCTCGCGCGCCGCGGCGAGACGGCTAGGATGGGGCCATGGCAGCCCCCGACTCGTTCGATCCGGCCGATCCCTATGTGCGATCCGCCCAGACCTTTCCGGTCCTGACGCCCGAAATGGCGGGGCGGGTCGCCGCCTTCGGTACGGAAGAAGCGCCGGCGGAAGGCACGATGCTGTTTCGCCGCGGCGACCGCAGCGTCGACTTCTTCCTCTGCCTGGCCGGTGGGATCGAGATCCTCGACACCGATTCGGAAGGCCATGCGCACCTGGTCCATGCCCATGGACCCGGCCAGTTCACCGGCGAGCTGGACCTGTTCAACGATCGCAAGGTGCTGGTCAGCGGGCGGGTCACGGCGGATACCCGCGTGGTGCGCATCGACCGCGCCGCCTTCCGCCGGATGATGGCGGCCGAGCCCGATATCGGCGAGATCGTGATGCGCGCCTTCATCCTGCGACGCGTCGGCATGCTCCGCCACAGCGATGCCGGCGTGGCGCTGGCCGGCCCGGGGCACGGCGCCGACATGGGCCGGATCGAGACCTTTCTCACCCGTAATGCCTTCCCGCACCGGCGCATCGACACCGATCAGGATCCCGATGCCGCGGGCTTCCTCGAATGCCTCGCACTGACCCAGGCGGATCTGCCGGTGGTGGTGCTGGAAGGGCGGGTGCTGCGCAATCCCAGCAACGCCGCGCTCGCCGATGCGCTGGGGCTCGCCACCGCGCTCGATCCGGACCATGTCCATGATCTTGCCGTGGTCGGGGCGGGACCGGCCGGCCTCGCGGCGGCGGTCTATGCCGCGTCCGAGGGGCTGGACACGATCGTGATCGAGGCGGTGGCGCCGGGCGGACAGGCGGGCACCAGCTCCAAGATCGAGAATTATCTGGGCTTCCCGACCGGCATCTCGGGGCAGGCGCTGGCGGGCCGCGCGCAGGTGCAGGCGCAGAAGTTCGGCGCCCGGCTGCTCGTCTCGCGCTCGGTCGTGCGGATCGAGTGCGAGGAGCGGCCGCTGCGCCTCCACCTCGACGACGGCGCTAGCCTGCAGGCGCGTGCGGTGGTGGTCGCCACCGGCGCGCGCTATCGCAAGCTCGACCTGCCGCGCTATGCCGAGCTCGAGGGCAACGGCATCTACTATGCCGCGACCGCGATGGAGGCCGGGCTCTGCGCCGGCGCCGAGGTGGTGGTGGTCGGCGGCGGCAATTCGGCGGGGCAGGCCGCGGTATTCCTCGCCCGACATGCCGCCCATGTCCATGTGCTGGTCCGCGGGCCGGGCCTGGCGGCCACCATGTCGCGCTACCTGATCGAGCGGATCGAGGCATCCGAGCGGATCACGCTCCATCCCTTCACCGAGGTGACCGCGCTGGAGGGCGAGCGCGCGCTGACCGGCCTTGTCTGGACCGATCGCAATAGCGGCGCGACGGAACATCGCGCGGTGGGCGCGCTGTTCGTGATGATCGGCGCCGAACCCAATACCGGCTGGCTCAAGGGGTGTGTGGATCTCGATTCCGGCGGCTTCGTGCGGACCGGCAGCGGCGAGACCTTCTTCTGCTCCTCGGCGCCCGGCGTGTTCGCGGTGGGCGATGTGCGATCCGGATCGGTGAAGCGCGTGGCGTCGGGCGTGGGCGAGGGATCGGTGGTGGTCTCCGCGATCCACCGCTATCTTGAACCCGCGGGCGAATGACGGCATGAGCCGGACATGAGTGATACGCCTCCCGATCGTCTGTCGGTCAATCCGAGCAGCCCCTATTTCACCCGCGAACTGCTGGAGCGCGGCGTCGGCATCAAGTTCAAGGGCGTCGAGCGCCGCGACGTCGAGGAATATTGCATTTCCGAAGGCTGGGTGCGCGTCGCGCTCGGCAAGAAGACCGATCGCAAGGGCAACCCGCTGACGATCAAGCTGGTCGGCCCGGTCGAGGCCTGGTTCCAGAGCGGCGGCGACACCGCCGCCGCATCCGACGAGACCAAGGCAGAGGACGGCGCGGAGGGCTGATCCGCACGAGGGGCGGGCCCCGGGCGCAGGACCCGAGACCGCCCCTGCCCCGGCGCCGGGCACCGATGGTGCGGACGGCATGACATCTGTCACTGGCGAGCCCCGGTCCATCGTGGTGAAGGGCCGCTCGCCTGCAGCGGCAGGCGTTCGCCGGGGGCTTTCATCGCATGATTTTTCGTCGCGTTTTCTTGGCTGCGGCTGCGCTGTGTGCGCTTGTCGCGCTTCCCGTTGCCGCGCAGGTGCCGCCTCCTCCGCCGCTGCCGGCGGTGGACGTCCGGGAGGACGGCATCGTGGGACGATTCCACGCCGTGCCCGGCACGCATGCCGCCACCGCGGTGCTGTTGCTGGGGGGCTCCGAAGGCGGCCTGCCCCCCGCCAGGGATGCGGACGATCTCGCCCGCAATGGCCATCCCGTCCTCGCATTGGCCTATTTCAAGAACTGGCAGGGACAGCCTGCAGGACTTCCTGCCAGCCTGACCGAGATCCCGCTCGAATATTTCTTCCGCGCGATCGACTGGCTGAAGCGCCAGCCGCAGGTCGATCCCCGCCGCGTCGTGATCATCGGCCAGTCGCGCGGGGCAGAACTCGCGCTCCTGCTTGCATCGTTGCGGCCCGACCTCGCAGGCGTCGTCGCCTTTTCCCCCAGCGACCGGGTGTGGAGCGGGCTGTCGATCTTCGGACCGCGCGCCGCCGGGCAGCGGCCGGCCTGGACGCGGAACGGGGTGCCCGTGCCGTACCAGCAGGTTGCCGAGACGCAGGGCGCGCCGATGCGGGCGGGCTTCGAGCAGGCGATTCCCGACCCCGCCGCGCATATCCAGGTCGAGCGGATCACCGGGCCGGTGCTGCTGGTCTCCAGCAAGGCCGACGCCATCTGGCCCTCGACCGTCTATGCCGATGCAGCCGCAGCAATCCTCGCCAGGCGCCGGGGCAAGGTCCGCGTGGAAAACCTGCAATTCCCCGACGCCTCGCACCTCCTCATGGGCACCGGGCCCGGCATGACCACGCTGCAAATCCCGGGTACCAGCTTCCGGATCGCGTTTGGCGGCACGCCGGAGGGGACTGCCCGTGCGCGCGCCGCCGCCTGGGACGCGACGAAGCGCTTCCTCGATCGCCTCTAGCGTGCGGTGGTCGCCGCGTGCGCCAGCTTGAACATCGCCTCGCCCAGCGTCGCGCGGATCGCGGTGCGGGTCAGGCTGATCGTCTGGCCCTGCTTGATGCAGGCGGTGAAGGCGGGCTTCAGCCGGTCGATCGCGGCATTTTCCTCCGCGCTGGCCGGCTGGGCGAGCAGCAGCGCATGGGCATCGGCGCTGTCCTCCCGCGCGACGCAATCGCCGAACAGACGACCGGCGACAAAGCTGGCGGACAATTCGGCGGCATCACCATCGAACTCGCCGGACAGGCGCAGCGGCGGAAGCGCCTTGAAATCGGCGACCGGACCTGCCTTGCCGAATTCGCGGCGATAGAGCGACGGGAACAGCGCGTCGCGGAAACTGTCCGGCTGCAGCCGCATCTCGAACGTGGCGTGCATCCGCGTCGCGGCGCGGTTGAGGCAGGTTAGATCCGCCGCCTTCAACCCGGCCTCGCCGAAACCGGGCCGATCGGGCAGCGTGCGCAGAAAGGTCCGGATGGCGGGCTGCCGCGACTTCTGTGCCGTCACGCAATCGGTGAACTCCGCCAGCAGTCGCAGCTTCTCGGTTGCGCCGGGATCTTCGGATGCGGGGCGCGCCAATGCCGTGGTGGCGGGCAGCAACCCGAAGATGAGTGCGAGATGCATAAGTGCCGTACGTGCCTGCATGATCCCCTCCATCACAATTTGATTATGGCGATAGTATCGCATGCATGCGGCGCAAGTCCCAGCGGATTCTTTTGTGCTGCAATCGTTGCTCCGATCGGCGGCGGGCTGGTATTCGGCAAGTCGAGGCCGCGCGAGACCTCGGTGTTGCAAATATGCGGTTCGTTGCGTCCGCCGCAGCACTTGCTTCGAGCCGTGGTCGCACGCCGCCTTTCCTGAAACGGCGGGGCGTTTTCGGGAGGATCAGATCGCGCTCTTGATCATGCCGTAATGGTGCCAGGCGAAGATCGCTGCGGCGCCGCGATGGGGGCGCCAAGCCTCGGACCATGCGCGGGTCTGCTTCTCGCTGGGGCGCTCGGGATGGCCGAGGATGCGGCCGATCTCGATCTGCACCGCCAGGTCTCCGGCAGGCCAGATGTCCGGCCGCCCTTCGGCGAAGAGCAGGTAGATCTCCGCCGACCAGCGGCCGATGCCCTTGATCCGGGTGAGCGCTGCGATCGCTTCTTCGTCGTCCTCCGGCAGCGCGTCCAGGTCGAGCGTGCCGCTGGTCACCTCTTCGGCAAGGCTGCGGGCATAGCCCATCTTCTGGCGCGACAGTCCGGCGCTGCGCAGCAGTTCGTCGCTCGCCGCCGCGAGCCGCGTCGGGTCCTCGGCATCGCCAAGCACCGCGTCGAGCTTGTTCCAGACGGCGGTGGCGGAGGCGACGCTTACCTGCTGGCCGACGATCGTGCGCAGCAGCGTCGCATAGCCGCGTTCGCGGATGCGCGGAGGCGGATAGCCGGCGCGCTCCAGCGCGGCGGCGAAGCCCGGCTCGAGCGCGGCCAGCGCATCGAGCGATCCCTTCAGCTGGTCGGTCGTCAAACCCATGCAGTGGCTCCTTGAAACAGTCCCGGTTCACCGGCATGGACGCCATAAACCAAGGAGATGCAGATGCCCCAGCTTACGGTCGTGACGCGTGACGGAACCGAACGCACGGTAACCGGCGAGGCCGGTCTCAGCGTGATGGAAGTGATTCGCGACAATGGCTTCGACGAACTGCTGGCGCTGTGTGGCGGCTGCTGCAGCTGCGCCACCTGCCACATCCATGTCGACCCGGAATTTGCGGACAAACTGCCGAAGATGAGCATGGATGAGGACGATCTGCTCGACAGCACGTCCGACCGTGATGCCACCTCGCGGCTGTCGTGCCAGCTCCCCTTCACCGACGCGCTGGACGGCCTGCGCGTGCGGATCGCTGCCGAGGACTGAGAAAGGGCAGGGGCGGCCAGGTCACCGCCCCTTGTTCCGCGCGGCGCGCTGCCAGACGCGGACATAATCCACCTCCATGCGCGACGGGAACGCGGCGGGGTCGATGCCGTGCGTGCCGCCCCAGCCGCCGACCGCGACGTTGAGCAGCAGATATTGCGGGGCGTCGAACGGCCAGGTGGCGGGGTCGCCGCGATGGTCGTTGTCGAAGCGCATATAGGCATGGCCGTCGACGCCGATCAGGATGCGGTCCTGGTTCCAGTCGAGCTGATAGCGGTGGAAGGCGGTGCAGGCGTCCGGTACGCGGGTGGTCGCCCCCTTCTGGGTGTGCCGGGCGTGGTTATAGGCGCCGGTGTGGATGGTGCCGTGGATCGTTTCCGGATCCCAGCCCACCATTTCCATCACGTCGATCTCGCCGAGACGGGGCCATCCCGCCTTGGCATCGGTGCCGAGCAGCCAGATGGCCGGCCACAGCCCCTTGCCGCAAGCAAGCTTCGCACGGACTTCGATGAAGCCATAGGTCCAGCTGGCGAGCCCGCGGGTGAACAGGCGCGCCGAGCTATAGTCCTGGCCGCCATAATCGGCACGGTCCGCGAGCCGCTCGCGGCGCGCCTCGAGGATCAGGCGGCCCTTCTCGATCCGCGCATTCTCGGGGCGGTTCGCGGCGTAATATTGCAGTTCCTGATTGTACCAGCCGTCGCGGTTGCGGGCGGTGTCATAGGCCCAGCGCCGGGAATCGGGCAGGCGACCGGCATTGAACTCGTCGGCCCACACGAGTCGCGCGCCTTCCGGCACCGCGATCGGCGCGTCCGTCATGGCCGGAACCGGGGGCAGGGCCGCGGTCTGCGCGGCCGCCGAGATCGGCAGGAACGCGGCGGCGGCCGCAAGGGCAAGCCGCCGCGCGGGGATCACTTGGGCGAGAGCACCATCAGCATCTGACGGCCTTCCATGCGCGGATAGCTCTCCACCTTCGCCACTTCCGCCGCATCCTGCTGGACGCGCTGAAGCAGTTGCATGCCGAGCTGGCCATGGGAAAGCTCGCGACCGCGGAAGCGCAGCGTCACCTTCACCTTGTCACCTTCGCCGATGAACTTGATGATGTTGCGCATCTTCACGTCGTAATCGTGATCGTCGATGTTGGGACGCATCTTGATCTCTTTGATCTCCTGCGTCTTCTGGGTCTTGCGTGCGAGGTTCGCCTTCTTCTGCGCCTCGTACTTGAACTTGCCCACATCGAGGAACTTGGCGACGGGCGGATCGGCGTTGGGCGACACCTCGACGAGGTCGAGTCCGACCTCGGCAGCCTGCGCCATCGCCTCGCGCGTGTACATCACGCCAAGGTTTTCGCCGTCCTGATCGATCACGCGGACCTTGGGCGACTGGATGAATTCGTTAAACCGCGGCCCGTTCAGCGGCATCGCGGGCGCCATCGGGCGCCGGGGCATGGGAGAACGTATAAGACTAGCTCCTGTGGTGGATAAGGACCCTATATAGACAATCGGCGCGCAATAGAGAAGATCCCCCGCAGCCCATTTCGTACCGATATTGCCGGGTTTGCGGTCGACCAGGCGGCTGGTCTTGACCTCGTGCCGGAGAAAAAGGCCAAGCAAATCCGTTATATGTCCCGGGACGCGCATATAATGGCTTGGGGCGCCAATGGGGCGTCGACAATGCCGGCAACTCGGGGAAGACGATGACACGGATTTTGGTGGCGGCGCTGTGCGTCGCAGCGGGCGCGGCCATGCCCGCGCTGGCGCAGACGCAGGACCGCGCGTCGACGGGCGAAGGCAGGATCAGCCTGGGCGTGACCGCAGGTACGCTCGGGATCGGGCCGGAGATCGGCTACCGCGCCAACCAGACGATCGGCGTGCGTGCCAATGGCGGATTCCTCGGCGTCGATCATGACTTCACCTCGGGCGGCATCGACTATACCGGCCACGCCAAGCTCGCCTCGGGCGGGGTGATCCTCGATCTCTATCCGTTTGGCGGCGGCTTCCGCCTCTCGGCCGGCGCGCGCTACAACGGCACCGACGGCCGGGTCCGCGCGACGCCCAACGGTCCGACCCGGATCGGCAGCCTGGTGTTCACGCCCCAGCAGATCGGCACCATCACCGGCCGCGCCGATGTGCGCGAATTCGCACCGCAACTGACGCTCGGCTATGGCGGCAAGCTGCGCAAGGGCCTGGCCTTCACGGTCGAGGCGGGCGCGCTGTTCCAGGGCGCGGTGCGCATCCGCGACTTCACCTCGAACGGCACGCTGGCGACCGACCCGACCGTGGCGGGCACGACGTACCGTAACGAGCTCGCCAAGCAGCGCCAGAAACTGCAGGACACGGCGAACGACTATCAGGTCTATCCGATCCTGCAGGTCGGCCTGAAGTACCGGTTCTGAAGAATTCGGGCGGCACCCAGGGGTGCCGCCCGAATTGTTTGACCCGTCGTTACCGCAGGTCCGGCGCCAGCGCCTCGGCCTTCAGCCGTTCGATTGCCTCGTCCAGCGTCAGCATGGTCTGGCCCTGGCTGCCGAGCACGCGAAGCGCCACGGTGTTCTCCTCGGCCTCGCGCTTGCCGACGACCAGCAGGTTGGGCACCTTGGCCAGCGAGTGCTCGCGCACCTTGTAGTTGATCTTCTCGTTGCGCAGGTCGCTCTCGACGCGGATGCCCGCGGCCTGGAGCTTCGCCACCACCTCGCGCGCATAGTCGTCGGCGTCGGACACGATCGTCGCGACCACCGCCTGCACCGGGGCGAGCCAGGTCGGCAACTTGCCGGCGAAATGCTCGATCAGGATGCCGATGAACCGCTCGTACGAACCGAAGATCGCGCGGTGGAGCATCACCGGGCGGTGGCGCTCGCCATCCTCGCCGACATAGCTCGCATCAAGCCGCTCGGGCAGCACCCGATCCGACTGGATGGTGCCGACCTGCCAGGTGCGGCCGATCGCGTCGGTGAGGTGCCATTCGAGCTTGGGCGCATAGAAGGCGCCTTCGCCGGGGAGTTCCTCCCAGCCATATTCCGGGGTGGCGAGGCCGGCGTCGATCACCGCCTGGCGCAGCTCGTTCTCCGCCTTGTCCCAATCGGCTTCGCTGCCGAAGCGCTTCTCGGGGCGCAGCGCCAGCTTGATCGCATAGGTGAAGCCGAAATGCTTGTAGACCCGGTCGGCCAGCGCGCAGAAGGCCTTCACCTCGTCGACGATCTGGTCCTCGCGGCAGAAGATGTGGCCGTCGTCCTGGGTGAACTGGCGGACGCGCATCAGCCCGTGCAGCGCGCCGTGCGGCTCGTTGCGGTGGCAGCAGCCATTCTCGACCAGCCGCATCGGCAGGTCGCGATACGACTTGATGCCCTGCTTGAAGATCAGCACGTGCGCCGGGCAGTTCATCGGCTTGAGCGCCATCCACTGGACGTCGTCCGACACCATCGGGCCTTCGTCCTCGATGTTCGGGGTCTCGTCGGGGATGACGAACATGTTCTGGCGATACTTGCCCCAGTGGCCGGACTGCTCCCACTGGCGCGCATCCATCACCTGCGGGGTCTTCACTTCCTTGCTGCCCGCGCCGTTGACCGCGCGGCGCATATAATCCTCGAGCACGCGGTAGATGACATAGCCGTTCGGGTGCCAGAACACCGAGCCATGCGCCTCCTGCTGGAGGTGGAACAGGTCCATCTCCGCGCCGAGCTTGCGGTGGTCGCGCTTGGCGGCTTCCTCCAGGCGCGTCAGATGCTCCTGGAGCTGCTTCTTGTTGAGCCAGCCGGTGCCGTAGATGCGGCTGAGCATCGCGTTCTTCTGGTCGCCGCGCCAATAGGCGCCCGACACGCGGGTGAGCTTGAACGCATCCGCCGCGACCTTGCCGGTGGAGGCGAGGTGGGGGCCGCGGCACATGTCGAGCCACGCATCTTCGCCCTTGCCCGCGCGATAGACGGTCAGCTCCTCGCCCTCGGGGAGTTCCTTGGCCCATTCGGCCTTGAAGGTCTCGCCCTGCGCCGTCCAGCGCGCGATCAGGTCGGCGCGCGACCAGACTTCGCGGATCAGCGGCTCGTCGCGGGCGATGATGCGACGCATCTCCTCCTCGATCGCCGGCAGGTCCTCTTCGGTGAAGGGGCGGTCCTTGGGGGCGAAGTCGTAATAGAAGCCGTCGTCGGTCGACGGGCCGAAGGTGATCTGCGTGCCCGGGAACAAATGCTGCACCGCTTCGGCGAGGATATGCGCATAATCGTGGCGCGCGAGTTCGAGCGCGTCGGCCTCGTCCTTGGCGGTGACGAGCGCGAGCTGTGCGTCGCCCTCGAACGGACGGCCGATGTCGCGCAGCTCGCCATCGACGCGCGCGGCAAGCGCCGCCTTGGCGAGGCCGGGGCCGATCGCCGCGGCGATGTCCGCCGGGGTAGTCCCCGGGGCTACCTCGCGGACGGAACCGTCGGGCAGCGTAATGCGGAACATCTCGGACACGGGAAGAACCCCTTTCATGGGTGTGGAATGGAGCGCGGCTTATGCCCGCGCGGGTGCGATATAGGCAAGGCTTTGGCGAAAGGGCAGGGGAGGCGGGATTTCGGGGTGGTGCGAGGGGCGGCGCGGGCATAGCCTGCGGGCATGGACCCCAGCCACCACATCGTCGCCATCCTGCCCTGCCGCGACCTCGACGCGAGCACCGAATTCTACCGCCGCCTGGGGCTGGAGGTGGCCAGCGACTATGGCCACTACCGCATCCTCGAAGACGGCCGCGGCTGGCACCTGCACCTGCGGCACGAGGCGAACACGCCCCAGGCGCCGGACAATCCCTTCGGGCTGTACCTCTATGTCGAGGATGTCGACGCGGTGGCGGATCGGGTGCGCGAGGCGATCATCCAGCCCGGCACGCCGCACGCGATGCCCTGGGGGACGTACGAGTTCGCGGTGTCGGATCCCGATGGCGCGCTGGTGCGGGTGGGGCGGGTGCTGGCGGGGTGATTTTACCCGCCGTCGAAACCTTCAGCGGGATTGGCTACGAAACTACCACAATCGAAGGAGCGCCGTTGCCCCGCTGGTCCATTCGGGCGGACATCCACCGTGGTACTCAGCCAGCAAGAGCCACTTCGATCGCCGCCGCCGCATGAAGCGCCGTTGTGTCGAAGATTGGCACCGCACTATCTTCAGGCTTAACCAACAACATGATTTCGGTGCATCCGAGAATCACCGCCTCCGCACCGGCCTCGACCAATCGAGCGATTATCGCGCGGTACGCGTCACGAGATGCCGGTAAGATCCTGCCCGCCACCAACTCCTCGTAGATGATCCGATGGACGGTAGCGCGGTCCTCGTCGTTGGGAACGATGACGTCGAGTCCATGCTGTTCGGCGAGCCGCCCCTTGTAGAAGGCATGCTCCATCGTGAACGCAGTGCCGAGAAGTCCGACCGTCTTGATGCCCGCAGCCTTGATACGTTCGGCCGTGGGGTCGGCAATATGGAGCAAGGGTACAGCCACCGCGTCCTCGATGGTTGCTGCCATGCGATGCATGGTGTTGGTGCATATCAGCAGAACGTCTGCACCTGCTGCTTCAAGCCGTCGCGCGGCGTCGACCATTCGCGTTGTGAGAGTTGCCCAATCACCCCTGTGCTGAAGATCTTCGATCTCCGCGAAATTGAAGGACCACATCACGCACTGGGCTGATGCGGTTGGACCGACACGTTCTCGGATACCTTCATTGAGGATGCGATAATATTCTGCCGAGCTTTCCCAACTCATGCCACCGATCAGACCGATCATCTTCATGTCTTGGTTTGCCTCTCGCCCTCAAACACCTCGCGATACGCGAACAACCCCGGCACGCCGCCGGTCATGACGTACAGCACCGCCTCGCCCGCCCGGAACGCGCCGCCGCGGATCGCGGCGAGCAGCCCGGCGAACGCCTTGCCGCTATAGACGGGGTCGAGCACCAGGCCCTCGGTGCGGGCGAGCAGTTCCACCGCGTCGCGCATCGCGGGCGTGGGGATGCCGTAGCCGTCCCCCAGTTGGCTGCCGTCGATCACTACCTCCGCCGCCGTCACGCTGCCCGGCAGGGCGTTGGCGGCGAGCGTTGCTTGGGCCAGCGCCAGCGTCTCGGCATGGGCGGCCTCGGGGGTGGCGAGGACGGCACAGGACTGGACGCGCGGCACCTCCGCGCCCGCGGCGGCCATGCCGGCGGCGAGGCCCGCATGGGTGCCCGCGCTGCCATTGGGCACGACGATGCGGGCGAAGCGCTCGCCCAGCGCCGCCTCTTGCTCCAGGATCTCCCAGGCGCAGGCGACATAGCCGAGCGCGCCGACCGGCGACGATCCGCCCGCGCCGACCACATAGGGTTTGCGGCCCTCCGCCCGCAGCGCCTCGGCGCGGGCCTGCAGGAAGGCGGGCCGGTCGGCGTCGCCGGGCACGCGGTGAACGGTCGCGCCGAAGATCGCGTCGAGCAGCAGGTTGCCGTTGCCGCGATAGTCGGCGTCGTGGCGCGGCACGACATCGGCGAGCACCAGCTCGCAGGCGAGGCCCATCCGCGCCGCCGCCGCCGCGCTCAGCCGGCAATGGTTCGATTGCAGGCCGCCGGTGGTGACGAAGGTGTCGCACCCTTGCGCGATCGCGTCGCCGAGCAGGAATTCGAGCTTGCGCAGCTTGTTGCCGCCGCCGCCGATACCCGCCACATCGTCGCGTTTCACATAGATCCGCACGTCGGTGCCGAGCGCCGCCTCCAGCCGTTCCAGCCGCTCGATCGGCGAGGGGTGGGCGAGCAGCGATACCGCGCCGTGGCGTGCTCGCAGGGCGTGCGGATCGGGGCTCATGCGACGCCGAACGGGACGACGTGGTTGGTCGATATGTGCCCGATTGCGCAGCGGCCGAGATAGGGGACGCCCATCTCCTTGCACCAGCGGAGGATCATTGCGTCCACCGTCTCGCCGAAGGGCGGGTCGTTCTCGGCGATCGCGGTGACTGCGCCCAGGCGGATGCCGGCGATGCCCTTCAGTTGTTCGGCATGCGCCATGTTGAACAGCATCCGATCGATCCGGTAGAGCGGCTCGTCGACTTCCTCGATCATCAGCACATGGTCGGTCAGGTCGGGCAGGTACTTGCTGCCGATCAGCGAGGTGAGGATCGCGAGGTTGAAGGCGGCGGCGGGGCGGCCGTCGGCCAGCGCGGGGTCGAGCCCGCGGCGGTCGCGCTCGATCAGCCAGCCGAGCGCCCAGCCGGTGTCCACGCCCGCATCGTTCTTGCCGATGCTGCTCGCCATCGAGGCATGGACCGGATGGCCGATGCCGCGGGCGTAGAGCGCAGCCAGCAGGAAGCCCATGTCAGAGAAGCCCATGTACGTCTTGCGCCGCGCCGCGTCGCCGAGATGCGGCATCACCGCGTCGAGGATGCGGTTCGAGCCATAGCCGCCGCGCGCGAACCAGATGGCATCGATCGTCGGATCGTTGGCGACTTCGAGGAACGCCGCCGCGCGCTCGGCATCGGTGCCGGCGAAATGGCCGGCCGAGAGATAGCATTGCGGGTGGAACACGATTTCGTGGTCCGGGTAGGTGAGTGCCATGAACGCCGCCATGCGGGCGGACGATTCCGGGGTGACTGGCCGCGCCGGTGCTACGACTCCGATCCGCATATGCTTGTATGGTCTCCTCGCTTCGCCGATAGCGTGCCCATGCAGCATGGCAAAGCAACCTTCTTCGTAGGGATCGGCGGTTCGGGGATGATGCCGCTGGCGATGATCCTCGCCGGCCGGGGCGCCCGGGTCTCGGGTTCGGACCGCAGCCTCGACGGCGGGCGGCTGGCGGCCAAGTTCGACTGGCTGCGGTCGCGCGGGGTGGGGCTGTACCCGCAGGACGGCAGCGGGGTGCAGTCGGCCGAGCAGGTGGTGGTCGCCTCCGCCGCGATCGAGCCGAGCGTGCCGGACATGGTACGCGCCGCCGAACTGGGCTGCGCGCGGATGTCGCGAGCCGAGCTGCTCGCGAGCCTGTTCAACGCATCGCCACTGCCGATCGGCGTGGCGGGGACCAGCGGCAAGTCGACGGTGACGGGGATGATCGGCTGGATCCTCCACGCCTGCGGCCGCGATCCCACCGTGATGAACGGCGCGGTGATGAAGAATTTCGCGGGGCCGGATGCGCCGTTCGCCAGCGCGCTGGTGGGGGCGGGAGACGCGTTCGTCAGCGAGGTGGACGAGAGCGACGGCTCGATCGCCAATTACTGGCCGCGGATCGCGGTGCTCAACAATGTAAGTCTCGACCACAAGTCGCTGGAGGAATTGCGGCTGCTGTTCGGTGCGTTCGCGGGCAAGGCGGCGACCACGGTGGTCAATGTCGGCGATGCGGAGAGCGCGGCGCTGGCGGCGGGGCTGGATCGCGGGCGGACGCTGACCTTCGCGGTGGAAGGCGAGGCGGATCTTATGGCGCGGAACCTGGCGCCGGAAGCGTTCGCGATCGGCTTCGATCTGGTGATGGGCGAGGCGGTGCGGCGGGTGCGGCTGCAGGTGCCGGGGCGGCACAATGTCGCCAATGCGCTGGCGGCGATCGGCGCGGCGACGGCAGCGGGGGTGTCGCTGGAGGATGCCTGCACGGCAATCGAGGGCTTTGCCGGCCTGCGGCGGCGGTTCGAGCTGGTCGGCACGGCCGGCGGCGTGTCGGTGATCGACGATTTCGGGCACAACCCGGACAAGATCGCCGCGACGCTGGATACGCTTCACGCCTTCCCGGGTCGGTTGCTGCTGCTGTTCCAGCCGCACGGCTATGGCCCGCTCAAGGTGATGCGGCGCGAGCTGGTCGCGATGTTCGCGACGAAGTTGGGCGCTGAGGACCTGCTGGTGCTGCCGGACCCGGTCTATCACGGCGGCACCGTCGCGCGCGAGGTGACCAGCGCGGACATCGTCACCGATGTCGCGGCGACCGGCGCGCAGGCGCTGCACATTCCCGGCCGCGAGGCGGCGGCGGCGCATCTCGTCGCGCAGGCGCGGCCCGGCGACCGCATCGTGGTGATGGGTGCGCGCGACGACACGCTCAGCCAGCTCGCCGAGGACATGGTGGCGCGGCTGCGCGGCTAAAGTCCTCCCCGGAACGGGGAGGGGGACCGCGCGGCACCGCCGCGTGGTGGAGGGGCCGCGCCGGAGGCGCGGTGCTTGTCGATAGCATCGGAAACCGCCGCATGCGCGGCGGCCCCTCCACCATGTGCTGCGCACATGGTCCCCCTCCCCATGCCGGGGAGGAATTTTGCGCTGTCAACCACGCTTGACATGTAAAGCGTGGTTGACGTAAAGCTTGCTTGTCTGATTCGCAAGGAGGCTTTACATGGAACAGTGCCGGTTGAACGTGGCGCAGCGCCGCTACGCTTGGCGCTTCAGCAGCGCGATGGGGATCTATTCGGTAGGGATCATCGCCTGCAAACTCGCGGCCCGCGCCTGGCATCCGGAGGGCGTGCTGCTCTTCGGGCTGGCCGTGGCACCCGCGCTGCCGCTGCTGGCGGCGATCGCCGCCTATGGCCTGTATCTGCTGGAGGAGAAGGACGAGTTCGTGCGCAGCATGAACGCCACCGCGGCACTGGGCGGGCTCGGCATCATGCTCGCCTTCTGCACCGTATGGGGCTTCCTCACCGATGGCGGGGTGGTCCCGGCGTTCCCGCTTTGGGGAACCTTTCCGCTCTGGGCGTTCGGCATGGGGATCAGCCAGGGCGTGATCTGGCAGCGGTATCGGAACGCAGGAGGTGCGGCATGAACAACCGTCTCCGCGTGCTCCGCGCCGAACGCGCGTGGAGCCAGCAGGATCTCGCCGAACGGCTCGAGGTGTCGCGCCAGAGCGTCAATGCCATCGAGACCGGGCGCTACGATCCCTCGCTGCCGCTCGCCTTCAAGATCGCCGATCTGTTCGGCCTCGCCATCGAAGACATCTTCGTCAACCCCGCCAAGGAGCAGGACCAATGATGCACGCCCTTTGCTTTGCCGCTTCCCGCGTTTCCACCACCCGCTGGCTGGCCATGGCAGTCGCGATCGCCGCCGCCAGTGCCTCGGGGCACAGCCATGGCATGGCTGCGCCCGTCGCGCCGGTCGCCGCCGCGGAGACGCTGATGCAGATGGAGCATGTCTCGGTGCAGGTGGTCGGGCGCGGCAGCCCGGTGATCCTTATCCCCGGCCTCTCCAGCCCGCGCGCGACCTGGGACGGGGCGGTGCCGGAGCTGGCGAAAAACCACCGCGTCTATCTGGTGCAGGTCAACGGCTTCGGCGGCGACGATCCACGCGGCAATCTGCAGCCGGGCATCCTCGACGGCATCGTCGGCGATCTCCACACGCTGATCACGGGCGCCAAGCTCGGCGCGGTGCCGGTGGTCGGCCATTCGATGGGCGGGCTCGTCGCACTGATGCTGGCCAAGGCGCACCCCGAGGACGTCAAGAAGGCGCTGATCGTCGATGCGCTGCCGTTCATCAGCACGATCTTTGTGCCCGCCGCCACGGCGGAGTCGATCAAGCCGCAGGCCGAGATGATGCGCGCGCAGATGGCCGGCCTCTACGGCAAGCCCTTCCCGGAGCAGCTCGCCCAGATGCTCGCGCAGCAGAACGCGCTCAAGCCCGCCTCGCGCGAGAAGGTCGCCGCCTGGTCGACCAAGGCCGACATGCGGGTGAGCGCCCAGGCGATCTACGAGGACATGATTACCGACCTGCGCCCCGACCTGCCCAGGTTCGCCACGCCGATCACCGTGCTGGTGCCGTGGACCGCCGCGCGCGGCGAGGCGGCGACGCTCGGCTTCTACCGCAGCCAATATGCCGGTGCGCCCAAGATCACGATCCAGGGCGTGGGCGACAGCGGGCACTTCATCATGCTCGACCAGCCCGACGCATTCGAGCGGGCATTGGCGACGTTCCTCGCGGCTTAACGGCTCCAGCGCGCGAAGATGGCCGTGGGCAGTTCCAGCCCGCGCGCCTCTTCGCGCACGGTGAGTTCCCCCGCCTCCACCGTGCCGCCCTTGCCGGCCATCGCCTGGCGGACCAGCTCGCCGATCGCCAGCGCCGACATCCGCACCGCATAGACGGTGAGGAACAGGAAGCGCGAATTTTCGTCGAGCAGCCTGGCCACATCGTCGATCAGCGACGGCAGGCCTTCCTCCAGCTTCCACACCTCGCCATTGGGGCCGCGGCCCCATTTGGGCGGATCGAGGATGATGCCGTCATAGCGGCGCCCGCGGCGCACCTCGCGCGCGGTGAATTTCATCGCGTCGTCGATCATCCAGCGGATCGGCTTGTCGGCCATGCCCGAGAGCTGGGCGTTGGCCTTGCCCTCCATCACCGACTTCTTGGAGGCGTCGACATGCGTCACCTTCGCCCCCGCCGCCGCCAGCGCCAGCGAGCCGACGCCGGTATAGCCGAACAGGTTCATGCATTCGGGCTCGGCCATCCCGTCGATCCGGCCTCGCATCCAGTCCCAAACCGGCGCCATGTCCGGGAAGAAGCCGAGATGGCGGAAGGGCGTGGTCTGGGCGGTGAAGCGCACCTCGCGCCACGCCAGCGGCCAGCCCTCGCGCGGGGTGGACTTGCAATACTCCCAGCGGCCGCCGCCATCTTCGTCCGATCCGGGGACGAACTCCGCATGCGCGTCCCAATCGGCCGAAGCCGGGGCCCACATCGCCTGGGGCTCGGGGCGGATGAAACGATAGGCGCCGTAGCGCTCCAGCTTCCGCCCATGGCCGGAATCGACGAGCCCATAGTCGCCCCAGGGTTCGCCGGTAAGGGTGACGAGCTTCATGGGCGGGCGTGGGCCCGCTCGGCGATATAGCCGGTGATCGCGCCGAATTCGGCGGGGAGGGTGTCGTAGCGCTCCTGGCGCTCGAACAGGTCGCCGACGCGGCTGGGCACCTGCGGCCGCATGCCGGTGGCGCGCTCGACCGCATCGCGGAACTTCGCCGGATGCGCAGTGGCGAGGGTCACCACCGGCACGTCGGCGGCAAGCCCGGCACGCTGCGCGGCGGCAAGGCCGATCGCGGTATGCGGGTCGATCACCTGGCCGGCTTCGGCGCAGGCCCAGCGCATCGCCTCGTTCATCCCGTCGGCGTCGATCGCGTCGCTGGTGAACAGCGTGGATGCACCCTCGCGCTGCGCGTTGGTCAGCTGCATCGCGCGGGTCGATTCGAAACCGCGCATCTGCTCGGCGATCGGTGCGCCGGCGAGATCGAACAGCAGGCGCTCGAAGTTCGAGCTGACCTGGATGTCCATCGAAGGGGCAGCGGTCGGCGTGACGGTGCCCGCCGAATAGTCGCCGGCCGAGAGCGCGCGGTGGAGAATGTCGTTGACGTTGGTCGCGACCACCAGCTTGGCCACCTTCAGCCCCATCCGCGCGGCGACATAGCCCGCGAACACGTCGCCGAAATTGCCGGTAGGCACCGAGAAGGCGATCGCCCGCTCGGGCGCGCCAAGGCGGACGGCGGCGTAGAAATAATAGACCACCTGCGCCATCAGCCGGGCCCAGTTGATCGAATTGACCGCGCTCAGCTGGAAGCGGCCGGAGAAGTCCGCATCGTTGAACATCGCCTTCACCAGCGCCTGGGCGTCGTCGAAGCTGCCCTCGATCGCGATGTTGTGAACGTTGGGGGCAAGCACCGTGGTCATCTGCCGGCGCTGCACGTCGGAGACGCGGCCCTTGGGATGCAGCATGAAGATGTCGACGCCGATACGGCCCGCCACCGCGTCGATCGCGGCGCTGCCGGTGTCACCCGAGGTCGCGCCGACGATGGTGAGATGCTGGTCGGTGCCGGCCAGGAACTTCTCGAACAGCAGGCCGAGCAGCTGGAGCGCGACGTCCTTGAAGGCGAGGGTGGGGCCGTGGAACAGCTCGAGCAGCCAATGCTGCTGGTCGATCTGGACCAGCGGGGTCACCGCGGCGTGCGAGAAGCGGCCATAGGCCTGGGTGCAGAGCGTGCGCAGCTCGTCCTCGCTGAGGTCCGGCGCAACGAAGGCCAGCATCACGCGCACCGCGGTCTCGACATAGGAGAGGCCGCGCATCGCCGCGATGTCCTCGGCCGAGAAGCTGGGCCATTCGGTCGGGACATAAAGGCCGCCGTCGCTGGCCAGGCCGGTGAGGGTGACGTCGCGAAAGCCCAGCAAGGGCGCGCCGCCGCGGGTGCTGTTATACTGCATGGCGGACCGCGTTACCGGGCAAGCGCGGGTACGACAAGATAGCTGTCCTTGGGGGCGGCTTGCCATTGTTGGGCGTGCGGGGTGTTCCGTGCGGGACCCACCCTGCGTATAGGCGCGTTCGACCAAGCCTTCCCCATGGAGAGAGATGATGCCCTATCCCCAGCCTTGGCACGCCGATGCCGACCGCTATGACGGCCGCATGCCCTATCGCCGCTGCGGCGTGAGCGGGCTCGACCTGCCGGCGATCAGCCTCGGGCTCTGGCAGAATTTCGGCGGCACCGACGTGTTCGAGAATGGCCGCGCGATGCTGCGCCGGGCGTTCGATCGCGGCGTGACGCACTTCGATCTCGCGAACAACTACGGCCCGCCTTATGGCTCCGCTGAAGAGAATTTCGGCCGCGTGCTGGCGACCGACTTCGCGACGCATCGCGACGAGCTGATCATCTCGACCAAGGCGGGCTGGGACATGTGGCCGGGGCCGTATGGCGATGTCGGCAGCAGCAAGAAGTATCTGATCGCCTCGTGCGACCAGAGCCTCAAGCGCATGGGGCTCGACTATGTCGACATCTTCTACTCGCACCGCGTCGACCCCAAGACGCCGCTGGAGGAGACGATGGGCGCGCTCGCCCAGATCCACCGCCAGGGCAAGGCGCTGTATGTCGGCATTTCCAGCTATTCACCCGAGCTGACCCGTCAGGCCGCCGCGATCCTGGCCGAGCACAAGGTGCCGCTGCTGATCCACCAGCCGAGCTATTCGATGCTGAACCGCTGGATCGAGGAGAGCCTGCTCGACACGCTGGAAGACCTCGGCACCGGCTGCATCGCCTTCTCCCCGCTGGCGCAGGGGATGCTGACGCGCAAATATCTGAACGGCGTGCCCGAGGATGCGCGCGCGGCCAAGGGCGGCACCTCGCTCGATACGCGGCTGCTCTCCGACGAGAACATCGCCCGCATCCGTGCGCTCAACGCCATCGCCGAGAAGCGCGGCCAGACGCTCGCCCAGATGGCGATCGCCTGGGTGCTGCGCGATCCGCGCGTCACCTCGGCGCTGGTCGGCGCGCGCACCGTGCAGCAGCTGGACGACTCGCTCGATGCGGTGAAGAACCTCGGCTTCACCGCCGAGGAACTGGCCGAGATCGATACCTACGCCACCGAAGGCGCGATCGACCTGTGGAAGGTATCCTCGACGCTCGAGGATCTGCCCCAGCGATGAGTGTCGCCTTCCGCCGCGAGAGCGACGAGGAACACAAGGAACCCAAGTTCGAGCTGCCCCTGCCGCCGGGACCCAATCTGGTCACGGCGGCGGGGCCGGCGCTGATCGGCGGCAAGATCGCCGCGCTCGAAGCGGCGATCGAGGGCGAGGGCGATGCGGAGGCCAGGGAAGCGCTGAAGCGCGAGCTGCGCTACTGGAATACCCGCGCCGCCACCGCGCACGTCGCCCCGCCCATCGAGGACGGCGTGGCGGGGATCGGCGCGCGGGTGCGGATCCGGCTGAACGGGCGCGAACGGCTGATCGAGATCGTCGGCCATGACGAGGCCGATCCGGCGGCCGACCGGCTGGCCTTTCAGGCGCCGCTCGCCCATGCGTTGCTCGGCGCCGAGGAAGGCGAGCGCGTCGATTTCGGCGGCAAGGCCGAGGCGATCGAAGTGCTGGCGGTCGAGGCGATCGCGGATTGATCCGGAGGCGGCGGGCTGACAAGCCTGCCGCCTCCGATCTCAGGCGCTCAGCTCACCCGGCGGAGGTGCTTGCCGCCATAGCGCTGGCCCAGATAGGCGGTCAGCCGGTGCAGGTAGTTCTTGGCGTTTTCCGCCTTTTCCGGGCAGCAGGGCAGCGGGTTCTTGCTGATACCCGCTGCGCGCCGGTCCACCTTCTGGCACAGCAGTTCGATATCCTGCCGCGAGAGGAGGTTCTTCTCGCGCATCACGCAGAGCAGGCTTTCGAGGATGATCAGCGTTTCATCCCCCGGCTGGACCTGGGGCATTGCCACCGGCTGCGATTCGTTCTGCATCACCGCACCTCTCCGTTCCTATTGGATCCAGAGAGTATGCGGATTTTTGCAGCTGGCAAGGGCTCACTCGAGCCCGCCACCTAAGGTTCTATACAGGGTCACCAAATTGCTCGCACGGGTCAGCCGGGTGGTGACCAGCTGCTGCTCGGCGGCATAGGCGCTGCGCTGCGAATCGAGGGAGGTCAGGAACGAGTCGACGCCCGCGCGGTAGCGTGCGTCGGACAGGCGGGCCGCCACGTCGGCCGCCTGCGCGCGAGCGGTCTGCGCCCGCACCTGCTCGTCGATCGTGCCGCGCTGGGCCAGCGCATCGGCGACTTCGCGGAAGGCGGTCTGGATCGTCTTCTGGTAGGTTGCCACCGCACCGTCGCGGGCGGCCTTGGAATATTCCAGGTTCGCCTGGTTCTTGCCGAAGTTGAAGATGTTGAGCGAGGCGGTGGGCGACACGGTATAGGTGTCCGTACCCGATCCGAACAGCTTGCCGATCGTCGCAGCGATGGAGCCCGCCGTGGCGGTGAGCGACAGGCTGGGGAAGAACGCAGCGCGCGCCGCGCCGATATTGGCGTTCTGCGCGATCAGCAGATGCTCTGCCTGCAGTACGTCCGGGCGCCGCAGCAGCACTTCCGAGGGCAGGTTGCCGGGCAGCGCGTCGATCGTCGCCTTGCCGTCGCCCAGCGTCTCCGGCAGCAGCTCGGCCGGCACCGGCGCGCCGGTCAGCAGCTGCAGCGCGTTGATGTCCTGCGCGATGCGGGTCTGCGCGGTGGCCACGTCGTTGCGCGCGGATTCATAGCTCGTCTCGGCCTGGCGCGATTCCAGTTCGGAGGCGGTGCCGATGCGGAACTGGGCGCGGGTGAGATCGAGCGACTGGCGATAGGCCTCCAGCGTGCGCTGGGCGATCGCCAGCTGTTCGCGGTCCGAGGCCAGCGTCAGCCAGGCCGCGGCGATTTCGCCGATCAGCGTGACGCGGGTGGCGCGCTGCGCCTCGCTGCTCGCGAAATATTGTTCCTGCGCGGCACGGCTCAGGTTGCGAACACGGCCGAACAGGTCGATCTCGAACGAGGTGATGCCGCCCGAAACGCTGAAGTTCTGGACGTCCTGCACGCCGCCGCTGCCCAGCGCACCGCCGGCACTGGCGGCGAACTGCGCGGTGTTGGTGTAGGTGCCGGTGCCGCTGACGCCGATCGCTGGGAACAGGTCCGCGCGCTGCGCCCGGTACTGTGCCCGCGCCTGCAGCACATTGGCGGCGGCGAGGCGCAGGTCCTGGTTGTTGTCGAGGCCCAGCTGAATCACGCGGCGCAGGCGATCGTCGACGAAGAAGTCGCGCCAGCCGATCTTGCTGATGTCCGGCGCGTCGGTGGCGGCGGCGGGATAGACGCCGCCCTGGGGCAGCGCGGCCGGTACGGCCGGCTCCGGCCGGCTGTACTTGGGGGCGAGGTTGCAGGCCGACAGCGCGGTGCTGGCGGCGAGCACGAGGAGCAGGGGGAAGCGGTTGGTCACGGCCGTCAGGCTCCCTGGGGCGCCGAAGCGCCGCCGTCATGGGTGGTTGCGGGGGGCGTCTCGCCCTTGTTGCGGCGGCGGTCGAACAGGTTGCGCACCACCACGAAGAACATCGGCACCAGGAAGATGGCGAGGAGCGTCGCGGAGAGCATGCCGCCCACCACCGAGCGGCCGATGGCGTTCTGGCCGCCGGCGCCTGCGCCGGTGGAGATCGCCAGCGGCAGCACGCCGAAGATGAAGGCGAGGCTGGTCATCAGGATCGGGCGCAGGCGGAGCTTGGCGGCTTCCACCGCGGCGTCGAAGGCGCTCATGCCCTCGCGCATCCGCTCCTCGGCGAACTCGACGATCAGGATCGCGTTCTTCGCCGACACGCCGATCGTGGTGATCAGGCCCACCTGCAGGTAGATGTCGTTGTTGAGGCCCGTGAGCTTCGCCGCGAGCAGCGCGCCGACCACGCCGAGCGGCACCACCAGGATGACCGAGATCGGCACCGACCAGCTCTCGTAGAGCGCGGCAAGGCAGAGGAACACGATCAGCAGCGACAGCGCGTACAGGGCCGGCGCCTGGCCACCCGACAGCCGTTCCTCGTAGGACAGGCCCGTCCATTCGAGCTGCGTGCCCGGCGGCAGCTTGGCGTGGATCGCCTCCATCGCCGCCATCGCATCGCCGGTCGAAACGCCGGGGGCGGGCGAGCCGAGGACTTCCATCGCCGGCAGGCCGTTATAGCGGCTGAGCTGCACCGGCGCCTGCGCCCAGCTGAGCGTGGAGAAGGCGGTGAACGGGGTCATCGTGCCGGTCGTGCCGCGAACATAGAGGTTCGCGATGTCCTCCGGTGCCAGGCGATAGGGCGCATCGGCCTGGACATAGACGCGCTTGACGCGGCCGCGGTCGACAAAGTCGTTGACGTACGCGCCGCCCCAGGCGGTGGCGATGGTGCTGTTGACCGAGGCGAGGTCGAGGCCGAGCGCCTTGGCCTTGTCCTGATCGATATCGACCTTGAGCTGGGGGGCGTCCTCCAGTTCGTTCGGGCGCACGCCGACCAGGCGCTTGTCCTGCATCGCCAT
The DNA here is from genome assembly GCF_025960285.1 of Sphingomonas sp. R1. GTDB lineage: Bacteria > Pseudomonadota > Alphaproteobacteria > Sphingomonadales > Sphingomonadaceae > Sphingomonas. The sequence goes on along the minus strand of NZ_CP110111.1, from coordinate 1,996,076 downwards.
GCCCAGCATCATGTTGCGCGCCTGGAGCAGGCGCTCATGGCCGATGCCGCCGGTGTCGACCAGCTGCAGGTCGAAGCCGGTGGCGTTGCCCAGTTCCTGCACGGCCGGCGGCGTGATCGCGAAGATCAGGCCGTCGCGATATTGCGAGAAGGCACCCATGGCGCGGCCGACCATCGACTGCGCCGAATTGGCGCTGCCCTTGCGGTCCGACCAGTCCTTGAGCGGGATGAACACCAGGCCGCTGTTCTGGCCCGCGCCGGCGAAGCTGAACCCGTTGATCGTGAACACGCCCTGGACGTTGCCCGCTTCCTGCTTGAGGAAGTGGTCGCGGACCAGCTCGAGGCCCTTGTCGGTGCGCGCCGCGGTGGCGCCCGCCGGTCCCTGGACCAGCGCGATGGCGATGCCCTGATCCTCTTCCGGCAGGAAGCCCGAGGGGAGGCGCAGGAACAGGAAGGTCATGCCGCCCAGGATCAGCAGATAGACCAGGCCCGAGCGCTTCCAGCTTCGCGCGGTGGCGCGGACGCCCTTTTCGTAGCGGCGCTGGCCGTTGTCGAACTTCTCGTTGAACCAGCGGAAGAAGCGCGCGAGCGGCCCCTTGCCTTCGGCCTTGCCCGGATCGTGCGGCTTGAGGATGGTGGCGCACAGCGCCGGGGTGAGCACCAGCGCCACGAACACCGAGAGCACCATCGCCGAGACGATCGTGATCGAGAACTGGCGGTAGATCACGCCGGTGGAGCCGCCGAAGAATGCCATCGGCAGGAACACCGCCGACAGGACGAGGGCGACGCCGACCAGCGCGCTGGTGATCTCGTCCATCGACTTGCGCGCGGCATCGATCGGGCTGAGATGCTCGGTGGTGATCAGGCGCTCGACATTCTCCACGACGACGATCGCGTCGTCGACGAGCAGGCCGATCGCCAGCACCATGCCGAACAGGGTGAGCGTGTTGATCGAGTAGCCGGCGATCGCCATCACCGCGAAGGTGCCGAGCAGCACCACCGGCACCGCGATTGTCGGGATCAGCGTGGCGCGGAAGTTCTGCAGGAACAGGAACATCACCAGGAAGACGAGCACCACCGCTTCGATCAGCGTGTGCACCACCTGCTCGACCGACAGGCGGACGAACGGCGTGGTGTCGTACGGGTAGATGACCTTGATGTCGCCGGGGAAGGTCTTGGCGATCTCGTTCACGCGTGCCTTGACCAGATCGACCGTGGTCAGCGCGTTGGCGCCGGGGGCGAGCTTGATGCCGATGCCGGCGCCGGGCTTGCCGTTCCACTTCGAATCGAAGCCATAGCTTTCCGCACCCATCTCGACACGGGCGACGTCGCCGAGGCGCACGACCGAGCCGTCGGTCCCGCTCTTCAGGCGGATCTGGGCGAACTGGTCGGGGGTCGTAAGGCGCGACTGCACCGAGACGGTGGCGTTGAGCATCTGCTCCTTGGGCGCCGGGCGCGCGCCCAGCTGGCCGGCGGAAACCTGCGCGTTCTGTGCCTTGATGGACGACGTCACGTCATCCATGGTCAGGGAGAACTTGTTGAGCTTCACCGGATCGACCCAGACGCGCATCGCATATTGCGAACCGAAGATCTGGGTGTCGCCGACGCCGTTCACGCGCGACAGCGGATCCTGCAGCTTCGACACGGCATAGTCGGCCAGATCGGTGCCGCTGTGCGACCCGTCTTCCGAATAGAGGCCGATCACCACCAGGAAGTTCTGGGTGGCCTTGGCGACCTGGATGCCCTGCTGCTGCACTTCCTGCGGCAGGAGCGGGGTGGCCGCCTGCAGCTTGTTCTGCACCTGCACCTGGGCGATGTCCGGATCGGTACCCTGCTCAAAGGTGAGGGTGATCGTCACCGTGCCGGCCGACGAGGACGAGGACGAGAAGTAGCGAAGGTGATCGATCCCCTTCATCTGCTGCTCGATGATCTGCGTCGTCGTGTTCTCCAGCGTCTTCGCATCCGCGCCCGGATAGGTCGCGGTGATCGAGACGGCGGGAGGCGCGATGGCGGGGAACTGGGCAATCGGCAGCGTGCGGATGGCAAGGATGCCGGCCAGCATGATGATGATCGCGATGACCCATGCGAAGATGGGGCGATCGATGAAATAGCGCGACATGGGGCGTTACTTCCCTTGGGCGGGAGCGGCGGCACCCGGCTGGCCCTGGGCGGGCTTGGCGTTCGGGTTCCAGGGCTGCGGGGTGACCGGCATGCCCGGGCGCAGCATCATCGCGCCCTCGACGATTACCTTGTCGCCCGGCTTCACGCCGCCGGTGACGATCCAGTTGTCGCCGGCGGTGCGGCTGGTCTGGATCGGCCGCGGCTCGATCTTGTTCTCGGCGCCGACCACCAGCACCATCGGGTTGCCGCGCTCGTCGCGGCTCACCGCACGCTGCGGCACCAGCATCGCGTTCTGCTGCGTGCCCTCGATCAGGTGCGCGCGCACGAACATGCCCGGCAGGAGCAGGCCGTTGGGGTTCGGGAACAGCGCGCGGATGATCTGGCTGCCGGTCGTCTGGTCCACCGTCACGTCGGCGAAGCGCAGCGTGCCCTGCGGGCCATAGTCGTTGCCGTCCTCCAGCTTCAGCGCGACCTTGGCATTGCCGTCCCGGGCAACCTTGCCGGACATGATCGCCTGGCGCAGCTTGAGCACGTCGGCGCTCGACTGCTGGATGTCGACATAGATCGGGTCCAGCCGCTGGATCGTGGTCAGCGCATTGGCCTGCGCGGCGGAGACCAGCGCGCCGGTGGTGAATACCGAACGACCGATGCGACCGCCGATCGGCGCGCGGATGGTGGTGCGGGCGAGGTCGATCTCGGCGGTGGCGAGCGCGGCCTTCTGCGCCGCGACGTCGGCGCGGGCCTGGGCGGCGCTGGTCACCGCATTCTCATAGTCCTGCTTCGAGATCGCGTTGATCTTGGCCAGCTCGCCATAGCGGCGGGCCAGCGCCTCGCTGGAGGCGATCGCGGCCTGCGAGCGGGCAAGCGCGGCGCGCGCGCTGGCGACGGCGGCGCGGTATGGCGCGGCGTCGATCCGGTAGAGCGGCTGGCCCTGGCGCACCATGTCGCCTTCGGTGAACAGCCGTTCGAGGATGATGCCGTTGACCTGCGGGCGCACGTCCGAGCTCTCATAGGGGCTCAGCCGGCCGGGCAGTTCGCTGGTGAGCGGCACTGCCTGCTGCTGGACGACGACATAGGAAACCGGGGGCGGTGCGGCCTGCTGGCCACCGGCCCCGCCGGGGCCTGCGGCACCCTGCTGCTGGGACTGGCCACCACAGGCGGCGAGGACAAGCGCGAGTGCCGGCGCGGTGTGACGGAGAAAAGTCATGCTTCAGCCTGCCGTTATGATATATGTGAGTGAACGTTCGCTCACATTCGCCGCTACTGCGAAGCGAGTGACTCGGTCAAGACGATTCTATAGGGGGCTTGGATGGCAGAAACCACGGAAGAAGGCGGAGTTCCTCCCCGCGAAAAGGCCATGTTGCGCCGCGAAAGAATCGTCTCGGCAGCGCGCAGGTTGTTCATTGCGAACGGTTTTCACGCCACTGGCGTGGCCCAGATCGCCAAGGAATCGGGCATTGCGGTAGGTCAAATTTATCGCGATTTTTCGTCGAAAGAGGCGATTGTCGCGGAAATCGTGCAGGCGGACTGCATGGATTTCCTCGCTCCCGAGTCGCTCAGTGCGGGGATCCAGAGCGGCGATCCCGAGTTCGTCTGGAAATGGCTTGCCGATTTCGTGCGTCCCGAAGCTGACGAGTCGGATCCGCTATTTGCCGAAATCGTCGCCGAAACCGCCCGCAACGAACGCATCAAGGCGATCTTTGAAGGAACGCGCGAGGAGGTGCGCAGCACCATGCTGACCGCCCTGTCGGCGCTGATCCCCGGCGCGGCCTTCGCCGAGCGACGCTGCGCGCTTGCCGACGTGATCACCGCGACGGCGCTGGGCCTGATGCAGCATCGCTTCCTCAGCCCCGCCGAGGATACCGATCGCGCCGCGGCGCTGATGCTGGGGATGCTGCGGCGCGAGGTGGCGGACATGCAGGCGGACGCTGCCAAGGGGCAATAAGCGCAGTTTCTGGAAAGCACTCCCAGAATATGCAAATGGAAACGCCATGAGCCAGGATTCCTCGACCCGCGTCGCGCTGTTCGTCACTTGCCTGGTCGATGCGATGCGGCCCCGGGTGGGCTTTGCGGCGCTGCGCGCGCTGGCCGACGCAGGCTGCGCGGTGGTGGTGCCCGAGGCGCAGACCTGCTGCGGCCAGCCGGCGCTCAATTCGGGCGACCGCGCGACCGCGACCGATTTCGCCCGGCGCAACGTGGCGATGCTGGAGGCCTTTGAGGCGATCGTCGTCCCTTCGGGGAGCTGCGCGGGGACGATCCGCTGCCATTATCCCGAGCTGCTCGCCGACGATCCCGCATGGGCCGCGCGCGCCGAAGCGGTAGCCGGCAAGACCTGGGAGATCCTCGCCTGGCTCGACGCCCGCGGCTGGCGGCCCGAGGGCGTGGCACTGCCCGCGACGGCGACCTACCACGACAGCTGCTCGGGGCTGCGCGAACTGGGCATCAAGGCACAGCCGCGCCGGCTGCTCGGCGCGGTCGAAGGGCTCGATCTGGTGCCGCTGGCGGGGGAGGAGACGTGCTGCGGCTTCGGCGGCACGTTCTGCGTGAAATACCCGGCCATCTCCAACGCGATCGCCGACGAGAAGGCGGCGGCGGTGGAGGCGACCGGCGCGGGGCTGCTGCTCGCGGGCGATCTCGGCTGCCTGATGAACATGGCGGGCAAGCTCCACCGGCGCGGAGGGCACGTGCGCGCCTTCCACGCCATCGAGGTGCTGGCCGGCATGGCCGACGGCCCGGCGATCGGCGAAGCGCAATGAGCCGGGCGTTCGACGCGCGGGTCGATGCCGCGCTGGCCGACCGCCAGCTCAAGATCGCGGTCGAGCGCACCGCCGGCACCGCCGAGGCCAAGCGGGGTGCCGCGATCGGCGCCTGGCCCAGCTTCGCCGCGGCGCGCGAGCGGGCGGCGGCGATCAAGGACCATGTGATCGCCAACCTGGGATCCTATCTCGTCCAGTTCGAGGCGGCGGCGACGGCGGCCGGCGCGACGGTCCATTGGGCCGCCACCGCCGACGAGGCCTGTGCCATCGTCGTCGACCTCTGTCGCAAGGCGGGGGCGAAGAGCGTCGCCCGCTCCAAGTCGATGCTCGGCGAGGAGATCGGCCTGCCGCACGCGCTGGAGGCAGCGGGGATCGGCCGCGTCGAGACCGATCTGGCCGAACACATCATCCAGCTCGCCGGCGAGCGGCCCTCGCACATCATCTGGCCGGCGATGCACAAGACGCGCGAGCAGGTCTCCGAACTGTTCCGCGCCCGCCACCGCGATCCGCATGTCGAGGAAAGCATCGTCGCGATGGCGGCGAGCGCCCGGCGGCAGCTGCGGGGCGAGATGCTGGGCGCCGATGTCGGCATCTCGGGCGCCAATTTCCTGATCGCGGATACGGGGCAGGTTTGCACCGTCACCAACGAAGGCAATGCCGAGCTCTCGCTGGTGCCGCCGCGCGTGCATATCGTCACCGCCGGGATCGAGAAGCTGGTCCCGTCGATGGACCAAGCGGTGCATCTGCTGCGGCTGCTCGCCCGCTCGGCGACCGGCGCGGCGCTGACGCAATATACTACCTTCTATGCCGGGCCGAAGCGGGCAGGGGACCGCGACGGGCCCGAGGAGATGCACATCGTGCTGGTCGACAATGGCCGCAGCGCGATGCGCGACGAAGGGCTGGCGGAGATGCTCCGCTGCATCCGCTGCGGCGCGTGCATGAACCACTGCGTGGTGTTCCGCCAGATCGGCGGCCATGCTTATGGCGGCACCTATCCGGGGCCGATGGGATCGGTGCTGACCCCCGCGCTCGACGGGCTGGCGGCGAGCCGCGACCTGCCGGGCGCGTGCACGATGAACGGCAAGTGCCAGGAGGTGTGCCCGGTCGCCATCCCCTTGCCGACCTTGCTGCGCGGCTGGCGCGAGAAGAGCTGGCGCGAGGGGCTGGAGCCGGTGACGCTACGCTCGGGGCTGGGGCTCTGGGCCTGGGCGGCGCGCCGGCCCTGGCTGTACCGCGCGGGCGTGCGCTGGGCGATCCGGGCGATGCGGCTGGCCGGGCGCGGCTGGATCGCGAAGCTGCCGCTGGCCGGCGGCTGGACCGGCGGACGCGACTTTCCCGCTCCGGCGGCGGAAAGCTTCATGGACCGCTACCGAAAGGGCGAACGATGAGCGCGCGCGACGCGATCCTGGCGCGGCTGGGGCCGGCGCGGGCGGCGGCGGATCTGGCAGCCGAGGCGGCGGCGCTGCTCACGGGCGAGGAGCGCGAACGGCCGGCGGGGCCGGAGGATCTGGTGGCGCGCTTCTTGACGCAGCTTGGCCAGCCGAGCGTAGCGGCGACGCATGCGCGGATCGGGTCGCTGGCGGAACTGCCGGGGGCGGTAGCGGCGTACCTCGCCGCCGAGGGCGCGGAACCGGCGCTCTGGCTGCCGCCCGACGCTCGGGTGGCGGGACTCGACTGGGCCGGGCTGACCCGGCTGGCGGACTGCCCGATCGACGACGGCACGGTGCTGGCCTTCGCCCGCGCCGGAGTGGCGGAGACCGGCTCGCTGGTGTTCGAGACCGCGCCGGAAGCGCCGATGCTGCCCAACTTCCTGGCGCTGCGCCATATCGTCCTGCTGGAGGTCGCCGGCCTGGTCCGCTGGCTGGAGGACGCGGTGCCGGGCGGGGCGGCGCCGCGTGCGCACTATTGGGTAACCGGCGTCAGCGGCACGACCGACATCGAAGGCACCTATGTCCGCGGGGCGCATGGGCCGCGGTTTCTGCATGTGGTGCTGGTGGGGTGAGGGGCGAGGGCAATGAGCGTCTTGGCGAGAGTCCTGATCGTAGGCGCGGCAGTAGGCCTCGCGACCATGATTGCGCAGCACGTGCGGGTGCGCGTCCAGCGCGATGAAAGCGGGTGGAAGCAGCTTAAGCCAGGCTTCTTGATCTACTTCATGTTGTTCGGCTGTGGGTCGTTCGTCGTGTTCGCAGGGTCGGCCCTGATAACGTCGGATCCGATGCAACCCGACGCGCAGGAGCAAAATTTCTACGCGCTGTTGGTACTGATAGGATTTGCAATTGCTGGAGCTTACCCTGTCTGGATCGCGTACGGGAGGTGCGTGAAGTGGAAGGGGAGTATGATCCTGGTACGAAGCTGGACGGGCAAGGAACGGCTGTTCTTTATCTCCGAACTGGTATCCGTGCGAAGGAGCGAGATCTCTGAGGACTATCGTTTGGTATTTTAAGCGGGCGAGACGCTTCGCTTCTCAGCGAACCTGCGGGGTGCCACGCAGTTGATTTTGGACATCGAAGACTATCTCGACAGCATTCAGCACGAAGATCAGGCTTCGCATATTGCGACATAGAAGACATTCCAAGCATCCTCCCCTGTAAGGGGAGGTGGCAGCCCGAAGGGCTGACGGAGGGTGTCGACGGTGGGGACGGAGACCTCCGCTTCCAGCCGGGACACCCCTCCACCACCGCCTTCGGCGGCGGTCCCCCTCCCCCTCCGGCGGAGGATCTGATCAGCGCCTCAATGCCCCGCCGTCACCAACTCCACATCCCCCGCCGTCCCCGTTGCGCGCACGCCGAAGCCCAGCACCACCAGGAAAGCCACCGCCGGTACCAGCAGCGCCAGGTTGATCCCGGCCAGGTCGGACACATGCCCCATCGCCGCGGTCAGCACCGCGCCGCCGATGATCGCCATCACGATCAGCGAGGCGCCGATCTGCTTGAGCGAGCCCAGGCCTCCGATGCCGATCGCGAAGATCGTCGGGAACTGGATCGACATGAAGAAGCTCGCCGCGACCAGCGCATAGAGCCCGGTCGTGCCCCCGACGAACACCGCCACCGCCGCCAGCGCCGCCGAGAGCCCGGCAAACAGCACCAGCAGCTGCGGCGCCTTCACCTTGCCGAGCATCGCCGCGCCGACGAAGCGGCCGATGCCGAACAGTACCAGGCTGGCGAACAGATAGTCGGCCGCGCCCTGCTCGGTGAGGCCGGGCAGGTTCACCTGCGCGTAGCGGATCGTGTAGCTCCACAACCCCACCTGCGCCCCGACATAGAAGAACTGCGCCACCACCGCGAACAGCAGCGTCCGGTCGCGCAGCACGGTGCCGAGCGCCTTGCCCGTCGGCACCGCGGGCGCGTCGCCGTCCTTGCGGTTGTCCGGGAAGGCGATCAGCGCGGCGGCGATCGCGAAGGCGAGCACGACGAGGCCGATCACCAGATAGGGGGTCTGCACCGAGGCAAGCTCGCCGCGCAGCGTCGCGGTCCGCTCGGCGGCGGACATCGCGGCGAGTGCCTTATCGTCCTGCGCGAAGCTGGAGAGAATGAAATACTTCCCTACCAGGACCCCGAAAATCGTCCCGAGCGGGTTGGCTGCCTGCGCGAAGTTGAGCCTGCGCGCGGCGGTTTCGGGGCTGCCCAGCTCGGCGATCAGCGGGCTGGCCGAGGTTTCCAGAAAGGCAAGGCCGCAGGCGATCACGAACAGTGCAGCGAGGAACCACCGATATTCCCCGAAATGCGTCGCGGGATAGAAGAGCAGCGCGCCGATCGCGTACAGGGTGAGCCCCGTCACGATCGCGGTCTTATACCCCCGCCGCCGCGCGAGCATCGCCGCCGGCGTCGCGAGCAGGAAATAGCCCATGTAGAAGGCCTGCTGGACGAAGCTGGTCTCGAAATCGCTCAGCGTGAAGGCGCGGCGGAAATGCGCGATCAGGATGTCGTTGAGGTTGTTCGCCATCCCCCACAGGAAGAACAGCGACACCGTGAGGAGGATGGCAGGGGTGTAACGTCGGGCGGCCGTACGGGCCATAAATCCTCTCCTTGGGGTCCGATGCCCTTGTTGGGCTTGATCGGGGGCGGGGTCCAGATGCAGCAGGGGCCCCGCGAACGGAGCCCCATCTTCATTTGCGGAAGCGATAGGCGTCCAGCGTTTCCGGCTTCATCTCGATCGAATAGCCTGGGCGCGTCGGCGGCATGTACGCCGCATCCCGGATCACGCAGGGCTCCAGGAAATGCTCGTGCAGATGGTCGACATATTCGATCACCCGCCCGTCCATCGTGCCCGCGAAGCACAGATAGTCGATCATCGACAGGTGCTGGACGTACTCGCACAGCCCCACGCCGCCGGCATGCGGGCACACCGGGAGGCCGTAGCGCGCGGCGAGCAGCAGCACCGCCAGCGCCTCGTTCACGCCGCCGATGCGGCAGGCGTCGAGCTGGATCACGTCGACCGCGCCCACCGCCATGAACTGCTTGAACAGGATGCGGTTCTGGCACATCTCGCCGGTGGCGACCTGCACCTCGCCTATCCGATCGCGGATCGCCTTGTGGCCGAGCACGTCGTCGGGGCTGGTCGGCTCCTCGATGAACCAGGGCTTGGCGAAGGCGAGTGCGTTGACCCACTCGATCGCCTGGCCGACTTCCCACACCTGGTTAGCGTCGATCATCAGCTTGCGGTCGGGCCCCAGCACCTCGCGGGCGATGGTGACGCGCCGGATATCGTCCTCAAGATCGCGGCCGACCTTGAGCTTGATATGGTCGAAGCCGGCATCGACCGCTTCCTGCGCGAGGCGGCGCAGCTTCTCGTCGGGATAGCCGAGCCAGCCGGCGGAGGTGGTGTAGCAGGGGTAGCCCTTCGCCTCGAGCGTGGCGACGCGGTCCGCTTTACCCGCCGCGCGCTCCGTGAGCAGGGCAAGCGCCTGCTCGGGCGTGATCGCGTCGGTAAGGTAGCGGAAGTCGATCGCGCGGACGAGCTGTTCGGGCGTCATGTCCGCCACCAGCCGCCACACCGGCTTGCCCTCGGCCTTGGCCCAGAGGTCCCAGATCGCGTTGACCACCGCGCCCGTCGCCAGATGCATCGCGCCCTTGTCCGGACCGATCCAGCGCAGCTGGCTGTCGCCGGTGAGGTGCCGCCACATGCGCGCGGGCTCCTCGGCGATCCAGGCGAGGTCGAGGCCGATCACCAGGTGCCGCATCGCCTCGATCGCCGCGACGCAGATGTCGTTGCCGCGGCCGATGGTGAAGGTGAGGCCATGGCCTTCGAGCCCCGGCACGTCGGTTTCGAGGATGACATAGGCCGCCGAATAATCGGGGTCCGGGTTCATCGCGTCCGAGCCGTCGAGCGCCGTGCTGGTCGGGAAGCGCAGGTCGACCGTGCGCAGGCCGGTGATCTTCGCAGCGAGGGCAGGGGCGGCGGTGACGCCGTTGGAAAGCGCGTTCATCATGTCCCTTAGTTGACCCAGCCGCCGTCGATCACATGGACCGCGCCGGTGGTGAAGGCAGCCTCGTCGCTGGCGAGATAGCAGACCAGCGCGGCGATCTCTTCCTCGCGGCCCAGCCGACCCATCGGCTGGCGGGCGACAAAGGCGGCATGTGCCTCCTCGACGCTGATGCCCTGTGCGCCGGCCTGGTCGGCGACGCGCTGGCGCAGGCTGGGGGTATCGACGGTGCCGGGGCACACCGCGTTGCAGCGGATGCCCCGCGCGACGAAGTCTGCCGCGACCGCCTTTGTCAGACCAATCACCGCCGCCTTGGAGGCGCCATAAGCGTGGCGGTTGGGGATGCCCTTCACGCTCGAGGCGATGGACGACATATTGACGATGGCACCGCCGCCGCGCGCCAGCATGCCCGGCAGGAAGGCACGGATCATGCGGTGCATGGCGTGCACGTTGAGGTCGAAGGACAGCATCCAGTCGTCGTCGCTGCCGTCGAGGATCGAGCCTGCGGCCACGAAGCCGGCGATGTTGGCGAGCGCGTCGATCGCGCCGATCTGCGCCGGCAGCGCGGCGATCGCGGCGGCATCGAGCAGATCGAGCGTCACCGGCTCCACCCCCTCCATCGTGGCCAGCGCGGCGGCATCGCGGTCGAGGGCGAACACGCGCGCACCTTCATCGCGCAGGCGAAGTGCGGTCGCACGGCCGATGCCATGAGCAGCGGCGGTCACCAGCACGGTCTTGTTGTCGAAGCGCATAGCCTCCCCTTCTTCTATGTCACTTTCATCTGTCAAAGTAACTTTCATTTCAATACCCCTAAGACCAATTTTAACGAATTGGATCCAGATTGGCATGACAACGTGCGAGGCGCACGATAGGCTCGGGACCATGACAGAGAGAGGATCGGCCGCTTCCGAGGAGCGGCAACCGAATTATGCGGCCCCCGCGCTCGAAAAGGGCATCGAGGTCGTCGAACTGCTGAGCGACGCGCCACAGGGCCTGACGATCAGCGAGATCGCGCAGCGGCTGGGTCGCTCGATCAGCGAGCTGTTCCGCATCATCGTGGTGCTCGATCGACGCGGCTGGCTGCACAAGGATGCCGCGAGCGACCGCTACCGGGTGACCTACCGGCTGCTCGAGATCGCGCATCGCGCGACGCCGGCGCAGGAACTCACCCATGTCGCGACGCCGCTGATGCACAGCCTCGCGGCGGCGACCCAGCAGTCCTGCCACCTGGTGGTGGCGACCGGCACGCGCGGCCTGATCGTCGCGCGGCAGGAAAGTCCCGGCCAGACGGGGTTCTCGGTGCGGCTGGGCACCAATATCGACTTGCTCACCAGCTGCTCGGGCCATGTGCTGCTGGCGGCGATGGAGGACGAACGGCGCAAGGCGCTGTATCCGCGCGGGCTGCCCAAGGGGCTGGGCGCGCGGCTGGAGGCGGTGCGGGCGCAGGGGCATGAATCGATTCCCAGCGCACGGATGGCCGGGGTGTCGGACATGAGCTGCCCGGTCTATGGCTTCGACGGGCATGTCGTCGCCGCGCTGACCATCCCGTTTCTCGCTGCGATCGACGATGCGCCGCACGTCGCGCAGGACGAGGCGCTGGAGATGTTGAAGACGACCGCGCAGGCGATCTCGTCCGCGCTGGGCTGGTTCGACCGGACGGAGGCGCCGGTGGTGCCGAGCCTGTCGGTCGCGCGGCCGGTCCGCAGCCGCAAATCGCGGGTCAAGGCGGAGGCGTAGCGGAAGAACTCCCCCCGGCATCGTCATTCCCGCGAAGGCGGGAATCCATTTGCCAGGGCGCAGGGGAAGAATTCCGGCCGCAGCGCCAATGGATCCGCGCCTTCGCGGGGATGACGATGGTTTGTGCGGTGCGGCTACTCCTCCTGCCCGTAGCCGGGGTGCTCCGCTATCCCGCCCGGAACTGCCGGGCGATCGTCGCTTCGTGCGGCGGCAGCTGCGTGGCCGTGTCGGCGATCACCTTGCGCATCGCGCCCAGGATCTTCCGGCGATGCCCCGGCGGGATGCCGGCGGCGAGCGCGTCGTGCGCTTGCGGCACCACGCCCTGGCCCATCAGCACCGCCAGCCAGCTCGCGTCCATGAACAGATCACCGTCGCGCGCCAGCAGCCGCCCGGTGCGGGCGAACAGCGCCATCTTCTCGGTGAGCGTGTCGGGCGGGGTAATCGCGCGGCAGTGGCGCCAGAAGGGCGTGTCGTCGCGCTCGGTGGCGATATAGTGGAGGATCAGGAAGTCGCGGATCGTGTCCCATTCGCGGGTGGCGAGCCGGTTATATTCGGCGCGCACGGCGGGATCGAAGCTGCGATCGGGAAACCATTGCAGCAGCAGGGTGATCGCGCTCTGAATGAGGTGCAGGCTGGTCGACTCCAGCGGCTCCAGGAAGCCCGAGGACAGCCCGACCGCGACGACATTGCCCGCCCAGGGGGTCTCGCGCCGGCCGGTGGTGAAGCGCAGGTGGCGCGGGTCGCCGATCGGCGCTGCATCCAGATTGGCGAGGAGCAGCGCCTCGGCTTCGTCGGCGCTGGTGAAGCCGTCGCAGAAGACATGGCCGTTGCCGATGCGGTGCTGCAGCGGGATCCGCCACTGCCAGCCGGCATCGCGCGCGGTGCTGCGGGTATAGGGAAGCGGCGGCCCCGCCGTTTCGGTCGGTACGGCGATCGCGCGGTTGCACGGCAGCCAGTGCGACCAGTCCTGATAGGCGACGCCCATCGCCTCGCCGATCAGCAGCCCGCGAAAGCCGGTGCAGTCGAGGAACAGCTCGCCCTCGATCCGGCGGCCGTCGTCCAGCTGGACGGCGGAGACATGGCCGGTCGCCTCGTCGCGGTGGATCGCGGCGATCTTGCCCTCGTGGCGGACCACGCCACGCGCTTCCGAAAGCTGGCGCAGATAGGCGGCGTATAGGCCCGCATCGAAATGATAGGCATAGCCATAGGTGGCGAAGACGCTGTTGCCGCCGCCCTGGGGCAGGCCGAAGCGGCCGTTCATCGCGGCGAGCGTCGACAGCGAATAGGTGCCGAGCGGGGTGGTGTCGCCTTCGGCGCGCGCGGCCAGCCATTGCTGGTGAAACGGCACCAGCCCGAAATCGTCGCCATAGCGCCCGAACGGGTGGAAGTAGCGGTCTCCCTGCCGCCACCAGTCGACGAACTCGATGCCCAGCTTGAAGGTGCCGCGTGTCGCTTTCACGAACGCGGTCTCGTCGACGCCGATCATCTGGTTGAAGCCGTGGATCGGCGGGATCGTCGCCTCGCCCACGCCGACCGTGCCGATCTCCTCGGACTCGACGAGGGCGACGGTGATCCCCGTGCCGGCCAGCGCCTGGGAAAGCGCCGCGGCGGCCATCCAGCCGGCGCTGCCGCCGCCGGCGATCACCACGCGGGACAGCGGCGCGTTCATGCGGCCGCCGCTTGGCAGGTGCGCGCGACGAAATAGTCGTGCTGCGGCAGCCGGCGGGTCGCGGTCGCGAGGGTCGCCTCGCGCTGCGCGAAGCGTGTCGCGAGGCTGTCGAGCGGCAGGCGATCCGCGGCAGGATCATGACCACGGGGCACACGCTGCTGCCCGAGCAGGACCGCGACCCAGCTCGGCTCCTGGTGCGATTCCAGATCGAGCATCGGTACCCGCCCCATCGCATCCCACAGCGCCAGCTTGTGGGCGAGGGTGTCGGGGAGCGTCATTGCGGCCATGTCGCGCCAGAAGGGCTCGGGGCGCTGGCTGATACAGTAATGTGCGATCAGGAAATCGCGGATGCGTTCATATTCGCCGATCGTCTCACGATTATACTCGGCGACGATCGCCGGGTCGGCGGGCCCGGCCGGGAGCAGTTCGGCCAGCCGGGCAAGGCCGGTCTGGACCAGTTGCAGGCTGGTCGATTCCAGCGGCTCCATAAAGCCTGCGGCAAGGCCGATGCCGATCACATTGTGCGCCCAGAAGCGCGCGCGCCGGCCGGTGGTGAAGCGCAGCTGGCGCGGCGCCCCGATCGCCTCGCCGTCGAGATTGGCCTGGAGCAGCGCGGCAGCCTCGTCGTCGGACAGGTGCGCGCTGCTATAGACCAGGCCGTTGCCGGTGCGGTGCTGGAGCGGGATCCGCCACTGCCAGCCTGCGGCATGCGCGGTCGATCGGGTGAAGGGCGTGAAGCGCCCCGCGCGGGTACAGCCCAGCGCAAGTGCGCGATCGGCGGGCAGCCAATGCGACCAGTCGACGAAGTCGGTGCCGAGATGCTGGCCGAGCAACTGGCTGGCAAAGCCGGTGCAGTCGAGAAACACGTCGCCGTCCACGCGGCGCTCGCCTTCCAGCAGCAGCGCGCGCAGATCGCCGCTCTCGCCGTCGCGGACGACGTCGAGAATGCGGCCCTCGATGCGGGTGACACCGCGGGCTTCGGCATAGTCGCGCAGCAATGCCGCATAGAGGCCCGCGTCGAAATGATAGGCATAGCGATACTCCGCCGCCTCGCCGCGCAGCGCCTCGGGCGGCGCGAACCGGTCCTGTGCGGCGGCGAGTGCAGGCATCGACCAGCGATCGATCGGATCGCCGAGGCGGCCTGCGGTGCGGAGCCGGTGCCAGTGATGATGGGGGGAAATGCCCTCGATCGGCGCGCCATGGTCGCCGAAGCCGTGGAAATGGCGATTGCCGATCTGCCCCCAGTCGACAAACTCGATCCCCAGCTTGAAGCTGCCCTGTGTTGCCGCGACAAACTCGGGTTCGTGCAGGCCGAGCAGGCGGTTGAACTCCTGGAGGATCGGCACGGTGGCCTCGCCGACGCCGATAGTGCCGATGGCATCGGATTCCACGAGCGTGATGCGGGTGTCGGGCGCGGGCCGCAGCCTGGCGAACAGGGCGGCTGCCATCCATCCGGCACTGCCACCGCCTGCGATGATGAGGTGTTGCGCCACTGCGCCGAGTTCCCGTTCTGCCGTTCGACCCCGTCGAGCCTTAGGCGGAATCGGCGGCCGATAAAATGCGCCCCCGGTACCATGGGTACCGGGGGCCGAGGAGGAGGAGGGTTAGAAGACCGAGCGGAACAGGAAGGCGAAGCGCCGATCCGTGTCGGTCCAGCCGTAGCGCGGCTTCAGATTGGGATCGCCCACATCGAGGAAGGTGCGCGAGTTGAGCAGGTTGTAGCCCTGCACGCCGATCTTGATGTGCTTGTTGAGCGAATAGAGGATCGACGCGTCGAGCTGCCCGTAGCTTTCCGACCAGACGGGGTAGTTGATGTTCGCCGCCGAGGTGGTGAGCAGATAGTGCGAGCGCCAGTTGTATGCCGCACGCGCCGAGATGCCGTACTTCTCGTACACCAGGGCCGCGTTGTACGAATATTTCGACAGGCCCTCGAGCGGCAGGGTGAGGCCCGAATTGTTCACCTGGGTCGAATCGAACACGTTGACCGCGGTGTTCTTGCCGCCCGACGAGTCGACGAACGTGTAGTTGCCGCTGAAGCCCAGGCCGCCCAGCGCGCCGGGAAGCATGTCGAAGAACTGCGTGTAGCCGATCTCGAAGCCCTTGATCTTGCCGCTCGAACCGTTGGTCTGCTGCGTCACGTCGAAGGTCAGGGTCTGGCCGTTCGCGGTGAAGGTCTGCTTGGTCGTGCCGGCGAAGATGTAGTTCGAGATGTCCTTGTAGAAGCCGGCGAAGGTCAGGCTGTTCGAACGCCCGAAATAATATTCGAGGCTGACGTCGAACTGATTCGAGCGGGTCGGCTTCAGGTTCGGATTGCCCGCGCTGCCGACGAACGGGGTCAGCGCACCGTTGGCGCCGACGCCGGTGCCGATGCCGGTGACCGAATCGAAGCTGTAGCTCAGCGAGACATAGGGGTTGAGCTGCGC
This sequence comes from Sphingomonas sp. R1, assembly GCF_025960285.1. Classification (GTDB taxonomy): domain Bacteria; phylum Pseudomonadota; class Alphaproteobacteria; order Sphingomonadales; family Sphingomonadaceae; genus Sphingomonas. The sequence continues at coordinate 1,979,949 of NZ_CP110111.1, read as the reverse complement.
GAAGGTCGGCCGGACAATCGCCTTGGCTGCGGCGAGGCGGAGCTGGAGATTGTCCTTCAGGAAGAAGCGCAGGTTCAGGCTGGGCAGCACGTCCGTATAGGAGCCGTTGCCCGTGGTCGGCTGGGTGATCGTGCCCCCGGCGAACTTGAACGCCGCGGTATAGTTGGCGCAGTCGGTCGCGTTCACCGTCTGGCCCGCACGCGGACCGGTGGTGATCGGCGTGCCGACGACGCACAGGCCCGGCGACGAGGTCGGCGCGCCGACGGTGATCGGCGTGCCGGTCGCCCCGTTTTCGGTACGGATCACGCGAACGCCGATGTTACCGTCGAAATGGCCGAGCGGGCTCTGGTCCATGCCGAAGCGGACCAGCCCATAGCCCGCGATGGTCTTCTCGGTCTGGTCGTTGATGCCGCCCGGGTTCTTGCTGTAATCGTCGCTCAGCGGCGACCAGCCCCAGCCGTTCGACAGCGTGCTCTTCAGATAGCTGTTGGCATAAGCCGTGCCGTTCTGAACGAGATTGGCCGAGGGGAACCAGAAGCCCGCGCCCGGCGAGGGCAGCTTGCCACGGAAGAAGTTGTTGTAGTTCACCAGCTGCGTCTGGTTCGGCAGGTCCGGATTCTGTGGCAGGCTCGGCCAGCCGGTCTGATTCAGGAACACCGCACTGCCGGGCTGCCAATACTGCGCCGAGAGCAGGCCCCAGTTGTAGGTGCTCTGGCGGGTGGTGGCGGCGCGATCGGTATAGCGGCCGCCGACACGGATCGACTTCAGGAAATCGCTGTCGGTGAAGGTATATTCGACGTCGGCGCGCGTCGCCCACTCGTCGGCCTCGTTGTCCTCGATGTGATCCATCGCGGCGGCCCACCAGTAGAGATTCTTGTTGGTGAGCGACTGGCTGCTGTTGGTCGGCGTCATCGTCATCGACGGATCGTCGCCGCTGAAGTCGAACGCGATCGTGGTCGGGATGTTGGCGCCGGTGAACGCCGTCATGCTGTACACCTTCGCGGTGGACTTGATGTACTGCAGATCGGCGCTGACCGCCCAGTTCTCGTTCGGCACCCAGCGCAGGTTGCCCGAGAAGTCCTGAGTCTTCTTGTCCTGGCTGCCGGCGCGCGTGTCGAGATTGAGGTTGCGGTTCTGAATCACGCCGGACTGCAGCTCGCGGTTCGGCCCGAACTTGTAGCTCGAATTGTCCGACGAGGGCGTGTCATAGTCGCCCACCGCATATTCGATGTCGTGCGGCGTCGCCTTGGAGATCAGTGCTTCCAGGGTCAGCGTCAGCGTGTCGCTCGGCTTCCACTGGAACGAGCCGTCGAATGCGGTGCGCTTCTGCTGCCAGTCGATGCGGCGGAAGCCCATGCCGGCGGGGATGTAGACGTTGGTGCCCGCGGCGAGGCCGTCCTGCGCCTTGGTCAGCGTGCCGCGGTCATAGCGACCGGCGGTGATGCTGTCGGTGCGGTTGCCGATATTGTTGATCGAGTAGCTGAGCAGCAGGCCCATCTCGCCGAGCGGGGTGTTCCAGCGGCCGCTGGCGAGCGCGTTGCCCGACCAGTAGGTCTTCTTGCGCAGATCGGCATAGTTGGCGTCGCCCGACAGCGCGAAGACATAGCCAGGCGCGTCGAACGGCTTGCGCGTGCGCAAGTTGACGATGCCGCCGATGCCGCCTTCGACCAGCTCGGCCGAGGGGTTCTTGAACACGTCGACGCCGACGAGCAGGTCGGACGACACGTCCTCGAACGACAGCCCGCGGCCGTTGTTCGCCGAGAAGACGTCGCGGCCGTTGAGTTCCGAGCGGACCCAGGAGAGGCCGCGAATGAACACGCCGCCGCCTTCGGAGGACAGGCGGGCAGGATCGCGGTTTTCGTTGGTGCGCTGGAGCGTCACGCCCGGCACGCGCTGCAGCGCTTCCGAAACCGAGCGGTCGGGAAGGGCGCCGATGTCCTGCGCGGTGATCGAGTCGACGACCTGTTCGGCGTCGCGCTTGCGGTTGCGCGCGCTCTGCAGCGAGGCGCGGATGCCGGTGACGACGATTTCCTGTCCGGTCGCCTCGGCAGGGGCTGCGTCCTGCGTGGCGGCCTCGCTGCCCTGCGGGGCGGCGGCAGCGGTCTGCGCCAGCGCCATCCCCGGCGCCGCGAGCAGTGACAACGTTGCCACCGATGCGCCGGCGCGCAGCAGGGCGTTGAACGAAGTCGTCTGCAGAGATGATGTGAAGCGGTTGGTCACGAAGTCCCCTCCCTCGGCGCTACGGCGCCATACCCAAGTGATCGAGGCCGGAGGGGCTCCTCTAGAGCGCCTGCGCCGGCGGTGCCGGTTTCTCCCAGCATCCGATGTTTGCGCTACCATGGCGTCTGATTTATCGCAACAATAATGTGAAACTTAGCTTCACCGGTGAAATCTGGTTATCGTTAACGCGAAAAGATTCCTATAATTCAGGGTGTTGGATTTTTCCGCGTCAGCGACCATGCGATCGCTTTTGTTGCTATCGGCGTCATCAGCGCATAGCCGGCCGGCAGCGGGTGAATGCCGTCCGTGGTGAGCTCCCGGCGCATCCGTCCGCGCGCATCGGCAAGGGCGGCGGCATAGTCGGCAAAGGCGAAATGGCGTCGGCGCGCCAGCGCGCGCAGCGCGTCGTTGATCGCCCGCAGCTCGGCCGGCTTGCGTTCCGCCACCACGTTGCGGGCGGCGTCGCTATAGTCGTTCACCGGCAGGATCGAACAGAGCACGACCGCGATGCCGTGCGCCGCCGCGATATCCGCCATCGCCTCGATATTGGCAGTGATCGACTCGGCGCTTTCCGCCTGCAGGAAGCCGGTCACGTCATTGACGCCGCCAAGGATCACGACGACGCGCGGGCGCAGCGCCACCACGTCCTGCTCGAACCGGACGAGCATCTGTGCGGTCACCTGGCTGCCGATGCCGCGGTTGACATAGGGCTTGCCGGGAAAGCTCTTCGCGAGATCCCAGCCGTCGGTGATCGAGTCGCCGAGGAACACGACCCGCTGCTCGCCCTTGCGCGGCGGCGGCAGCGCGGCGTTCGCGGGCGCGTAGAGATAGCGTTCGCCAAAATCCTGCATCATGCTTGGCACCAGCCTGGCTCGAAATGGTCCGAGCCAACGGCCCCAGTCGCGCCGGTCCTCCACGGTGCGCCGCTCGGGGCTCGAACGATAGGGCGGCTCGGGGTCGGCGGCGCCGGCGAGCAGGAGCGCCAGCAGCGGCGCCGCCACCCGGATCATGCCGCCAGCACGCCGCTGCGCCGGGCATAGGCGGCAAACAGCACCGGCCAGGCCGCGGCGGGGACGGTCTTGGGCAGGCGGACGCCGAAGCCGTGGCCGCCCTGGTCGAACGCGTGCAGCTCGGCCGGGCGCTGCGCCGCGATCATCGCCTGGTAGAGCGCCAGGCTGTTGGCGATCGGCACCAGCCCGTCATCGCTGGCATGGGTAAGGAAGATCGGCGGGGTGTCGGCGGTCACGCGGTTCTCCACCGAAGCGGCGGCGAGCGCCTTGGCGCCGGCACCGGTGCCGAACAGATTGTCGCGCGAGCCGCCATGGGTGAAGGGCGCGGCGAGGCTGACCACCGGATAGATCAGGCCGGCCAGATCGGGCCGCGCCGAAAGCTGGTCGGCGGCATCGACCGGGGCATAGACGCGCTCGGCATGGCGGGTGGCCAGGCTGCCGGCGAGATGGCCGCCCGCCGAGAAGCCGAGCGCCAGCACCCGCGCGGGATCGACCCCCCAGCGCTTCGCCGAGGCGCGGATCAGCCGCAGGCCGCGCTGCGCATCGGCCAGCGGCACGGTGGCGCGGTTCGCCCAGCCTTCGGTGGGAATGCGGTAGCGCAGGATGAAGGCGGTGACGCCGATCGCGTTCAGCCAGCGCGCCTGTTCCTCGCCCTCGTTATCGATTGCGAGGAAGCCATAGCCGCCGCCCGGGATCAGCATCACCGCGGTGCCGTTGGGCCGCGCGGCGCGCCGCACGGTGAGCGAGGGCTGGCCGATCCCCGTCAGCCAGCGATCGTTGAACGCGGGGTCCTTCGAACGCTGATCATATTTCGGGCTGGGCAGGGTTGCGGGGGCGCCGGGAGGCGATCCGGGCCAGAGCGGCAGCACCTCGTCGCCATCGGCCTGGAACGCGTGCGCCGGCAAGGCTGCCGCACCGGCGGCAAGGGTCATGGCGCCCAGCAGGTTGCGTCGGTTAAGCTCTTGAGACATCCTTGTTTCCTCCCCTCGTCCACGGTTCGCATCGTGGCGGTTGATGATGAGTAGCTACATCCACCTGTAAAAGTAAATTTCCAATCGGCGGTTTCTTTCCGCAACTGGTAGCGCTAACCTGTGGACGCAGGATCGTAAACCGGTAAGGCTGCCGGACGCGGGAGGGGAAGGAATGGCGCGTTCCATGTCGCTTGGCATGATCGCGGTGCTGGTCGGGTTGGCCGCGCCGGTGCCGGCGCTGGCGCAGGCCGCGATCCCCTATCAATGGCGCAACGTTACCGTCGGTGCGGGCGGCTACGCGCCCGGCATCGTGTTCAGCCCGGCCGAACCCGGGCTCGCCTATCTGCGTACCGACATGGGTGGGGCCTATCGCTGGGATGCGGCGCAGGCGCGCTGGATCGCGTTGCAGGATGGCAACGTTGTCTCCAGCTATATGGGGATCGAGAGTATCGCTCCCGATCCGCGCGATCCGGCCCTGGTCTATATGGCGGCGGGGATGCACGCACAGGCGCCCGCCGCGATCCTCCGCTCGGCCGACCGTGGCCGCAGTTGGCATGTGACGCCGGTGCCGTTCGCGATGGGCGGCAACGAGGCAGGCCGGGGGCTGGGCGAGCGGCTCGCGATCGATCCCGACCGGACCGCCACGCTGCTTTTCGGCTCGCGGCACGACGGGCTGTGGCGCAGCGACGATGCCGGCGCGCACTGGACGAAGGTCGCGCGCTTCCCCGTTCCGGGTCTCGGTGCACCGGCGGCGCGGCAGACGCATGGCGGGATTGCCTTCGTGCTGTTCGATCCGTCGAGCGGCGCAGGCGGGCAGGGGTCGCGGCGGATCTGGGCAGGCATTGCCGATCCCGGCGCGACGCATCTCTATCGATCGGAGGATGGCGGCGCACACTGGTCGGCAGTCGCCGGCCCCGGGCCGGACATGCTGGCGGTGAAGGCCGCGATCGCGTCCGACGGCACGCTCTATGTCGGCTATGCGACCGGGATCGGCCAAAGCGACGCGCGTGGCGGTGCGGTGTGGCGCTTCACTCCCGACGGGCGCGGCCAGGCGATCACCCCGCCGGATCACCGCGAGGGTGGCATTCTCGGCGTAGCGGTCGCGGCCTCGGCGCCGGGCACCGTCGCGATCAGCACGCTCGATCGCTACGCGCTGGGGGACACGTTGTGGCTGTCGCGCGATGGCGGCGCACATTGGAAGGATCTGGGGCCGCGCAGCCGCCGCGACGTCTCCGCCACGCCCTTCCTGCTCCACGAGGGCAAGGGTGCCGATTTCGGCCACTGGATCACCGGGCTGGCCATCGATCCCTTCGATGCGGGGCACATCGCCTACACCACCGGGGCGACCGTCTATGCCACGGCGGCAGCGGGCGCGGACGCGATCGACTGGGCACCCTGGGCCCGCGGCATCGAGCAGACCGCGATCATCACGCTCACTTCGCCGACCGGCGGCGCGCATCTCGTGTCGGGGTTCGGCGACATTGCGGGGTTCGTCCACGACGATTTCGGCGTCTCGCCGCAACCCAGCTTTACCAACCCCTATCTCTCGAACACCAACACGCTCGACTATGCGGGGCGTAAGCCTGCGGTGATCGTGCGCAGCGGCAGCCTCTACGCCAACCGGCCGCGGGATGCGTCGCTCGGCCGCTCCGAGGATGGCGGACGCACCTGGACGCCGGTGCGGGTGCCGGCAATGGGCAGCCCGCCCGCGCGCGCCGACCTCAATGGCGAGGCGGCGATCAGCGTCTCGGCCGATGGTGCCGCGATGCTGGTCGCCGCGCCCGAGCCGATGCTGACGCGCGACGGCGGTGCAACCTGGCAGCGCGTGGCGGGTCTTCCGGGCAGCACCCGCGCCACCGCCGACAAGGTCGATGCCAGCCGCTTCTATGCGGTGAGCGAGGCCCATCTGCTCGGCTCGCGCGACGGGGGCGCGCATTTCGCGCCGTTGCCAGGGAGCGGCCTGCCTGCCGACCTGTCCGCCGCGCGCATCCGCCATCGCGAGCAGCCGTCGACCCTGGTCGCCTCGCCCTTCGCGGCGGGCGAGCTTTGGCTGAAGCTTGGCGGGCAGCTGTGGCGCAGCATCGATGGGGGCGCGTCGTTCCGCCCGGCGAGCGGTGCGCTGCAGGTGGAGCTGTTCGGGCTGGGCAGGGGGCGGGGGCGCACGCCCGCGCTCTATGCGGTCGGCACGCTGGCCGGCCTGCGCGCCGTGTGGCGCTCGGACGATTTCGGGAAACACTGGGCGCGGATCAACGACGACGGGCACCAATGGGGCCTGCGATTCCGCGTCATTTCAGGCGACCCGCGCGTCGCCGGCCGGGTATATCTCGGCACCGACGGGCGCGGGCTGTTGTACGGCGATCCTGCAGGGGAGAGGAAATGAGACTGGATGTGCTGGGAGGCGCCGCGCTGGCGCTGGTACTCGCAGGCACGGCGGCCGCGCAGACGGTGACACCGGTGCCGCATATCGAGAGCAGGAACGGTCGCCACGCGCTGATCGTCGACGGCGCGCCCTTCCTGATGCTGGGCGGGCAGGTCAATAATTCGAGCAACTATGCCGCGCCGCTCGCCACCGCCTGGGATGTGCTCGACCGGATGCATGCCAACACCGTGGAAGTGCCGATCTCTTGGCAGCAGGTCGAGCCGCGCGAGGGGCAGTTCGACCTCAGCTTTTTACAGACGCTGCTCGATCAGGCCCGCGCGCACGACAAGCGCGTGGTGCTGCTATGGTTCGGCACGTGGAAGAACACCAGCTACAGCTACACGCCCGACTGGGTGAAGCTGGATGCGAAGCGCTTTCCGCGGATGAAGACGCGCGACGGCAAGGATCACGGCGTGCTGAGCGCGCATGGCGCCGAGACGCTCAAGGCCGACATGCGCGCCTTCGTGAAGGTGATGGAATATTTGCGCGATCACGATCCGCAGAACACCGTGATCCTGGTCCAGCCCGAGAACGAGACCGGCAGCTATCGCAACCCCCGCGACTATTCGGCGGAAGGCAACCGCCTGTTCGCGCAGGCGATCCCCGCCGAACTCGCGAAGAAGATCGGCAAGCGCGGCACCTGGTCGCAGGCGTTCGGCGCGCAGGCCGACCGCGCGTTCAACAGCTGGTATGTCGCGCGCTATGTCAACGCCATCGCCGCGGCGGGCAAGGCGGTGAAGCCGCTGCCGATGTACGTCAACGCAGCCCTTGCCGGCCCCTCCAACGTCCCCGATCCGGACGGCGTGGCGAGCGGCGGGCCGCAGCAGGACGTGCTTGATATCTGGAAGGCGGCCGCCCCTTCGCTCGATTTCGCCGCGCCGGACCTCTATGATCGCAGCAGCGAGAATGTGTCGCTCTATCTCGAGAAATATGCGCGGCCGGACAATGCGCTGATGGTGCCCGAAATCGGCAACGCCCGCGAGTTCGCCCGCTTCTTCTACGAGGCGCTGGGGCGCGGCGCGATCGGCTTTGCGCCGTTCGGGATGGACGCCACCGGCTATTTCAACTTCCCGCTCGGCGCGCGCGACCTCGATGCGGCGACGATGGACGCCTTCGCGCTGCCCTATGGCATGCTGAAGGGCATCGCGCGCGACTGGGCGCGGATCGCCTATACCCGCCCCACCTGGGGTGTCGCCAAGCCCGACGACTCCAAGCCGCGCAGCACCACTCTCGGCGGCTGGCAGATTACCGCCAGCTGGGGCGAATGGCAGTTCGGCATGAAGGAATGGACCTTCCTCAAGACCGATCCGGCGCCTTGGGGGGTGCAGAAGATCGGCGGCGTCGCGGTGGCACAGCTTTCCGACGACGAGTTCCTGGTGGTGGGCGACCATGTCCGCGTCACCTTCTCGCCCGCCGAGGGCAGCCCGCCGAACGGTATTCTGCTGCGTGCCGAGGAAGGCAGCTTCGTCGACGGCAAATGGCAGGCGACGCGCGTGTGGAACGGCGACCAGACCGATTACGGCCTCAACCTGATCGACCGACCGCAAATTCTGAAGATCACCATGGGCCGCTATCGCTGAGCGGCGGAAATAGAAGAAAAGCAGGAGACTTGGGCATGAAGAGGGTTTGGTTCGCGGCGCTGCTCGCCGGCAGTGCGATGGCATCGGCGCAGGCGGCGCAGGAGAATGGCTATAGCCGCACCGATACCGGCGTGGTGGTCACGCCGACCGGCGGCAGCGCGGCTCGGGTGGAAGTGAGCGTCCACGGCGACGGCATCTTCCACGTCATTGCGACGCCCAAGGGCGTCGACACCGGCGCGCTCGCACCGAGCCTGATGGCGGCCAACCCGCCGGCCGCCGGCACGTTCGAGGTAGCCCAGGCCAGCGGCCATGTGCTGGTCAAGGCCAAGCGCGCCACCGCCGATATCGAGATCGCCACCGGCCGGGTCCGCTTCACCGATGCCAAGGGCCGCGAGCTGCTCGCCGAGTCCGGCCAGGCCGCGTTCAAACCGGTGACGGTGGCGGGCAAGCCGTTCGTTGCGGTCAGCCAGCAGTTCAACCGCGGCACCGACGAAGGCCTGTACGGCCTGGGCCAGCACCAGAACGCCCAGATGAACTATAATGGCGAGGACGTCGAACTCGCCCAGCACAACATGGACATCGCCGTCCCGTTCGTCGTATCGACGCGCAGCTACGGCCTGCTGTGGGACAATGCCAGCATCAGCCGCTTCGGCAACCCCAAGCCCTATACGCTGGTGGGCGAGGGGCTGAAGGTGACGAGCGACGGCAAGCCGGGCTGGAAGGCCGAGTATTTCCTCGACGGTAAGCTCGCGGTCGCGCGTCAGGAAGCGACGATCAACTACCAGTACATCAAGGACCAGAAGAACTGGCCCGACGCGGCCAAGGCGCAGACCGTTGCCGCGACGGGCGGACAGAACACGGCCGGCAACGCGGTGCAGAAGCAGACCGTGGTGTGGACGGGCGACCTCCAGCCCGACGTGACCGGCACCCACAAGTTCCAGCTCTATGGCTCGAGCTATTACAAGGTCTATGCCGACGGGAAGCTGGTGCTCGATCGCTGGCGCCAGAACTGGAACCCTTGGTACGCCAATTTCGACCTGCCGATGGTCAAGGGCAAGCCGGTCCAGATCCGCATCGAGTGGGACCCCAATGCCGGTTACATGGCGTTGCTCCACAACGATCCGCTGCCCGCGCAGGACCGCCATTCGGTGTGGTTCACCAGCGAGGTGGGCCAGGCCAAGAACTACTGGTTCGTCCCCGCCGACACGCTGGACGGCGTGATCGCCGGCTATCGCCAGATCACCGGCAAGGCCGAGATGATGCCGAAGTGGGTGTATGGCTTCTGGCAGTCGCGCCAGCGCTACGACACCGCCGCCGAAGTGACCGGCGTGGTCGACAAATACCGTTCGCTGAACATCCCGCTCGACAATATCGTGCTCGACTGGCGCTATTGGCGCGACGATGCCTGGGGAAGCCACGACTTCGATCCGAGCCGCTTCGCCGATCCCAAGGCGATGATCGACAAGGTACATGGCCAGCACGCCAACTTCATGATCTCGGTCTGGCCGAAATTCTATCCGACGACCGAGAACTACAAGGAGCTGAACGCGGCGGGCGCGGCCTATCAGGGCAATCTGCGGCAGGGCAACAAGGACTGGGTCGGCCCCGGCTACGCCAATACCTTCTACGATCCCTACTCCGCCGAAGGGCGTCGGATCTTCTGGAAGCAGGTTCAAGCCAAGCTGGGCGTGATCGGCACCGATGCCTGGTGGGCCGATGCCAGCGAGCCAGACATGCATTCGAACCTGTCGATCGAGGAGCGGATCGACACCATGGGCCCGACCGCGATCGGCCCGGCGGTGCAGTATTTCAACAGCTATCCGCTGATGAACGCCCGCGCCTTCTTCGAGGGCTGGCGGAGCTTCAAGCCCGACGTGCGGCCTTTCCTGCTGACCCGCTCCGGTTTCGGTGGGCTGCAGCGCTACGGCGCGGCGATCTGGTCGGGCGACGTGGCGACCCGCTGGTACGATCTGCGTGCGCAGATCTCGGCGGGGGTCAACGCCTCGATGTCGGGCCTGCCCAACTGGACGCATGACATTGGCGGCTTCGCGGTGGAGCCGCGCTTCGAGACGAAGAATCCGAAGCCGGAGGACCTCGCCGAGTGGCGCGAGCTCAACCTGCGCTGGTTCCAGTTCGGTGCGTTCAGCCCGCTGTTCCGCAGCCATGGTGAGTTCCCGTATCGCGAGATCTACGAGATTTCGCCCGAAGGCTCGCCGATGCGGGCCTCGATGGTGTGGTACGACCAGCTCCGCTACCGGCTGATGCCCTATATCTACACGCTGGGCGCCGACACCTATATGAAGGACGGCAGCATCATGCGCGGCATGGCGATGGACTTCCCGTCCGATGCGAAGGCGCGCAGCATCAACGACCAGTATCTGTTCGGCGACGCGTTCCTGGTGGCGCCGGTGACCGAGTACAAGGCGCGCAGCCGCACGGTCTATTTCCCCGGCACCGGCACCTGGTACGACTTTGCCACCGCCAAGACCTATCGCGGCGGCACCATCGCCGGGATCCAGGCGCCGGCGGAGCGGATGCCGCTGTTCGTCAAGGCGGGCGCGATCGTGCCGATGGGCCCGGTGACGCAATATGTCGACCAGCAGCGCGATGCGCCGCTGACCGTCACCGTCTATACCGGCGCGAATGGCCAGTTCTCGCTCTACGAGGATGATGGTCGCAGCGAGCAGTACAAGTCGGGCGCGTTCAGCCGCATTGCGCTGACCTATGACGACAAGACCGGCACGCTGACGATCGGCGCGCGCGAGGGCAAGGGCTGGGCGGGCATGCCCGCCGCCCGCAGCTTCCGCGTGAAATGGGTGAGCGCCGGCAAGCCGGGGACCGACGACAATGGCTTCGATACCGAGGTTCGGTATCAGGGCGCGGCCGTCACGGTGAAGCGGGGCTGACATGATCGGAGCAGGGTGGCAGCGGCGCAGCGTGCTGGCGGGGCTTGCCGCCCTGCCGGCGGTCGCGCGGGCGCAGGCGACGGCCGCAGGACCGGTGCAGGCGACCTGGCCGTCGCTGGTGGCGAACTATCGCTATCCGGACTGGTTTCGCGATGCGAAGTTCGGGATCTGGTCGCACTGGGGGCCGCAGTCCGTGCCCGAACAGGGCGACTGGTACGGGCGGCACATGTACATCCAGGGCCACCCGGCCTCGGACTTCCACCGCAAGACCTATGGCCACCCCGCCGATATCGGCTTCATGGAGGTCCAGAATCGCTGGAGCGCCGAGCGCTGGGACCCCGAAGGCCTAATGAAGCGCTATGTGAAGGCAGGCGCGAAGTATTTCGTGTCGCTCGCCTGCCATCACGACAATCTCGACTGCTATGACAGCGCGCATCACGGCTGGAACAGCCTGCGCGTCGGCCCCAAGCGCGACGTGGTCGGCACTTGGGAGAAGGTGGCGCGCGCGCACGGGCTTCGCTTCGGCGTCTCCAACCATGCCTCGCACAGCTGGCACTGGTACCAGACGGCCTATGGCTATGATCCCGAGGGGCCCCGCAGGGGCGAACGCTACGACGCCTTCCGCCTGACCAAGGCGGACGGCGCGGGGAAGTGGTGGGAAGGGCTCGATCCCCAGATCCTCTACACCGGCAAACACATGGTGGCCCCCGACGGCATCGACACGATGCAGGCGATGGGCGCGTGGCACGAGCAGCATGACGGCCAGTGGCTGGAGACGGTGCCGCCCGGCGATATCGACTATGCCAAGCGCTGGCTGCTGCGCCAGATCGACCTGGTCACCAAGTACAAGCCCGATTTCTGCTATTTCGATAATTACGAGCTGCCGTTCGGCCCCATCGGGCTGGCGGCAGTGGCGGACTATTACAACCGCTCGATCGGCTGGCACGGCAAGATCGACGTGGTCGCCACCGCAAAGCAGCTGCATCCCTATGCCCGGTTCGGGCTGGTGCAGGATGTCGAGCGCGGTTTCTCCGACCGTCTGTGGGACGAGCCGTGGCAGACCGACACCTGTCTCGGCGACTGGTTCTATCGGCGCAGCCTCTACACCGACAAGGCCTATCGATCGGCCGACGACGTGCTGCAGCGACTGGCCGATGTGATCTCCAAGAACGGCAACCTGCTGCTTTCCGTGCCCCAGCGCGGGGACGGCACGATCGATTCGGAGGAGGAGAAGATCCTCGACGATCTCGCCGCCTGGATGGCGGTGAACGGCGAGGCGGTGTTCGGCACCCGGCCGTGGCGCAGCTATGGCGAAGGGCCGACCCAGCTCGCCTCGGGGATGCAGAACGAAGGCGCGTTCAAGGGCTTCACCGCACAGGATGTGCGCTTCACCACCAAGGGCGACACGCTGTACCTGTTCTTCCTCAAGGCACCGATGGCGCCGGTAACGGTCAAGGCGCTGGGGCTGAAGGCGGGCCGGGTGGCGCGAGCGCAGCTGCTGGGCGGCGCCGACATTGCCTTTCGCCAGTCCGAGGCAGGGCTGACGGTGACGCTGCCCAAGGGGCTGGGCACGGTGCCGGTGGTACGGATCGAAGGCCTGCGCCGGGCCTGACGGGCGCGGGGCGGTCGCTTCGGCCGCCCCATCGCGCACCTTGCCATTCCCGGGAAGGCGGGAATCCACCTCCCGGGACGCCGGGGTCGAGAACTCCGCTGGCGACCCCAATGAATCGCGGGGTCACGACGATATGCCTGGAGAGGCGAGTCCGTGCAGGACGCCGTGCCCCTGCGGGCAACTTCTTCTGTCAGAAGGGGAAAATGGTGCTGCCGGCGAGGATTGAACTCGCGACCTCAGCCTTACCAAGGATGCGCTCTACCACTGAGCTACGGCAGCACTGTTTTCCAACCGCGGCGACCAGCGCCGTGCGGGAGGCGCCTATTTGCTTGGGGACCCGCGATTGTCAACCCGCATCGCGAAGGTTTATCGCTTTTCGCATGAAGGATGTGGATAAGCAGGCCCGACTGGCCGAAAAACTGCGCGAAAACCTGCGCCGGCGGAAAGCGCAGGCGCGTGGGGCCAAGGCAGACGCCGCCGGGGAGGGGGCGGGAGCGCCCCCCGAATCGGCGGACTGAACGATCCTCCCCGGAAAAGGGAGGATCCGCGGTATTTCACCCGATCGGTGCGCACTTGGCGTCCAGCCATGCGCGCTCCTCGCCCTCCAGCTGCGGCCCGACGATTGCCAGCACCTCGGCATGATAGGCGTCCAGCCAGGCGCGTTCCTCGGCGCTCAGCAGGTCGGGCAGGATCAGGCTGCGTTCGATCGGCGCGAAGGTGAGCGTCTCGAAGCCGAGCATCGGCTTGTCGCCGCCCGGGAGGGTGCGCTCGACGATGTGGACGAGGTTCTCGATGCGAATGCCGTATTCGCCAGCCTTGTAATAGCCCGGCTCGTTCGAGAGGAACATGCCGGCGCGCAACGGCTCCAGCGCCTGCCCGCCCGGATAGGAGGGGGGCGCGATGCGCTGCGGGCCTTCATGCACGGACAAATAGGCGCCGACGCCGTGGCCGGTGCCATGCGCGAAATCGAGCCCGGCTTCCCACAGCGGCCGCCGCGCGAATCCGTCGATCTGTGCGCCGGTGGTGCCGTCCGGAAACAGCGCCGTGGCGATGGCGATATGGCCCTTGAGCACGCGGGTGAAGCGGTCCTTCATCTCGTGGCTCGCCTCGCCCACCGGCATCACGCGGGTAACGTCCGTCGTCCCGTCGCCATACTGGCCGCCCGAGTCGATCAGGAACAGCTGGCCGCGCTCGATCGGCAGGCTCGATTCCTCGGTCACCTTGTAGTGCGGGATCGCGCCATTGGGGCCGGTGGCGGAGATGGTGTCGAAGGACAGGTCCTTCAGCTTGCCGGTCGCCTCGCGGAACCCGCGCAGCTTGTCGGCTGCCGACAGTTCGGTGAGACCGCCCTGCGGTGCGGTTTCCTCGAACCACTTCAGGAAGCGGCTGAGCGCGGCGCCGTCGCGCGCCTGCGCGGCCTTGTGCCCGGCGACTTCGGCGGGGTTCTTGATCGCCTTGGCAAGAATCACCGGATCGCGCAGCGCGACCACGGTGGCGCCGCCGGCTTCCAGCGCGTCGAAGATCGCCGCGACGGCCGTGCCCGGATCGGCCACGACCCGCTTGCCGGCAAAGCCGCCCAATGCCCCCTGGAAGGCGGCGCGATCCTGGATGCGCACGGCGTTGCCGAGATGCTGGCGCACCGCGTCCGTCACCTTCTCCGGGGCGACGAACAGGTCGGCGGTGCCGTCGGCATGGATCACGGTATAGGCAAGCGCGACCGGCGTGTGGCTCACGTCGTCGCCACGGACGTTGAAGGTCCAGGCGATCGAATCGAGCGCGGCGATCACCACCGCATCGGCGTTTCGCGCCTGCAGCCAGTCGGCGATCTCGGCGCGCTTGGCGGCGGAGGACTTGCCCGCCAGCGCCTCGTCCTGCACCGCGAGCGGGGCGTCGGAGGGGCTGGGCTGTCCGGCCCAGACGGCGTCTATCGGATTTCGGGAAACGGCGACCAGCGTCGCGTCCTTGGCCGCCAGCGCCGCGCGGGTTTCCTCCACCCAGGCGCGGGTGTGCAGCCAGGGATCATAGCCGATGCGACCGCCGTCGGGGGCATGGTCGCCGAGCCAGTCGGCAATGCTGGTCGCAGGGACGCCAACATAGTCCCACTGGTCGGCCGAGACCTGCTGGCGAACCTGCAGCGTATAGCGCCCGTCGGTGAAGATCGCCGCCCGGGTGCCGAGCACCACGGCGCTACCCGCCGAGCCCTGAAAGCCGGTGAGCCAGGCCAGTCGCTGGGCATAGGCCCCGACATATTCGGACATGTGCTCGTCGGTGAGCGGCACGACGAACCCGTCTAGCCCATCCTGCGCAAGCTGCGCACGGAGAGCGGTCAGACGGTCGGCATAGCTGGACATACGCAAACTTCCTGCATCTTGGGGCGGCGCGCGACGGCGTCGCGGGGATGGGCCGGTTTCTGGCCGATGCAGGCAGCTTTGGAAAGGGGCGGACCGAGGCCCGCCCCTAAGGTCATTCAGCGGCGAACGCGCACATAGCTGCAGCGATTCTTCGCGGTGATCGTCCGGTCGATCGCGCGGCCGCCAAGGGCACCGGCGACACCGCCGGCCGCCGCGCCGAGCAGGCCGCCGCCGACCACCGACGGACCGGCGAGCGCGCCGGCGACGCCGCCCGCGATCAGGCCGGCCTCGCCCTTCGACTTGCGGCAGCGCTTGACGACACGATAGTTGCGGCTGGACTTGCCTTCGTAACGCGACTGCGCGCTGGCGACTCCGATTGGCATCGCGACCGGCATGGCCAGGGCAAAGGCAGTGAGCGCGGCGATTGTCTTACGCATATTCGGACCCCATCTTCGGTTCGTGTTCGATGCGTATCAATGTGCCACCCCGCATTTCGGTTGCATGAACCCGCAACGACCGGGGCGCGGCCGGTGACGTCGGCGCGCGTTCGCCTGCCCGGCGCGGCGGCCGCCCTTGCCGTCGAGGTGCTGCTCGCGGCGCTGCTGTTCGCGGGCCTTCGTGCCCAGACCCTGGTGCGATCCGATCCGGATGCGACCCTGACGAGCTTCGACGTGACGCCGCCGCCACCTCCACCCCCCGCGCCGGAACCCGTCCGGCGCCGCGCGGCGCCGCGGGCGGAAGGGGCGGCGGCACCGCCCAACCGCGTTTCAAAGGCGACCGAGGTCGCTGCCCTGCCGCCGCGCATCGTCCTGCAAGCGCCGCCGCTGGTGGTGACGGCGCCCATGCCGGCAGCCGCGAACGACGCGTCCTCGGGTGCCGCGCCGGTGGCCGGACCGGGTACCGGCGCCGGCGGGGAGGGCGAGGGTAGCGGCAGCGGCGGGCGCGGCAACGGCCTGGGCGGCGGCGGCGGCGTGCCGCTGCGCTGGATCGGCGGGCGGATCACCGATGCCGATTATCCGCGCGCCGCCCTGGATGCCGGGGCCAGCGGCACGGTGGGGCTGCGCTTCATCGTCGGCGTGAACGGCCGGGTGTCCGACTGCACCGTCACCCGCAGCAGCGGCAATCGCGACCTCGACGAGACGACCTGCGCGCTGATCCGCAAGCGCTTCCGCTACGTGCCCAGTCGCGATGCCGCCGGGCGGCCCTATGCCGATACGGTGACCGGCGAGCATCGCTGGGACCTGTATGACCGGCCGGACGGGCGCGACTAGCGGGTTCGAAGCGCCCGCCCGCCCATGCGAAGCGGAACCGTCAGTCCTGCACCAGCGCGTCGATGGCGGTGGCCATCTGGATGTCGCGGGTCGAAAGCCCGCCGGCATCATGGGTGGTCAACAGCACGTCCACCCGGTTCCACACGTTCGACCATTCGGGGTGATGGTCGGCCTTTTCGGCGATCAGCGCAACGCGCGTCATGAAGGCGAAGGCCTCGCCGAAATCGGCGAACAGGAACCGGCGCGTGATCGCGTCGCGTCCGGGCTCGTAGCTCCAGCCGGGCAGGCCGGCGAGCGATTCCTCGC
This sequence comes from Sphingomonas sp. R1, assembly GCF_025960285.1. GTDB lineage: Bacteria > Pseudomonadota > Alphaproteobacteria > Sphingomonadales > Sphingomonadaceae > Sphingomonas. The sequence goes on along the minus strand of NZ_CP110111.1, from coordinate 1,963,303 downwards.
GCAGTCCGTCGGTCAAACGCGCTACCATGGCATCCTCTCCTTGTGCGGTGTCTGCGGCTCCGCCTATGCATTCGGCCATGCCGGAGCAAGCGCCAACCTTCGCCCCCGATGCCGCCCTGATCGAGCGCCTCGCCCGCGCGGCGCTGGCGCGGATCCCCGAACCGTTTCAGGCGCATCTCGCCGATATCGTGCTGCTCGTGGAGGAGTTCGCCGACGACGAAACGCTCGACGCGCTTGGCATCGACGACCCGTTCGGCTTGAGCGGGCTCTATCACGGCCGCCCGGTCGGTGAGAAATCGGCGTTCGATTCGGGCGGGCTGCCCGATCGCATCCACCTCTATCGCCGTGCCATTCTCGACGAATGGGTGGAAACCGGCGAATCGCTGGAGCGGCTGGTCGCCCATGTCGTGGTGCACGAGGTGGGCCATCATTTCGGTCTGTCCGACGCGGACATGCACGCGCTGGAAGACGCCGCCGATTGAACCCCGGCCTCGCCTTTGACGACGTGACCTGCCTGCGCGGCGGGCGGATCCTGTTCGAGGGGCTCTCCTTCGCTCTCGGGCCCGGTGAGGCCGGGCTGGTGCACGGGCCGAACGGAGTCGGCAAGTCGAGCCTGATCCGCATCGCCGCCGGCCTGCTCGCGCCCCTGGGGGGGCAGGTGACCGGGGCGGGGGGCCGCGCGCTGCTCAGCGACGCCGCGGCGCTGGACGGAGAACGGACGCTAGGCGCCGCCCTGGGTTTCTGGGCCGCGCTCGACGGCCGCCGGGATGCGGTGGCCGGGGCGCTGGCGGCGGTAGCGCTGGCCGATCTCGCCGATGTGCCGGTGCGGTTGCTCTCGACCGGCCAGCGGCGGCGCGCGGCCTTCGCCCGCGTGGTGGCAAGCGGGGCGCCGGTGTGGCTGCTCGATGAGCCGGCCAGCGGTCTCGACACCGCCTCGATCGCAATGCTCGAGGCGCGGATCGCGGAGCATCGTGCGCGCGGCGGGACCGTGCTGGTCGCAACGCACCAGCCGATCGCGATGCCGGACCCGCGGGAGATCCGGTGGTGAGCGCGCTGGTCTGGCGCGAGCTGCGGCGGGCGTGGAGCAGCGGCGGGCTGGTGCTGCCGATCGCCTTCTTCCTGCTGGTCGCGATCCTGTTCCCGTTCGCGGTGGGCCCGGACGGTCGGCTGCTCGCGCGGATCGGCGGCGGGGTGATCTGGGCGGCGGCACTGCTCGCGGCGCTGCTGCCGGTCGAGCGACTGGTGACTCCCGATGCGGAGAGCGGCGTGCTCGATCAGCTGGTGGTGCGGGGCCATTCCGACAGCGGCATCGCGGCGGCGAAGATGCTCGGACATTGGCTGGGGTTCGGCCCGGCCCTGCTCGCGGCGACCTGCGTCGCGGCGGCGCTGCTGCACCTGCCGGGCACGGCGCTTGCGACGATCCTGCTGGGACTGGCGATCGGGACCCCCGGGCTCGCGGCACTCGGCGTGGCGACGGCGGCGCTGGTGGCGGGGTTGCGCGGCGCGGGCGCGCTGGCGGGGCTGGTGATGCTGCCCTTTGCGGTGCCCCTGCTGATCTTCGGTGCGGGTGCCACCGGCGGCGAGCCGGGCGCGATCAAGCTGCTCGCGGCGATCAGTCTGGTACTGGTGGCGGGGTGCCCGTTCGTCGCCGGTGCGGCGATGCGGATGGGGCGGGGCTAGCCCCCTCCCGCCGGAGCGGGAGGGGGCATCTGCCTCAGTTCCCTTCGGAACCCTGGTAGTTGTTCAGCTCGTCGCCGAGGATGGTGACGACGTGCAGCACGTTGGTCGAGCCCGGCGTCTTGAACGGCACGCCGGCGCACACGATCACCCGGTCACCCGCCTTGGCGATGCCGTGACGCAGCGCCATGCGCTTGGCCTTGGCGACCATTTCCTCGAACGAGTCGACGTCGCGGGTGTTCACGGCGTGGGTGCCCCAGAGCAGGCCCAGCCGGCGCGCGGTGTCGCGTTCCGGCGTCAGCACCAGAATCGGCACCGAGGGACGCTCGCGCGCGATGCGGCGGGCGGTCGAGCCCGAGCTGGTGAAGCAGATGATCGCCGAGGCCGAAATGGTGCTGGCGATGTTCTTGGCCGCTTCCGACAAGGCGTCGGCGGTCGTCGGATCGGGCTTGGTGACGGTGAAGTGAACGCGGTCGCCATGCGCCGGGTCGCGCTCCACGGCATCGGCGATCGAGTTCATCATTGACACCGATTCGACCGGCCACTTGCCCGCGGCGCTTTCGGCCGAGAGCATGATCGCGTCGGCGCCGTCATAGACCGCGGTCGCCACGTCCGACACTTCGGCGCGCGTGGGCGAGGGGCTCTCGATCATCGATTCGAGCATCTGCGTCGCGACGATCACCGGACGGCCGAGGCGGCGCGCCGATTCGACGATCCGCTTCTGCAGCGGGGGCACCTGCTGCGGGGGCAGCTCGACACCCAGGTCGCCGCGAGCGACCATCACGCCGTCGCACTGCTCGAGGATTTCCTCGAGCCGGGCGATGGCCGAGGGCTTCTCGATCTTGGCGAGCAGGGCTGCCTTGCCGCCGATCAGGCGGCGCGCTTCCATCAGATCCTCGGGGCGCTGGACGAAGCTGAGCGCGATCCAGTCGGCACCCTGCTCGACCGCGAAGCTGAGGTCGCTGCGGTCCTTGTCGGTGAGCGCGGCGAGCGGCAGCACCATGTCGGGGACGTTGAGGCCCTTGTTGTTGGACAAGGGGCCGCCAACCTCGACGATCGTCGTCAGCCGGTCGGGCGCGACATCGGTCACGCGCAACACCAGCTTGCCGTCGTCCAGCAGCAGGCGCGCATCGGCATGCGCCGCTTCGAAAATCTCGCGGTGGGGCAGTTCGACGCGGGTCGCGTCGCCCGGGGTGGGATCGCGGTCGAGCGTGAACTGGTGGCCGGTGACCAGCATCACCTTGCCCTCGGCGAACTTGCCGACGCGCAGCTTCGGCCCCTGGAGGTCGGCCAGGATGGTCGTCGGCCGGCCGGTGGTCTTTTCCATCGCGCGGATCGCTTCGAAGAGGGGGATCTTCGAGGCCTGGTCGCCATGGCTCATGTTGATGCGGAATGCGTCGGCGCCGGCGCGGAACAGCTTCTCGATCATTTCGGGGGACGCGCTGGCCGGTCCCAATGTTGCCAGGACGCGCACCTTGCGCGAGCGGGGGGAGATCGCCTGTGTCATCGTTGTCTTCCTCGGCTTGTGCGTGCCCGCCTCTAGCCCCAAATGCGTTAACATCAACTCCGGAGGTGCCGAATGGATGAACTTGATCGCCTGGATGACGCAACGGCAGCCAAGGCGTTCCGCCGTCTGGTACGCCATCTGCGCCATCGCCATGATGCCGAGAACATTGATCTGATGGGGCTTTCCGGCTTTTGCCGGAACTGTCTGGGCGACTGGATCCACGAAGCTGACCCCGCCATCGCCAAAGCGGACGCCCGCCGGATCGTGTACGGGATGGAGCAGTCCGAATGGAAGGCGAAGTACCAGGGCGAGGCGACGCCCGAGCAGCTGGCCCGCATGGAGGAGAGCCTCAAGAAGAATGAAGGCCGCGATGACGCGGACCTGGACGAGGCGCTTGACGAGTCCTTCCCGGCCAGTGATCCTCCCAGCATGACCGACCCCCACGCCTGATCCGGGGGCGCCACAGGGGGAGAATGCAGATGAAGACGCTTTGGCTGGCTGCGGTAGCGTGCACCGTGGCCCTATCGGCACATGCACAGTCTCCCGCCGGCGTCACCTATGTCCAGGCCGGGCGGCTGCTCGACCGCCCCGGCCAGGCGCCGCGCGGTGCCAGCACGATCATCCTGCGTGACGGCAAGGTCGCCGAGATCCGCGATGGCTTCGTGGCACCGGAAGCGGGTGAACGCCTGCTCGACCTGCGCGACAGGTTCGTGCTGCCGGGGCTGATCGACCTGCACGTGCATCTCTTCTCCGAAGGCGATCCCCTCAAGGAGCGGATGAACGCGCTGAGCGAGGACGAAGCCGACGAATTCGTCATCGGCATCGAGGATGCCCGGCGCGATCTGGAGGCCGGCTTCACCACGGTGCGCGACCTGGGCAGCAATCCGCGCGCGATTCGGGCGCTGCGGGATGCGGTCGAGCGGGGCGCGATCGCAGGCCCGCGAATCGTCAATGCCGGCCGCATGATCTCGGTCTCCGGCGGACATGGCGACGGCACTAACGGGCTGGCCGAGGACTTTGCCGATACGGTCGCGCATCACCAGATCAACACCTGCAACGGCGCGGATGATTGCCGCCGTGCGGTGCGCCAGCAGATCGGACTGGGCGCGCTGGTGATCAAGTTCGCTGCCACCGGCGGCGTGCTCTCCAATGTGGCGGGCGGTCTTGGCAAGCAGATGACCGACGAGGAGATGAAGGCGATCGTCGAGACGGCGCATGCGTTCGGCCGGCGCGTCGCGGTGCACGCCCATGCCGCCGAGGGCGTGCGCGCCGCGGTGGAGGCGGGCGCCGATTCGATCGAGCATGGCAGCTTCCTCGATGAGGCGACCATAGCCGCGATGAAGGCACGCGGCACCTGGCTGGTGCCGACGATGATCGCGCCGGTCACCGCACTCGCCAATGCCCGCGCCGGCAAGCTGCCGCCCGCGACAATTCCCAAGGCCGAGGCGGCGGCCGCTGCTGCTGCGGCGAGCCATGCCAGGGCGATCAAGGCGGGCGTTAAGGTGGCCTTCGGCACCGATACCGGTGTGTCGCGCCACGGCGAGAATTCGAAGGAGTTTGCGCTCTTGGTGCGCGCCGGGCTCACCCCGGCCGCCGCGATTCGCGCGGCGACGCTGGATGCGGCCGATGCGCTGGGCCGGAAGGACCAGCTCGGCTCGCTCGAACCCGGCAAGGCGGCGGACCTGATCGCGGTCGCCGGCGACCCGCTGCAGGACGTGACCGTGCTGGAGCATGTCGACACGGTGGTACGTGTCGGTGTCGTCCACAAACTCGGCGGCAAGCGGCAGGTCTTCCCGCAGGACTAAGGTTGAGCGAAGGCGCCGGCTGGCGTACAGGGCCCGCCTGATTCCGTATTCCTTCGGACGAAGCGGCCGGCGCGACCCTCGCGCGGCGCGCTCGTCCGATCCCATGCTTCAGGAGCTAGAACACCCATGTCCGACAATATTTCCGCCGAGCAGCTCCGCCTCCTGATCGAGCGTGTCGAGCGTCTCGAAGAGGAGAAGAAGGGCATCGCCGACGACATCAAGGACGTCTATGCCGAGGCCAAGTCGACCGGCTTCGACGTGAAGACGATGCGCACCATCGTCCGCCTGCGGAAGATGGAAAAGCATCACCGCGAAGAGGCCGAGATGCTGCTCGAGACCTACAAGCAGGCGCTGGGCATCTAAGTCCGCCGCGATGGCGCTCGCCGGGCATCCGCGCTAAGGCGAGCGCTTTCCACCTTCTCCAAACCGCAGGCAGTTCGGGTTCACCATGGCAGGCCATTCCAAATTCAAGAACATCATGCACCGCAAGGGCGCGCAGGATAAGAAGCGCTCGGCGATGTTCTCCAAGCTCAGCCGCGAAATCACCGTGGCGGCAAAGATGGGTCTGGCGGACCCGGACATGAACCCGCGCCTGCGCGCTGCGATCAATGCCGCCAAGGCGCAGTCCATGCCCAAGGACAATATCCAGCGCGCGATCGACAAGGCGAGCAAGGGCGAAGGCGATAACTATGAAGAGATCCGCTACGAGGGCTTCGGCCCGGCGGGTGTGTCGCTGATCATCGAGGCGCTGACCGACAACCGCAACCGCACCGCGACCAATGTGCGCACCGCGGTGTCGAAGAACGGCGGCAACCTCGGCACCGCCGGTTCGGTGAGCCACGGCTTCGATCGTCTGGGCCTGATCACCTATCCCGCGAGCGCGGGCGACGCCGAGAAGGTGTTCGAGGCGGCGCTGGAAGCGGGTGCTGAGGACGTCACCAGCAGCGAGGACGGCCACGAGATCTGGACCGGCCAGGGCGAGCTGCACGAAGTCGCCAAGGCGCTGGTGCCGGTGCTCGGCGAGTCCGAGGGTGCGAAGCTCGCCTGGCGGCCGCAGACCATCGTGACGGTGGGCGCCGACGACGCGGCGACGCTGTTCAAGCTGATCGACGCGCTCGACGACGACGACGACGTCCAGACCGTGTGGGGGAACTACGAGATCCCCGACGACGTCATGGAGAAGCTGGGTTGATCTGCTTGCTCCTCCCCGTTCCGGGGAGGATCTATGATCATCCTTGGCCTTGATCCCGGCCTAGGCACCACCGGCTGGGGGCTGATTCGGGCGGAGGGCAACCGCATCGGCCATCTGGGCCACGGCAAGCTGGTGACGGATACCAAGGCCGCGCTGCCGCGGCGTCTCGCCCATCTCGATGCGATGCTCGCCGCGCTGATCGCCGATCACGCGCCCGAGGCTGCCGCCGTCGAGGAGGTGTTCGTCAATTCCAACGCGCAATCCACGCTCAAGCTCGGCCAGGCGCGCGGGGTGGTGTTGTGCGCCGCCGCGCGGGTGGGGATCGATGTCGGCGAGTATAAGCCGAGTACGGTCAAGAAGTCCGTCGTCGGCGTCGGCAATGCCGACAAGGAGCAGGTCCATGCGATGGTCTCGCGGCTGCTGCCGGGAGTGAAGATCGTCGGTGCCGATGCGGCCGACGCGCTGGCCGTGGCGATCTGCCATGCGCATCATCTGGCGAGTGCGCGGTTCGGGGTTCGGTAGGGCTGCCGCCTTCCTACAACTTCGTCATCCCGGCGAAAGCCGGGACCCAGACGCCTGTCGCTACGAGCAAGAGCCGGAACGGAGACCCCAATGGATCCCGGCTTTCGCCGGGATGACGGCTTGGTGGTAGCGCATATCGGCAAACAAAAAGGCCGGAGCGTCGCCGCCCCGGCCTCTTCGAAAACCCATCCGCAAATGGATCAGTACACCCGCTTCTTCGGCTTGATATAGTCGATCGCGTCGGTGAGCGTGTAGTCGTGCACCGGACGGTAATCGATCGCGGTGGTGCCGCCCTTGCCGCCCCAGCCGTCGAACGTCGCGATGGTGTGCTTCATCCAGCCGGCGTCGTCGCGCTCGGGGAAATCCTCGTGCATGTGCGCGCCGCGGCTTTCCTTGCGGTTGATCGCGCTGCGGATCGTCACCATCGCCTGGCCGAGCAGGTTGTCGAGCTCCAGCGTCTCGACGAGATCGGTGTTCCAGATCAGCGAGCGATCGCTGACCGCCACGTCCTCCAGGCCCTTATAGACCTGGTCCATGTGCGCCACGCCCTCGGCCATCAGCTCCTCGGTGCGGAACACGGCGCAGTGGCGCTGCATCGTCTTCTGCATGTCGGCGCGCAGCTGCGACGTGCGGGTGCCGCCGTTCGCGTTGCGGAAATGGTCGAGGCGACCCAGTGCCAGCGCTTCCGAATCCTTCGGGAGCGGGTGGTGCGGGGTGCCCGGCTTGAGGATGTCGACGATCCGCTTGCCGGTCGCGCGGCCGAACACCACGAGGTCGATCAGTGAGTTGGAGCCGAGACGGTTGGCGCCGTGCACCGACACGCAGGCCGCTTCGCCCACCGCGAACAGGCCGGGGACCACCGCATCCGGGTTGCCGTCCTTAAGATGGACGACTTCGCCGTGATAGTTGGTCGGGATGCCGCCCATATTATAGTGGACGGTCGGCACCACCGGCAGCGGCTGGCGGGTGAGGTCGACGCCGGCGAAGACCTTGCCGGTCTCGGTGATGCCGGGCAGGCGCTCGGCCAGGATCTTCGGGTCGATATGGTTGAGGTGAAGGAAGATATGGTCCTTCTCCTTGCCCACGCCGCGGCCTTCGCGGATTTCCATCGCCATCGAGCGCGACACGACGTCGCGGCTGGCGAGATCCTTGGCGGAGGGCGCATAGCGCTCCATGAAGCGCTCACCCTCGGAGTTGGTGAGATAGCCGCCTTCGCCGCGCGCACCCTCGGTGATCAGCACGCCCGCGCCGTAGATGCCGGTCGGGTGGAACTGGACGAACTCCATGTCCTGCAGCGGCAGGCCGGCGCGGAGCACCATTGCGTTGCCGTCGCCGGTGCAGGTGTGCGCCGAGGTGGCCGACTGGTAGACACGGCCATAGCCGCCCGTCGCCAGCACCACCGCATGGCTGCGGAAGCGGTGGATCGAGCCGTCTTCCATGCACAGCGCGATCACGCCGCGGCACTCGCCATTTTCCATGATCAGGTCGAGCGCGAAATATTCGATGAAGAAGTCCGCGTCGTACTTCAGGCTCTGCTGGTACAGCGTGTGCAGCATCGCATGGCCGGTGCGATCCGCCGCGGCGCAGGTGCGCTGCGCGGGCGGGCCTTCGCCCATGTTCTGCATCATGCCGCCAAACGGGCGCTGATAGATCTTGCCCTCTTCCGTGCGGCTGAACGGCATGCCGGCATGTTCGAGCTCGTACACCGCGGCCGGGGCCTCGCGGGTCAGATACTCGATCGCGTCCTGGTCGCCGAGCCAGTCGGAGCCCTTGACGGTGTCGTACATGTGCCAGGTCCAGTGGTCCGGACCCATATTGCCGAGGCTGGCGGCGATGCCGCCCTGTGCCGCCACGGTGTGGCTGCGGGTGGGGAACACCTTGGTGATGCAGGCGGTCTTGAGGCCCGACTGCGCCACTTCCATCACCGCGCGGAGGCCCGAGCCCCCTGCGCCGACGACGACGGTGTCATAGATGTGATCAATGATCTTGTAGGCGGCGGACATCAGGCAGCCACTCCGGTGGTGGTGAAGGCGATCTTCAGGATCGAGAAGATCGCCAGCACGCGGACGGTGATCGTGAAATATTCGAGCAGGACCAGCAGCACGAAGCGGCTTTCGTCGTGCTGATAATCCTCGATCACGACCTGCAGGCCGTGACGGAAGTGGAAGGTGACGCTGAGCACCAGGAGGATCAGCGGCACGGCGACCAGCGGCTGGCCGATCCAGCCGACCATCGTCGCATAGTCATAGGCGGGCAGCAGCGCGATCGAGACGATCAGCCACAGCACCAGCAGCAGGTTGGATCCGGCGGAAACCTTGTGCTTCCACCAGTCGCCCGCGCCTTCATGCGCGGAGCCGAGGCCGCGGACGCGACCGAGCCGGGTACCGTTACCCATGGGCCTTCTCCAGAAGCACGACCCAGAAGATCGCGGTGGCGAGGATGCTGAACGCGAAGGTCATGAGCGCGCTGCGCTTGTTGGCGCGCAGCTCGAAATTCGCGCCGGCATCGAGGAACAGGTGGCGGGTGCCCGAGGCCATGTGCTGGAAGAAGGACAGGCTCAGGCCGATCCCGACGACATAGCCGAGGATGTTGAGCTTGCCGTTCGACAGCGTGAAGGTGTCGAGGAAGCAGGCATAGGCATCGGGGCCATAGGCAAGCGCGACGAGCCACCAGACGAACAGACCGGTCCCCACGGTCGCCATGCCGGAGCCGGTGGCGCGGTGGAGGATCGAGGCCGCCATGTGCGGGCCCCATTTGTAGATGCCGAGGTGCGGCGACAGCGGTCGCGCCGTATTGCGGACGTTGGCCAACGATAAATCCTTTCGGTCGACGCGGGCTTCCTTAATCCCGCAGGACGAGGATGCAAGACGGATTGCCCTTAGGTTCAGCCGGGTGGTGGGCGCAAGATGGTGCGGAGCGGCAATGCCATACAGGCTCCTAACCGCCTCTTAACCACTCACGCCACATAGCATGCCCGATGCGGCCCGAAACGCGGCCACAAACCGGGGATGTGCGCGTGACGAATTCGGTTTCGACCCAGGCAATGGCAGCGGCAGGCACGATGAGTGCGCGGATCGACACCAGCGCGCGACTGCGCGTGTTCGATTTCGAGGGCTCGCTCCTCCAGTCGAGTCGCGAGTGCTGGGACGTGCTGGAGGCCGAGATCGAAGCGGTTTCGGCTGCCTATTGGCACCAGTGGGTGCGCTGCTTCCCCGAGGAGCGCGATTGGGCGCCGTCGGACACCGCCAAGATGATCGATGTCGGCGTGGTGTTCCTGCGCAACCGCTTCCTCGACACCAGCGGCAAGACCTGGATCGAATCGATCGAGCGATCGGTGGCGGCAGCCTATGATCAGGGCGTGCCGCCGATGGCGCTGCTCTCGATGATCAGCGCCAGCGACCGGGCGGCGCTGGAGGTGCTGATCCGCCGCATCGGCGGGGCCGATCCCCGCGTGCCGACGTTGGTCGATACGCTGATGCGCCTGTCGGCGCTGGAAGCCGACATCACCGTCGAGATCTACAACATGTATCGCGAGCATAGCGCGCAGGTGGCGCGCGACCTGCTTTCCACCGAGTTTCGCGACTCGATCGGCGCAACGGTCGAGCGCGCCAGCCGCGAGGGCGAGCAGCTGCGCGGCCAGGCGACGCACACCTCGGCATCGGCCCGCGGCATGCTGGGCAAGGCGAGCGAAGTGGCGGCGGCGGCGGAGCAGTCGGCGGTGGCGATGCGCGAGGCGGCGATGACCGCGGCGGGCCTGATCCGCGCGATCGAGGATGCGCGCACCGAAGTGGAAGCGGCGGCAGCGATCGCCACGCGCGCGAGCGGCCAGGCAAGCGACGCGGTGGGGATGAGCGAGATGCTCTCCGACCATGCCAAGTCGATCGAATCGATCCTCGGCCTGATCCGCGACATTGCCGGGCAGACGAACCTGCTGGCGCTCAACGCCACGATCGAGGCGGCGCGGGCGGGCGATGCGGGTCGCGGCTTCGCGGTGGTGGCGCAGGAAGTGAAGAGCCTGGCCAACCAGACCGCGCGGGCGACCGACGACATCGCCGCCAAGATCGCGGCGATCCAGTCGGCGACGCGCTCGACTGTGGAGACCAACGCCTCGATCCGCGCGACGGTCTCCGAGGTGCAGGACAGCGCCAACCGCATCCGCACCGCGATGGAGGTGCAGGCGCAGACCGTCACCGCGATCACCGCGGCCGTCGACGAGACCGCGCTCGCGGCGGATTCGATGTCCGCAACGATCAGCGCGATCCGCGAGGACACCGAGGCCGTGGCCTCCGAGATCGACCGCGTCGGCCGCGGCTTCGCCGCGCTGGACGAGGAGCTCGGCACGCTGAAGGGCAGCGCGAGCGACTTCGTCGCCAAGGTCGCCGCGTGATGCAGACCGCCATCCTGCTCGATCGACCGCGCGAGCTGGTCGCAACGGACACCCGGTCCATCGAGGACTGGCGCCGCACCTATGACTGGGACGGCACGCTGCTGGCGAGCTGCGCCGAGATCGCCGCGCTGACCGAAGGTGCGCTGACCGAGATTGCCGGACGCTGCCAGCGCTACATCGCCAGCAGCATCAGCGACCCGATGCTGCGCGCCGAGGTGGAATCGCCGGCCTTCGCCGAAAGTGGCGTGACCTTCCTCCGCAACCGCTATGCCCTGCCGCTGGGCGACGCCTGGACGCAGCAGGTCTGCGCCTATGCCGTCAGCACCTATCGCAACGGCGTGCCGCTCCCGGTGGTGCTGGGCCATTTCGCCTTTGCCCATAGCCAGACGCTTGCCGTCCTGCGCGAGTGCGCCGACGGCGATGTCGCGCGCTTTGCCAGGCTCAGCGACGCGATCCAGCGAATCGCGATGGCCGAAGTCGACCTGATCACCAGTTATCTCGCCGCGCGCGAGGCCAGCCTGGTCGCGCAGGAGCGCGCCGCGCGGTCGGACCAGTTTCGCGCCAGCATCGCCGAATCGATCGAGGGCGCGACGATGCTCGGCAATCGCATCCGCGTGCAGGCGCAGGGCGCTTCCAGCGCGGCCCGCGGCATGCTGGGCAAGGCGAGCGAAGTGGCGGCGGCGGCGGAGCAGTCGGCGGTGGCGATGCGCGAGGCGGCGATGACCGCGGCGGGCCTGATCCGCGCGATCGAGGATGCGCGCACCGAAGTGGAAGCGGCGGCAGCGATCGCCACGCGCGCGAGCGGCCAGGCAAGCGACGCGGTGGGGATGAGCGAGATGCTGTCCGACCATGCCAAGTCGATCGAATCGATCCTCGGCCTGATCCGCGACATTGCCGGGCAGACGAACCTGCTGGCGCTCAACGCCACGATCGAGGCGGCGCGGGCGGGCGATGCGGGTCGCGGCTTCGCGGTGGTGGCGCAGGAAGTGAAGAGCCTGGCCAACCAGACCGCGCGGGCGACCGACGACATCGCCGCCAAGATCGCGGCGATCCAGTCGGCGACGCGCTCGACCGTGGAGACCAACGCCTCGATCCGCGCGACGGTCTCCGAGGTGCAGGACAGCGCCAACCGCATCCGCACCGCGATGGAGGTGCAGGCGCAGACCGTCACCGCGATCACCGCGGCCGTCGACGAGACCGCGCTCGCGGCGGATTCGATGTCCGCAACGATCGGCGCGATCCGCGAGGATACCAAGAGCGTCACCAGCGAAATCGACACGCTGCAGCACGACGTCACCGAGGTAGACGACCGCCTCCACCAACTGCGCAGCGCTGCGGAGAGCTTTTCAAGCGTCGCCGCGGCCTGATCAACGCACGGCCGCGCCTTGCGGCCCGGGCGTTCCCGTGCGAGCGCTCGCCAGATGCTCCGATCGCTCGCCTGCGCCGCCCTTTTGCTGCTGTTCAGCGGTGTGCCGGCCGCTGCGCAGGAGGAGGACGGCCAGGCGTGGGAGCAGTTGAACATCGTCCTGCCGGTTCGGTCCGACCTGCGTCTGACGCTGGAGCAAATCGCCCGCACCAGCGATCGGCAGGGCGGCATCTACACGACCGAATTCGGCGGCATCCTGGGCTGGCAGATCGCAAAGGGGGTGGAGATCGGTGCCGGCTATCGGCGCGTCGGCTTCCACAACGCCAATCTTGCCGCCGACGAGGACCGTATCCGCCAGCACATCGTGGTGACGCGCGGGCGCTTTGCCGGTCGGCTGCGCCTGGACGAGCGGCTGAGCACCACCGGGCGCGGCATCGGCGTGCGGTTGCGGCCGCTGCTGCGCTACAACCTGCCGCTTGGCCGGCCGCGGCTTGCGCTGTTCGCCAGCCATGAGAGCATCATCCTGCTCAACACGACGAGCTGGGGGCAGCGCGCGGGCTATGAGCGAGCGCGTAACATTCTCGGGCTGGCCGTGCCTTTCGGCAAGGCCGTGAACGCCGATATCGGCTATCTCAACCAGTATCGGATCGCGCGCGGGGGTGCGCGGGCGCAGATGGACCACGCGGTGAGCGTGCAGATCACGGTCAATCTTGGCGCGCTGGGCATCGCCCCGCTGCACGACTGAGCGAGCGCGCTCAGCCCAGCGTGCGGCGGTAGAAGGCGAGCGTGATCGCCATCGACTGGAGGAACAGCGCGGGATCGTAGCGCGGCCCCTCGTCGCGCAGAAAGGCGTGCTGCGCGTTGAGCTCGTGCCATTCATAGGGGATGCCGTGCGTCTCTAGCCCCGCGCGGATCGCCTCGCGCCCGGCAAAGGGAATGTGCGGATCCTGCCGCCCCCAGACGAACAGCATCTCGGCCTTCAGATCGGCCATGCGGGCGAGGCTGTCATCGGCCTTGCCTTTGCCCAGCGTCCCCGAATGGATATCGGTCGGGTAGAAGCACGCACCCGCGGACACGCGCGGATCGAGCGCGGCGCGATAGGCGAGGTGCCCGCCCAGGCACACCCCGAAGCTGCCGAGCCGGCCGTTGCAGGCCGGATGCGCGGCCAGCGCGGTCAGCGTGGCGGCGGCATCGGCATCGAAAGCGGCAACGGGCTTGGTGAACTTGAGGTCGTTGCCGCGATCGGTGCCGGCCGGATCATAGGCGAGCACCGTGCCGGCGGGCTCATATTCGTGATAGACCTCGGGCACGGCGACGACGAAGCCGTTCCCCGCCAGCATCGCCGCCAGCCGGCGAATGGGCGCGGTGACCTGGTAGATCTCCGAATAGAGGACGAGGCCGGGGAAGCGCCCCTCCACGGCGGGGCGGAACCAGTGGATCCGCATCGCCCCGCTGCCGGGCACCTGGACATCGGTGGTTTCGTCGCTGCGCAAGATCATGGGGGCTCCTCCTGGTCCGGTCGCGCGGCCGTAGCGCCGATCGGGGCGGGTGGGGAAGGGGCGCAGCGCCGGTGCGGGCGAGAAGCGCCGCGACGGGGGCACGACCGTGGGACGGAAGTTGCGGAAGTTGCGGCTCGTGCACGATCGCGGGTGCATTGCGTGCCCAGACACGTTGCGGCCGTGACGCATGGCGCTGCGCGCGCAGTCAGGCGGTATCGAACGGGATCAAAGAGCGGCCGCCGGAAGACGATCGTTGGTACATATGGGGAACATTGCTGTGGGCGCAAGACTGCGGCTGGGGCGAAGAACGGTCGCCGCAGAGCGTGTGAAACTGGTGGGAATCGGACGTTGGCGTCGGATCCGAAGGGTCGGCTATTTATTAGCCGCTTCGGTCACCAGCCCTCCTCGCGCTTGACCCAATTGCGTGTTAAGAAAAAACCGGGCGTCTCGCGAGTGATCGAACCTTCGGGTGGCTCGAGCAACATGGAAGTGTTCACGATGCTGAAACTCCGCATGTCTTGGTTTGGCTTATTGATGGCAATGGCGGGCGTTTGTGCAACATCTGCTGTTGCTCAAACCGCGCCACCTGCATTGCCGCCTGTAGCATCGGGAACTTATGCGACTAATTCATCGAGCGGCTCTGCGAACCAGACGGTTCGGCTCTATACCGTGCAGACGAAGAATGCCCCGAGCGGGAGGGTCTCGATTACATACGATGCGCCGAGTGATTCCTATCACCTAAGCAATACATATGCGGGATTTATCGAAGGCCCGATCCGAACAATAAATTTGCCAGCCGACACAGTGGATTATTTGAATGGTCAGATTGGGCAAGGCAATTATAGAGTATTTTCGGCTTTCAGAAATACAGCGGGAGCCTACAGCTATACGCGCTATGCCCTGACATCCTCCTTCGACAACGGCACCGGCAGTAGGCCTACATATTCGAGCGAAGCTTACGTATTCGGCACTCCTGCTACCGCCGTGTCTATCCCTAAAGTCGGAGCAGCCTATTACGTCGGCCTGGTCGATGGATGGGCGGGAAGCAACCGTCTCGTCAACGGCACCGGCAATCTGCTGATTAACTTCACCAGCGGCGAGGTCGCGACGGGATTCAACCTCTCGACCGCATCTGGGTTTCTAGGCCGCTATGACGGCCGCGGCTTGGTGACGGCAGGCTCGTCCATTTTCACAGGCAGCCTCTTCGGCAGCGGCAACACCTCGTTCGTTGGTGCGTTCAACGGCGGCTTCTACGGCCCGGCCGCGCAGGAAGTCGGGCTGACGTTTGCGCTGGCTAGTTCAACCTCGACGATCACTGGTGCGTTCATCGGCACCAGTGCGACGCCACCGACCGCGCCTGCCACTCCCCCGGTGGCGCCGGTCGTGCCGATCAATACGTCACTGGTGGGACCGCTGCAGTCGGACACGTTCACTGCGATCGGCGGCGAGGTCCAGGCGAACCTCATCAACGCGTCGACCACAGCCTCCCAGTCGGCGGTTGCCCGCACCGAAGCGCCGGGTGCGATCCGCATCGCCTACGACGCAGCAGCGAATTCCTACTCGATTTCAGACACCTATGGCTCCGCTGTCTTCGGCGCACCTGCAGTGCCTGCGGCCAACGGCACGACGACGACGCGGACGTTCGCCGCCGGCACTTCCAACGCACAATCGTTGATCCTGTCCGTCCCTGGATCCGCCAATCCCCGCCTCGAGCTGACCTATCTCAGCTATGGCATTTGGCAGCCCAATCGCGACACTATTCCGACGAGCGTGATCAACCGCAGTTTCTTCTTCGGCGTTGAAACACCCGCAGCAGACCTGCCGCGCTCTGGCGGCGCGCTATATAATGGTGTGATCGCAGGCACATGGATGTCAGGTGCGTCGACCTACCGGCTCGATGACCGCAGCGACGGCAGTGTGCTTGCCAACTTCTATACCGGCGAAGTGCGTACGACCATGTCGCTGGTCGGAACCGAGATCAACCAAGGAACGATCCGCGAACTGGGCCGGGTCGACGGCTATGGATCGATCGCGGGCGGGACGTCGCACTTCACCGGCACGATGACTGGTACCAACAACGATTATTCTGGCAATTTTCAAGGCGCGTTCCACGGCCCTGCCCATCAGGAAGCGGGTGTTAGCTTCGCGCTAGCGGGTGCGAACGGTGCGGGTGCCGTGAATGGCGTGATCGTAGCGAAGCAAGTTCCGATTCATTGATCGCAGGCGGCTTGCCCTTCGTCACGAAGGTGCGCGGATAGCAGTTTGGCCTTCCGACCATGCTCGATACGGCGGTTTAGCGGACGGAGCTTGCGTTGATCACGGCGGCGAGTGTCATGCTCGGATTGCCCTCGCACATGTTGATGTTTCGCCTTTACAGTTAATTGAAGGTTGAATGCCGAGCGTCGCTTCAAAGCAGCGCTCGATCAGGGCCGCGCCCACGACTTATGACCGCAACTGGGCGGAAGCCACCATGGCGGAAATCGATGGCAAGCGGACGTTGCGACGGAAGCTGCCGGTGATAGAGTGGCGAACCTCGGAGCGGGGGATTTATGTCGCTGGAGCGATTTGCCGAACTGTGGTCGTCTAGCAGCTACCCTCCTGATCCAGTGACCGAGGCGGACATCCGCATCGTCGAGCAACGCTTCGACATTTGTCTTCCCGACGATTATCGCCAGGCAGTTCTGCGTGTAGGCCTGCCCCGCCCGACGATTGCGCTACTTGATGCGATCGTTGATCGGGAACTGGACTTGAGAGACCTTAGCGAATTCCTTGATCCGTCTGAAATCGTATCTGTTACAAGCGATTGGCGAGACTTGGGCCTGCCCGGGGATCTTGTCGCTTTCGCCACCGACTGCATGGGAAATCTATTCTGCTTTCGCGATGCGAACCATGGCGAGGAAGCGGCACCGGTGTTCTTCTTTGATCACGACACCCAGGCCGTGGACGTGATCGCTCCCTCCTTCCACCAATGGATCGAGGAGTTCTGCGGCGTAGCGCCGCACTGATCGAGAGTCGCATCTTGGGCGGACGCGGCCCGCTCACTCCTCCCGTGCCCCCGGCCTGCCTGGATCGGCGGCAAGCCGCTCCGGCTTGATCGTCAGGCCAGGTCGCGCACGATCCGATCCAGCACCGTCACGACATTTGCGTAGAGGCCGAGCGGCCACTGCATTTCGGCGCGATCGGGCGAGTCGCGCAGGATCAGCCCGATGGTCACCGGCGCGCCCGGATCCCCGCGGAGCGTCATGATGGTGCGCAGCGGTGCGAGTTCGAGGGCTTTGATCGCGTCATAGCGGTGCTCCAGCGCCGCACCGGGCGCGGTGCAGCGGAAGCCCCGTTCCGCGAGCGTGAGCGTCGTCGTGCCGTCGGCAAACCGGTAGATCGGCCGCCCTAGATCCGTCGCCGCCGAATCGCTCCACGCACCGATCCCGGCGGCGACGGCCGCGTCCAGCTTTTGCCGGATCCACCGTTCGATCCTGTCCATGCTCGCCTCCCTCCGCCGTCGCAATGATCGCGTGCGGGCCTCGCTATGAAAGGGTTGCGTGTCCCGCGAAAGCGGCTCGCTGCCCATCAGCGGGACGCCCCACGGGGTGACGCGCCCGCGCGCCCGCGCTAGGGCGTGCCCATGACCACCCATATCCTCCTCACCGGCAGCAGCCGGGGCATCGGCGCGGCGACGGCGGCGCTGCTCGGGCATGATGCGCGCGTGAAGCTCGTCGGCCAGGGTACGCGCAGCGGCATCCCCGCCGACTTCACCGATCCCGCCGCCCCGCAGGCGCTCTGGGACCAGGCGCTCGACGCGCTGGACGGCCGGATCGACGTGCTGATCAACAATGCCGGCATCTTCGAGGCCAATCCGCTCGAGGCGCCCCATGACGAGTGGGTCGAAGGCTGGGAGCGCACGATGCGCGTCAACCTCACCGCCTCGGCCGAGCTCTGCCGTCTGGCCGTGCGCCACTGGCAGGACCGCAAGAGCGGCGGGCGCATCGTCAACGTCGCCAGCCGTGCCGCCTATCGGGGCGACAGCCCGGCGCACTGGCATTATGCCGCCTCCAAGGCCGGCATGGTCGGCATGACAAAGTCGATCGCGCGCGGCTATGCGGGCGAGGGCATCCTCGCCTTCGCGATCTGCCCCGGCTTCACGATGACCGGCATGGCCGAGGACTATCTGGCCAGTCGCGGCGGCGACAAGCTGCTGGCGGACATCCCGTTGGGCCGGGTCGCGGCGCCTGAGGAAATTGCCGCCATCGCCAAATTCTGCGCGCTCGATGCGCCCCCCTCGATGACCGGCGCGGTCCTCGACGCCAATGGAGCCAGCTATGTCCGCTGAGATCGACAGCTGGAAGGTCAGCCTGCCCTGCACCCGCGCCGAGGCCGAGGCGATCGATGCGGGCACGATCGAGATCGACGCCGTGCTGATGACCACCGAGATGGTGGAGGACGATGTCGAGCATTGGCGGCTCGACGCCTATCTCGAGCACGAACCGGATGCGACGATGCTCGCGGCGATCCAGGCGCTGGTGCCGAGCGCGGCGGGCGTGAAGCCCGAGGTCGAGGCATTGACCGCGCAGGACTGGGTGACGCTGAGCCAGGAAGGGCTGGAGCCGATCCGCGAGGGCCGGTTCGTCGTCCATACCAGCGCGCATGCCGTCGAAGCGCCGGCAGGCGGCCGGGCGTTCCTGATCGATGCGGGCCGGGCGTTCGGCACCGGTCATCATGCGACGACCTCGGGGTGCCTGGCGATGCTCGACGGCATGGCGGAGCGCCAGTTTGCCAACATCATCGATGTGGGCACCGGCACCGGGCTGCTCGCCTTTGCCGGCGCGCATCTTTGGCCCGATGCCCGGGTGATGGCGACCGACATCGATCCCGCCGCGGTGGACGTGACCCGCGAGAATGCGGTGTCGAACGGGATCGAGGGCGTCGATCTGGTGGTCGCCGACGGCGCGCTTTCGGATGCGATCACGGCAAAGGCGCCGTACGACCTCGTCATCGCCAATATCCTGGCGGGGCCGCTGGTCTCGATGGCACCGGAACTCGCGGCCATCGCGGCGCCCGATGCGACGATCGTGCTGGCCGGGTTGCTGGAGACGCAGCGCCCGCAGGTTGTCGAGGCCTTCGAGGCATGCGGCTGCAGGGTGGAGGCGGTCGACCGCCGCGGTGACTGGACGATCCTGCGGCTCGCCGCCGGAGCGGTTCGCTACGTGCCGGTCACTCCGCCCGATCCCAAGGGCCGCGACGGCTGGGCGCTGGATATTTGAGGCCGTTGCCATCCTGCTCTTCCGAGGTGGTGAATCGCAGAAGGCCACGATAGGTCGTCATTCCCGCGAAAGCGGGAATCCATTCCCCTGGACGCTGGGGGAAGGAACCTCGGCACCAGCGCCAATGGATCCCCGCCTTCGCGGGGATGACGGGGGTGGTTTGCCAAGCGGTTGCTTCGCCTTGACGGCCCCGAGGGCGTCGCGGGAAGCCTCAGCCGCGGTGCTGGCTCACATAGGACAGGATGTCCTCCGGGGTGCGGAACAGCGCGTCGGGGGCCATGTCGGTCAGCAGGTCCTCGGCGGCATAGCCCCACAGCACCGAGCCGGCGCGCATGCCGACTTCGCGCGCGGCATCCACGTCGCGGGTCTCGTCGCCGATCGCCAGCGCGGCGTCGGGCGTGACGCCCATCTTGCGCAGCACCCGGCGGAACTTGGGCGCCTTGCCGAACAGCGAGGAGCCGCAGGCATAGCAATGGATCTTGGCGGCGTGGCGCGGGCCCAGGATCTTGCGGGCATTCTCCTCCGAATTGGAGGTGACCAGGGCGAGTTTCACACCCGTCTCCACCAGCCGGTCGAGCAGATTGGGCGTGCCGGGAAACAGCTCGATCCGATGCGCCTCGCGGCTCACCAGCTTGCGGACATAGCGGGCGATCCACGGCATCTTCCAGCGCGCGATGCCGAGAAAGTCGATCACTTCGCGCGAGCTCTTGCGGCGGAGCAGTTCCACTTCGTGCGGTGCGATCTTGCGGAAGCGGAACCGCTCGGCCAGGTCATTCGCGACCGAGACGAACCAGTCACCGCTATCGGACAGCGTACCGTCGAAATCGAAGATGACGAGGTCGAGAGGTCGGGTCGCGATGGCGCCCGTGTCAGCCATGTCCGCTACCAGTTCCATGCATCCGGCACTCCGCCCCGTTGCCCAACTCAATCTGTACCGTGCTGTGCCCGATCCGGAAATCGTGCGCGAGCAGCTGTTGAAGATGAATCAGAAATGCGTCACCTGGATGACCATCGGGGATCACCAGATGCGCGGTCAGCGCCGCTTCGGTGGTGCTCATCGGCCAGACATGGAGATCGTGGACCCGAGTGACGCCGGGCTGGGCGAGCAGCGTCCTCTCCACCGCCGCCAGATCGATGCGATCGGGCACGGCCTGCAGCACCATCGTCAGCGATTCGCGCAGCAGCCCCCAGGTGCCGACCAGGATCACCACGACGACGACGAGGCTGATCGCCGGGTCGATCCAGCGCAGCCCGGTCCACCAGATCAGCGCGCCGGCCAGCACCACCGCGGCCGAGACGGCGGCATCGGCAGCCATGTGCATGTACGCCCCGCGAATGTTGATGTCATGCTCGCGGCCGCGCGCGAAGAGCAGCGCGGTGCCGAGGTTCACGACGATCCCCGCACCCGCGACCAGCATCACCGGGATCGGTGTCACGGCGGGCGGATCGGCGAGGCGCTGGATCGTCTCCAGCAGGATCGCGCCGATCGCGATCAGCAGCAGCAGCGCATTGGCCAGCGCGGCGAGGATCGACGACGCGCCCAGGCCATAGGTGAAGCGCGGCGTCGCGGGCCGCTTGCCCAGTTCCGCGCCGACCCAGGCGATCAGCAGCCCCAGCACATCGGAAAGATTGTGGCCGGCGTCGGCCAGCAGCGCCATCGATCCGGTCCAGATGCCGGCGCCGCCCTCGATCAGCACGAAGCCGATGTTGAGCGCCGTTCCGATCGCGAAGGCCCGACCGAAATCGGCGGGTGCGTGGCTATGGCCATGGCTGTGGCCATGCCCGTGCCCGTGATGTGAATGGCCATGCCCATGATGATGGCCGTGCGCGTGATTTCCCGACATGCGCGGCCGACTCTAGCGGGCGTTTGCCGTGTGATACTAGCCCATTGCGGCGAACGTTGCGGGGTGGGCCTGCCGCATGGGTCCGCGCCCCTGGTTTCGCAGGGGCGCGGCGGGCGTCCGGATTATCGCCGCCCGCGCTTGCCCTTGCCATCGATCGGGCTGAACGCGGGCGGCCGGATCGCCACCAGTTCGCTGCGGTCGATCACGCCGTCCTGGTTCTTGTCGAACCGCGCCCAGATCAGCGCGAAACGGTCCTGGAATTCCGCCCAGCTCACCTTGTTGTCGCCGTCCCGGTCCATCTCGAACGGGCTGGGCAGGGTGTTGCGATCACCCATCCAGCGCAGCGACCAGTCCGAATAGGCGATATAGCCGAGCGCGCCGACATGGCCGGTGTCCGCGCTGTCGAAGCTGCGCTTCAGGCCGGCGTCGAACTCGGCCCGCGTAACCCGGGCGTCGCCATCGGCATCGAACCCGGCGATCAGCAGCGCCACCGGCTCGGCGATCACCGTCGCCTGGGGCTGCGCGGCGGGTGCGTTGACCGTGATCTGGCCGGGCGCGGGACGGTCCTGGGCAAGGGCGGGCAGAGCGGCGGTGCAGGCGGCGAGCAACAGGAACAGGCGCATCAGACCCTCATCGATACAGGGGGCGCGAACGGGAACGGGTTCGCCTCGCCAGCGATAGCCGCATTGCGGGCTGCGCGCCTAGGGGCGTTGGCGGCGGAGGGCTTCGACGATCAGGATCGCTGCGGTCCCGATCAGATAGGCGCCGAAATCGTTCAGGTCGAATCCGGTGCCGAGCACCGCCTGCGCAATCCGCGATCCGCCCAGGCCGAGCAGATAGACCAGGTGAAAATATTGCAAGATTTCGATGGCGAAGGCGATCAGCGTCGCAAGCAGGGCAGCGCGGCGGACGCGTAGCGGCGTGACCGCCCGCAGCGCGGCATAGACCAGCACCACCGCCAAGCTATCTCCCGCATAGGGGCGGACAATCGGATCGTGCAGCCAGATCGCGATCGCCGCCTCGACGAGGAACAACACCAGTGCCGCCAGCGCATAGTCCCAGCGGATCCCGAACCGAAGGCGAGGCGCGGCAGTCAGCTGGGGTTACCGGGGCGGCAGCAACAGGCTGGAATCGCCGTAGCTGTAGAAGCGGTAGCCGGTCGCGATCGCATGGGCATAGGCGGCCTGCATGCGGTCCAGCCCCATCAGCGCCGATACCAGCATGAACAGCGTCGAGCGCGGCAGATGGAAGTTGGTGACCAGCCCGTCGACGCCCTTGAAGCGATAGCCCGGCGTGATGAAGATCGCCGTGTCGCCCTCGAAGGGCTGGATCACGCGATTCTCGTCCGCCGCGCTTTCGAGCAGGCGCAGGCTGGTGGTGCCCACCGCGATGATGCGGTTGCCGGCCGCGCGCACCGCGTTGAGGCGGTCCGCCACCTCGGGCGTGATGCGGCCCCATTCGGCGTGCATCTTGTGCTCGGTCGTGTCCTCGGCCTTGACCGGCAGGAAGGTGCCGGCGCCGACATGCAGCGTCAGGGTGGTGTGGCCGACGCCCGCCGCATCCAGCGATGCCATGAGCGCGGGCGTGAAGTGCAGCGCGGCGGTAGGGGCGGCAACCGCCCCCGGCTCGGCCGCGAACATCGTCTGATAGTCTTCCGCGTCGCGCTCGTCGGTCGGTCGCTTGGAGGCGATATAGGGCGGCAGCGGCATCTGGCCGCAGCGCTGCAGCAGCAGCTCGACTGGCTCGTCGCCCTGGAAGTCGAGCGCGAAGCTGCCGTCCTCGCCGCGGTCCGAGGCGATGGCGATCGCGTCCGCGCCGAAGATGATCGCATCGCCGTCGCGCAGGCGCTTGGCATTGCGGATGAAGGCGCGCCAGCGGCGCGGCCCCTCGCGCTTGTGGAGCGTCGCGCCGATCCGCGCCTCGCCGCGCGTCCCCTCCAGCTGGGCGGGGATCACGCGGGTGTCGTTGAACACCAGGCAATCGCCGGGGCGAAGCTGCTGGGCCAGATCCCCGACGATCGCGTCGCGCGTCTCCGCGCCGTCCAGCACGAGCAGTCGGGCGGAGTCGCGCGGGGACGCGGGGCGGAGCGCGATCCGTTCGTTCGGGAGCTCGAAATCGAAAAGGTCGACGTTCACGGGGCGGCTGCGATTACTTCTTCTTGGGCGCCGGCTTCTTCGCCGCCGGAGCGGGCTTGGCCGCGGCAGGCTTGGCCGGGCCGACCGGGATCAGCATGGGGCCGGCGGCAGCGGGCGCGGCCGGCGCCAGCGGCTGATAGGGCGGGGGATTGTCCGACTGGATATAGGCGTGGATGATCTTGGTCGGGTTCTGCGGCGGCTCGCCGCGCTCGATCTTGTCGACCCACTCCATGCCCGAGGTGACGCGGCCGAACACGGTATAGTCGTGATCGAATGCGAGCTTGGGCTGCATCATGATGAAGAACTGGCTGTTCGCACTGTTCTCCGCCTCGGCCTTCTGCTCGGCGGTGGCGTTGTCCGGCGCGCCGCGGCGGGCGGCGGAGACGGTGCCGCGCACGTGCGGCAGCGAGCTGAACTCGGCGGGCACGTTGGGCAGATCCGAATCGCCGGTGCCGTCCCCCTTGGGATCGCCGCCCTGGGCGATGTTGTAGGGATCGTCGACCACCCGGTGGAAGGTCAGGCCGTCATAGAAATGCTTGCGGGTGAGCGTCTTGATCCGCTCGACCATCTTGGGGGCGACGTCGGGGCGCAGCCGGATGATCACCCGGCCGCCGGTCGAGAGGTCGAGCACCCAGCTATTCTCGGGGTCGGCGGGAACCAGCACCGCGGGGCGGGTGTTGGCATCGGCATTGACGCCCTTGAACGGCTCGATGACGGGCTTCGGCTTGCCTCCGCCACCCTGGGCCAATGCCGGCACGGCGAACAGCGTGGCGGCCAGGGCGGCCATCGTGGCTAGGAAACGCATCGAACTTCCCACTCGTTTTCTGGTGAATGCGCGGCTCTACCGCAATCCCCGGGCAGCGCAAAGCCCGGTGCGTGACGGCGCGCTCAGTTCCCGCCCTTGCGCCCGAGCGCCTCGACGCGGGCGGCGACATCGGCCTCCACGGCGGGGGTGACGAAGCGGTGGATCGGGCCGCCATAGAGCGCGATTTCCTTGACCAGCCGGCTGGCGATCGGCTGGAGCGAGACATCGGCCATCAGGAAGACCGTCTCGATCCGGTCGTTGATCTGCTGATTCATGCCCGCCATCTGATATTCGTATTCGAAGTCCGCCACCGCGCGCAGGCCGCGGACGATCACGCTGGCGCGCTCGCGCTCGGCAAAGTCCATCAGCAGCGAATCGAAGCTGACCACCTCGATCGATCCCCCGAGATCCTCGACCTCGCGCCGGACCATCGCCATGCGTTCCTCCACGGTGAACATCGGAGACTTGGACGGATTGGTCGTCACGCCGATCACCAGCCGATCGACCAGCTTCGCGCCGCGCCGGATGATGTCCATATGTCCGCGGGTGATCGGATCGAAGGTGCCGGGATAGACCCCGATACGGCTGTGCATGCGGGTTCTCCCCTTCGCCCTTAGCGATCGCGTTCGAGCGTGAAGCGCGCCACGTCGCGCAGCAGATCGGCCTCGGGGCCATAGGCGTGGAGATGCGCGATGGCCTGATCGACCAGCATCCGCGCCTGTTCGCGCGCGCGATCAATGCCGAGCAGCGACAGGAAGGTCTCCTTGCCGGCTGCGCCGTCCTTGCCCAGCTTCTTGCCGACCACCGCCTCGTCGCCCTCGGCGTCGAGGATGTCGTCGACGATCTGGAAGGCAAGGCCGATGTCGCGGGCATAGCCCCGCAGGCCTGTGCGACCTTCGTGCGGCACGCGGCCGAGGATTGCGCCGCATTCGACCGCGCACGAGATCAGGGCGCCGGTCTTCATTGCCTGCAGCCGGGTGACGGTGGCGAGGTCGAAGCTGGCCTTCTCCGCTTCCAGGTCCATCATCTGGCCGCCGGCCATGCCCGCGGGACCCGAGGAGCGCGCAAGCTCGGAAATCAGCTCGACGCGCACGAACGGATCGGCATGCGTGGTCTCGCTTGCCAGCAGTTCGAAGGCGAGATCGTGCAGGCAGTCGCCCGCCAGGATTGCGGTCGCCTCGTCAAAGGCCTTGTGCACCGTCGGCTTGCCGCGGCGCATGTCGTCATCGTCCATCGCCGGCAGATCGTCATGGATCAGCGAATAGACATGGATGCATTCGAGTGCGGTCGCGACCCGCGCGGCGCAGCTCTTGTCGACCGCGAACAGCTGCGCGGTGGCGAACACCAGCAGCGGCCGCAGCCGCTTGCCGCCGCCGATCGCGGCGTGGCGCATCGCGCGATAAAGGTCGGCGCGGGGATCTTCCGGCACCTCCAGCAGCCGGTCGAACTGGGCGTCGATCTCGGCCGCGACCTGGCGCAGCGCCGCTTCGAGCGGAAGCGAGGCATGGGGCACGCTCGCCACGCCTCAGCCGGCCGCGAAGGGCGTGGTGCCGGCGGCGCGGCCATCGGCATCGGTACGGATCGCCTCGATCCGCGCCTGGGCCGCATCAAGGCGTGCCGCGCATTGCCGGCGCAGCTGGTCGCCGCGCTCATAAAGGTCGATCGCCTCCTGCAGCGCCGCTTCCCCGCTCTCCAGCCGGCTCACGATCTTCTCCAGTTCCTTCAGCGCCTCTTCGAAGGAGAGCGCCGTGATGTCTGCTTGGGTAGCCATGGTGCCGCTATGCGGCAGGGCGGGGCCCGATGGCAACCGGGCCCCAACATGTATTTACTGGCCGGCGGGCTTGGCCCCGGTGCGGTAGCGATCGAACCAGGCGAGGATCGCCGCCGCCTTGGCCGCCGACTGGCTGGGCCGCGCGGTGAAGCCGCCATGGCTGGCGCCGGGCACCTTCACCAGCGCGGTCGGCACGCCGCGGATCTGGAGCGCGGCATAATATTGCTCCGATTCGCTTACCGGCGTGCGGTAATCCTCGCTGCCGACCACCACGAGCGTCGGCGTCTTGACGTTGCCGACCAGGCTGAGCGGCGAGCGGTTCCAGTAGCTCATCGGGTCTTCCCAGGGCTGCTTGGCGAACCAGTAGCGCGAGGTGAAGCCGGTAGCGTCCATGGTCAGCGCCTCGCTGATCCAGTTGATCACCGGCTTCTGCGTGGCGGCGGCCTTGAAGCGGTCGTTCTTGCCGACGATCCAGGCGGTGAGCACGCCGCCGCCCGATCCACCGGTGACGAAGAGGTTGTCGGGATCGGCGACGCCCGCGGCGATCGCGGCGTCCACGGCAGCCATGAGGTCGCCATAGTCGTCGCCCGGATATTTCTTGTCGATCAGGTCGGCGAATTCCTCGCCATAGGACGTGCTGCCGCGCGGATTGGTGTAGAGCACCGCATAGCCGTGCGCTGCGTAAAGTTGATAGTCGGTGGAGAAGCCCGGTCCATAGGCAGTGTGCGGGCCGCCATGGATCTCGAGGATCGTCGGCACGCGGGTGCCCGGCTTCACCCCCGGCGGGGTGACCAGCCAGGCGTCGATCTTGCGGCCGTCGGGCGCGGTCACCGCAAGCGGGGTGGCCGGCGCAAGCGTCTTGGCCGCCAGCACGTTGTCGTTGAGCCGGGTGAGGCGGCGGCCGTTTACATAGATGTCGGCCGGATGCAGCGCATCGCCGCCGGTATAGGCGATCGTCCCGGCGCCCGAGACGCTGAAGCTGCCGCCGGTATAGGGCCGGTCCAGCCCCCCGCCGGTCAGTCCGGTGGCGACCGTGGTCACCTTGCCGTCAAGTCCGACCCGCGCGACCAGCTTGCGGCCGTGATCGTCATAGGAAACGAACAGGCTGCGGCCGTCCTTCGCCCAGACCGCCGTATCGATATCGCGATCGAGCGCGGCCGTCAGCGAGCGACTGCCGGTGCCGTCGCGGTTCATCACGTAGAGCTGCGTGGTCTGGAAGCTGCGACGGGTGTCGTCATAGCCGAGATAGGCGATGCGTGCCCCGTCGGGCGACAGCACGGGTGCGGCATCGGGGCCGTAGCGCTTGGTCAGCGGGGTGAGGGTGCCCGAGGCCACGTCGACCGCATAGATCTCGCTATCGTTAGGCTCGCGCTCCCAATCCTTGCGGCGATTGCTGGAGAAGAAGATCGTCCGGCCATCGTTCGACCAGACGAGCGGGCCGGCATCGTCGACGGTGCCGAAGGTGACCTGGCGCGGCGCGCCGCCATCGGCCGACACGACGAAGAGGTGGTCCGCGCCCGGCTTCAGATAGCCGCCGCCATCGGCGCGATAGGTCACGCGGTCGATCACCTCCAGCGGCTCGGCCCATTTTGCGCCCTCCGGCTTTGGCGGCTGGCTGCCCAGCTTCATGCCGTCGCCGGGCACCGTCATCGTGTAGGCGATCTGCTTGCCATCGGGTGACCAGCTGATCGCCTGCGGGCTCTCCGGCAGGCCGGTCACGCGCGCGGTGGCACCGGTCGCCAGCCAGCGGACGAACAGCTGCGGCGCGCCGCCCTCGGCGCTCGAGACATAGGCGAGGCGGGAGCCGTCGGGCGACCAGCGCGGCTGGCTGTGCGATCCGGAGCCGGTGACGAGCGGAACCTGCTCGCCGGTCTTCACGTCGACCAGCCAGATGCTGGCGCGACCGCGATCGGTCATGATGTCGGCCGATTGGCGCACATAAACGACCTTGCTGCCGTCCGGGCTGATCTGGGGATCGCTCGCCTGCTCCAGCGCGAACAGGTCGCTGCCGGAAAACAGGCGACTGGGCCCATCCTGGGCGAGGGCGGTCGCGGGCAGGGCGGTGCCGAGGAGCAGGGCGATGGCGGCGAGGCGCATGGTATGAGGTTCCCCCGAATGTCGTGGGGGGAACCTGCGTCGGCGCCCCGGCCTTGGCAAGCCGACTATTTGCGCGCGTGTCGATTGCCCGGGCGGCACCCTGCGCCTAGCGCGGCGTTGGGCAGGCGAAGGAGACTTGCAGATGTTCGAAATCATCAACCCGGCGACCGGCGAGACGGTCGATCGCATTGCGGAACTCGACGATGCCGGGATCGAGGCAGCCCTCGCACGGGCCGCTTCCGGGTACCGGCAGTGGCGGGAGACGTCGATCGAGGTCCGCACCGCGCTGCTGGGCAAGATCGCCGACACCTGGGAAGCCAACAAGCAGCACCTCGCCGAGCTGGCGGTGCGCGAGATGGGCAAGACGATCACCGCCGGCATCGCCGAAGTGGGGAAATGCATCTCCGGCTTCCGCCATTATGCCGAGCAGGGCCCGGCCTATCTGGAACCGACGACGGTCAAGACGCCAAGCGGCCATGCCGTGGCGCGCTGGCTGCCGCTGGGGCCGGTCCTGGCGGTGATGCCGTGGAACTTCCCCTATTGGCAGGCGGTGCGGTTCCTGGCTCCGACCATCCTTGCGGGCAATGTCGCGCTGCTCAAGCACGCTTCGTCGGTGCAGGGCTGCGCGGCGGCGATGGAGGACATGGCCCGGCAAGCGGGCGCACCCGAGGGGTTGTTCCAGAACCTTGCGATCAGGTCGGACAAGGTCGATGCGATCATCGCCGACAGGCGGGTGGTGGCGGTGACGCTGACCGGCTCCGAAGGCGCGGGCGCCAAGGTGGCGGAGGCCGCGGGCCGTGCGCTCAAGAAGGTGGTGCTGGAGCTGGGCGGCTCCGATCCGTTCATCGTCATGCCCTCGGCCGATCTTGATGCAGCGGCGAAGACCGCAGTGAGCGCGCGCGTCCAGAATGCGGGGCAGAGCTGCATCTGCTCGAAGCGGATGATCGTCCATGCCGAGGTGTACGATGCCTTTCTCGACAAGTTCGTCGCCGGCATGGAAGCGGTGAAGATCGGCGATCCGATGGACACGGAAACGGTGATGGGCCCGCTTTCCAGCGTCCAGCAGCGCGATACGGTGCTGGAGCAGGTGGCGAAGGCGCAGGGCGCTGGCGCCAGGCTGCTGACGGGCGGCACGAAGATCGAGCGGGAAGGCGCCTGGATGACCCCCGGCGTGCTGGTCGATCTCGATCCCGAGAGCCATGTCGCCAAGGAGGAAATCTTCGGGCCGGTCGCAGCGGTCTACAAGGTCGCCGATATCGACGAAGCGATCGCGCTGGCGAACGACGTGCCGTACGGCCTCGGCTCGTCGGTATGGACGCAGGACGAGGGCGAGATCGAGCGCTTCGCCCGCGACATCGAAGCGGGAATGACCGCAGTGAACGCGTTGCTCGCTTCGGTGCCGGAGGCGCCGTTCGGCGGCGTGAAGCTTTCCGGCCATGGGCGTGAGCTCGGGCCCTGGGGGCTGCACGAGTTCATGAACCTGAAGGCGGTGATGTTCGGCGCCGGCAAGCCGGGGGATTGAGGGCGCCGTCTTCTTGGCCCCTCCTCCTGGGAGGAGGGGCTTGAGACGGAAATCACCGCCCCGCCTTCACCTCGGCCAGCAGGTCCTTGCGGCTCAGCTTGCCGATCATCGTCTTGGGCAGGCTGTCGCGGATCACCACTTCCTTCACGCGCTCATGCTTGCCGAGCTGCGCGTTCAGCCAGCCGCACATCTCCTTGGCGTCCGCGGTCATGCCGTCGTTGAGCGCGACATAGGCGTGCGGCAGCTCGCCATGATAGGGATCGGGCAGACCGAGGACGAGCGTCTCCTTCACCGCGGGATGGGTGTAGAGCACCGCCTCGATCTGGCTGGGGAATACCTTGAACCCGCCGACCGCGATCATGTCCTTCAGCCGGTCGACGATGTGGATATAGCCATCCTCGTCGATGATCCCGACATCGCCGGTACGCAGCCAGTGATCGTCGACGAAGGTGCCGACATCGGCCTCGGGACGGTTCCAATAGCCCTGCATGATCTGCGGCCCCTTGACGACGATCTCGCCGGGTTCGCCATCGGGGGCGGGCTTGCGGGGGTCTTCCTTGTCGACCAGCCGTACGCGCGTGCCGGCGATCGGCTGGCCGATCGTGCCGCTCTTGTTGAGCCCGACATAGGGATTGGCCGAGACCACGCCAGAGCTTTCCGACAGGCCATAGCCTTCGATGATGTGCGCGCCGGTGATCGATTCCCAGTTGAGCTTGAGCTGCTCGGGCAGCGGCGCGCCGCCCGAGATGCAGAAGCGCAGCGACGAGAAGTCGGAAGGCTTCATGCCCGGCGCGTCGAGGAGCGCCTGGTACATGGTCGGCACGCCGGGCAGCGAGCGGGGCTTGGTGCGGCGCAGCTCGGTGAGCACCTGCTGCGCGTTGAAGCGCGGCAGCATCACGATCTTGCCGCCGGTGATCACCGTGCGGTTGAGCACGCAAGTGTTGGCGAAGACGTGGAAGAAGGGCAGCACGCCAAGCACCGAATCCTCGGCCTGGCCGAGTTCAGGGTCGAGTTCGGACACCTGCCGGGCATTTGCCGAGAGATTCTGGTGGGTGAGCACCGCGCCCTTGGGCGTGCCGGTGGTGCCGCCGGTATATTGGATCAGCGCGACATCGCGCTCGGGATCAAGGTTCGGGCGTGCGCAATCGCCCTTGTTGGCGATCAGCTTGGAGAAGGCAAGAATGCGCGGATCATGCGGGCGGGCGGTCACCTCGCTGCCGCGGAACAGCTGGTAAAAGAGCGACTTGGCGGTGGGCAGGGCGCCCGCCACCGAGCCGACGACCAGCCGCTCCAGATCGCTCTTTTCCAGCACCTTGAGCGCGGTGGGGAGCAGCGCGGTGGCCGACAGGGTAAACAGCAGCCGGGTGCCCGAGTCGGCGACCTGCGCGGCGAGCTCGTCGACCGAGTAGAGCGGCGAGAAATTCACCACCGTCGCGCCGAGCTTGAGGATGCCGTAATAGGCCGCCACGTAATGCGGCACGTTGGGCAGGAACAGACCGATGCGGTCGCCCGCTCCATAGCCCAGCGCGCGCAGCCCGCAGGCAACGCGGTTGGCGCCGTCCAGCACCTCGCCATAGCTGTAGATGCGACCCATGAAATCGAGCAGCGGGGCGTGCGGATGGGCCGCCGCGCTCTCCTCGAACAGGTCTACCATGGACCGCGGCGCGTAGCTGCGATCCCACTCTCCTGGATGCCGATAGGCGGTCTTCCAGACCATTTCGGGCTTTGTCATTGACATCAGTGTAAGCAAGCGGGTTTTGGCATGCAAGCGTGCTTTTCGGCACGCGCGACACCTTCGTCGCGCAGGCCTTGCGCTCCGTCTCTACGACGATATTCCCTATGGGTTTCGCGGCGGGTTAGCGCGCGAGCTGGCGGCTCCAGGTGACGAGCACCGAGACGGCGAGAATGCCGAGGTCGATCGCGGCATGCACCTGCTGGGGCGCCGAATCGCCGGCGCGGTGGGTGAGAATCGCGAGATCGGCATGCGGGCGCTGCGGACGCACCACAACAAGCGCCAGTGCAATGACCCCTGCGACGAGCACCAGGCGCTGGAAACGCGACATGCAGACTTTTCTCCCTGGCCCGGACCCTACACGCGTTGCGGATCCGGTACAAGCTCAGGCCGTGCCGAGCAGCGAGGCGCGAACCCGGTCGCGACCGGCGGCCTTGGCGTCGAACAATGCGCTGTCGGCGCAGCGATACAGCGCCTTCCAGTCGATCTCCGTGGCCAGCGACCCGGTGCAGGTGCCAATGCTCGCGGTGATGGTGAGGTCGAACGGCATGCGGATCTTGCGCAGCATGGCGAGCAGCGCCTCCGCCTCGATGTGTGCATCCGCCGGGGTGAGCAGCGCGAATTCCTCGCCGCCCATGCGGGCGACCAGCACGGGATCGGGTGCGGCAGTGCGCAGCGCGCGGGCGAACAGGCGAAGCACGTCGTCGCCGCCGTCATGCCCCAGCGTCTCGTTCACGCGCTTGAAATGGTCGATGTCGATCAGCAGGAGTTGCTGCGGGGCGGTGCGTCCGATCGCGCGCTGCAGGAACGCGCGGCGATTGAGCAGGCCGGTGAGCGGGTCGATGTCGGCCAGCTCGCGGGCCAGCATCTCGCGGGTGAGCGCTGCGTCGCGTTCGTCGCGCAGGAACTTGATGCGATAGGCAACCGCTAGCGACGAGACCAGCGCCTCCGTGCCGATCGACAGGATGGTGGAATTGTCGATCCAGAAATTCCAGGGCAGCAGGTGCATCGCGGCCAGCACCCGCACGCAGGCGAGCAGGATCGGTGCGCTCCACGCGATGGCGAACAGCCACAGAAAGCGCGAGCCCAGCCGCCACGCGCTCCACAGCGTCGGGACGATGATGGCGATCAGTCCGCCAAAGGCCAGCGTGTAGAGCAGATCCGCATAGCGGAGGTCGGCGGCGCCCAGCACCACCACCGCGAGCGCCGAGAGCGGCACCGCCATCGCGACGATCTGGCTGGCCCGGTCCAACCAGCGCGGCAGCGCCTTTTCCTCGAAGAAGCTGCGGGTGAACAGCGCCGCTGCGCCGCCGGCGAGGCCCACGAAGAGATAGTTGAACCGGATGCGATCATTGTTGGCGAGGATCGGCGCCGCCCAGGCAAGCGCGCCGGACGAGCTGACGGTATAGCCCAGAAGCGCGGTGAGCAGCATGCAATAGTGCAGCTGGAACCGGTGGCGCATCGCACACCAAAGGGCGAAATTATAGACGATCAGCGCAAAGGCGACGCCCGCGAAGAAGGCGTAGAGCGCGGCCAGCACGAGATTGGCGGCGTCGCCCTCCGCGAGGGTGGCGAGGCGGACGCCCAGCATCACCCCGCGCAGATTGGCCGCATCCTCGACATGCAAGAGTATCCGGACCAGCGCCGGATCGCGCACCGGCACCGGCAGCTGCGCGACAGCGCCGAGCTGGATCAACGGGGCTAGTCCGCGTGCATCGCTTTCCCATCGCCGGACCGCGCCGTCCGCATAGAGGAAATAGACCGTGCTGCGGCCCTGCCACAGGCTGGCGAAGCGCAGCACCAGCGGCGTCAGGAAGGTGGATCGCCGATCGGCGACGGTGGTGATCGCCCAATAGGTGCCAGCACCGAATCGGTGTTGCGGCGTTGTGCAGTCGAAACGGTCGGGGTGTCGCAAAAGGGTGTCCGCAGCCTGTCCGGTATCGCGGAGCACACAGACGCCAAGTGGTTGACCGGCAACGCCTGCTTGGGCATGTGCCGGTCGCACGATGCATGACAGCAGCGCGAACAACGCGATGCTCAGCAGACGGCGGATACGCGCGCTAACCATGGTGGCGTGGCTACGCCTGTCGGACAAAGAAGACGTAAATGAGGCCTGTATCGTGCATAGCTGATAGCGGTGAAGGCAGCCTTGGGGATGGCGGCCCGGATCGCCCGCCAAGGATGCCGATGCGAGAACCCCATGCCCCCGCCCGCCAGAACCCTGCCCGGCTCGATGTCGTGGACGTGTTGCGCGGGTTCGCATTGATGGCGTTGTTCCTGGTGCACGTCATCGAAAGTTATGAACTGTTCTGGGCGGGAGAGAAACCCGGCTGGATCACGGAAACAGTGTTCGCCCTGTTCATGGGCAAGAGCTTTTCGCTGCTCGCACTGTGTTTCGGATTCAGTTTCTTCATCCTGATGTATCGAGCCGCGCAGCGCGGGCAGGATTTTACGGCGCGTTTCGCCTGGCGCCTGCTGATCCTGGAGGGAATCGGCTTCCTGCATTCGCTGGTCTATCGCGGCGACATCATGCAGACGCTGGCCGCGATCGGCTTCCTCCTGCTGCTGTTCCATCGGGTGCGCAGCAACGCGGTGCTGCTGGCGGGCGCGGCCTTCTGTCTGGTCGGGCCGTCGCTGATCGTGCAGCTGATCGCCGGCGCAAGCGGTGCGGCCTGGGCCAATGGGCCGGCGCTGTCCTCCGTCGATCCCGGAATGCCGATCTATCTCAGCGGCGATCTGTGGCAGGTGCTGCGGGTCAACCTCTGGGCCGGGCAACAGTCCAAATACTGGTTCTTCCTCGAATATGGCCGGATGGTGCAGATCCTCGGCCTGTATTTGCTTGGGCTGGTGCTGGGGCGGACCAACTTCTTCGGCAACCTGGGCGAGAGCCGCCGATGGCGTGCCTGGGCGCTGCCGGGCGCGGCGGTGCTCGCCGTCGCACTGTTTCTTGCCCGCGAGCCGCTGCGCGAGGCGTTCATGGCGCAGGGCCTGGGACCGGGGGCGGGCCGGGCGTTCTGGGCATTGATCAACCTGTGGCTGGATCTCGCCGGCACTGCCTTCTGGGCGCTGCTGGTGATCGCGCTCTACGATAGCCGCGCGCGCTGGCTGGTGCGGCCGCTGGCGTCGCCGGGGCGACTGACGCTGACCTATTATATCCTGCAGTCGATCGTGTTCGTGCCGCTGT